>DATDNK010000328.1:0-4878 GCA_036518275.1 Candidatus Acidiferrum sp.
GCCGCTCTTGCCGCCGTACAAAACCGCGGGGACTTTGCCGGTCTGGCGAAGTCTCCGCGCTTCGTTTTTGCCCCGCGTGTCGCGGGGAGCGCTTTCCACTACAATCTGTTCCGCCTTCTGTGCCATGGCCTTGTTCCCTTCCTTCTGAATCTCTTTATCGCTGCCGGTGACAAGTGACTCGTAAAACCCAGCTCACCTTAAATAAATAGTTCGCTGATCGAGGTTTCCTCGTGAATCGAGCGAATGCCGCGGGCCAGCAGGTCCGCCACACTCAAAACTCTAATCTTTCCCATCTTCTTCGCCGCTTCATTGAGCGGCACGGAATCCGTGGCCACCACCTCGTAGATCTTGGACTTCTGGAGCCGCTCGATGGCCGGCCCGGACAGCACCGCGTGCGTGCAAGCCGCGTATACCTGCGTAGCTCCTTCGCGCAGCAACGCCTCGGCGGTTTTCACCAACGTTCCCGCGGTATCGATGATGTCGTCCACCACTAGCGCGCTGCGGCCGCGCACATCGCCGATCAGGTTCATCACTTCACTCACGTCCACATCCACGCGCCGTTTGTCGACGATGGCCAGCGGCGCATCGAGCTTCTTGGCAAAAAAGCGCGCCCGTTCCACGCCACCCGCATCCGGCGCAACCACCGTGAGATTCGGCAGCTTCAAGTGCCGGAAGTATTCGACAAGTACCGGCGATGCGTACAAATGATCTACGGGCACGTCGAAATAGCCTTGAATCTGCGGCGCGTGCAAATCCAACGTCAGCGCCCGGCTTGCGCCTGCGGTTTCCAGCAGGTCGGCCACGAGCTTCGCGGAGATCGGGACGCGCGGCTTGTCCTTGCGGTCCTGCCGCGCGTAGCAGTAATACGGCAGCACCGCGGTAATGCGCCACGCCGATGCGCGCTTGAAAGCATCAATCATCAGCAGCAGCTCGAGCAGGTGGTTATCCACCGGGTGATGGCACGGCTGCACGACGAAGACATCCGCTCCGCGCACGTTCTCCAAAATCTGGAAATAAATCTCGCCGTCACTAAAGCGCCCTAGCAGGGCTTTACCCAGCGGCACATCCAAGTGACGGCAGATGCTCTCCGCGAGCACGGGGTTTGCGGTCCCCGAGAAAATCTTGAATCGGTCGTCATTCACGACGCCAGTTCTCCGCGCAGCCGCTCAGCGGCCGAGCACTATCTCTTGCTTGGGCCGGATGATTCCTCATTCAAGATGGACACGAAGAGTCGCTGAAGGCCGATTCCACTTCGCGCACACGCTCCCCTATCTAGCGATGCGCATCCTACGAGCGTACCTCTCGCGCGAGAGCGTCTCGCAAACGAAGGTCTGATCGTGCGGAAACCCCACAGCGGCTCGGCGCGCCATCGCTGGGCTCGGGAAAATTCCAAACACCGCCGAACCGCTACCCGCCAGCGAGGCTTCTGTCGCTCCTCTTTGGAGCAAGGCCCGCTTGATTTGACCAAGCCGGGGATGGCGCCGGAGAACCGGCCCCTCAAAATCGTTGGAAAGGCCGCTTCCTTGCGCGCTCCAGGATAGAGCACAGAACTGTAAGAGTTTAGGGTCTGCCTCCGATTTTGTCAAACCGAGAGGCTTGGCGTTTACCCAGCGAAAGGCCTCGGGTGTGGGCACGCGAATCCCTTGCGGCACGACCACGAGCACATGCAGTTTGGGGATGTCCTGTAGCGGGTAAATCTCATCGCCACGGTTCACGCCTAAAGCCCGCCCACCTAAAAGGAAGAACGGCACGTCCGCGCCCAGGGAAGCGGCGATTTCCAACATTTGCGCGGGTGCCAATCTCTTTTTTGTAAGCTGCAAGTAACCCAGCAACGCGGCGACGGCGTCGCTGGATCCTCCACCAAGACCACCGCCAGCAGGAATTCTTTTTTTGAGCACAATTTCCACGCCGCCGCCGATTTTCAGCTTGTGCTTTACGGCGGCCACGGCGCGATAGACCAGATTCTTTTGCAGAGGCTCCGAGGCTAGCGCGTTGTTTCCTTGAATTGTCAGTGAGATTCCCGGCCGCTTTGAGGTCCGCAGTCGCAGGTCGTCATGCAGAGAAAGGGTTTGAAAAATCGTGCGCAGCTCGTGATAGCCATCCGCACGTTTCCCTAAAATCTCCAGGCGCAGATTGATTTTCGCGAAGGCTGGGATGCGAACTTCGGTCATTCGTAGATTAAGGTTTGGCGTCCGTGGCGGTGGATTTCTGCGCCACGCGATGCTTGGATTGCGAAAGCTTCTTCTCGAGTTCCGCCACCTTGTCAGATTCAAGGTCCGCTGGCAGAGATCTGCGCCATTCGAGCAATGACTTCTCCCATTCCGCGGCAGCCAAGTCTTGCCGGCCGCGCTTGGCGTAGACATCACCCATGTGGGAGTGGATCGTTGGGTCGTGCCCCTCACGCGCCAGGGCTTTGCGGAGGGTGGCCTCCGCGTCGGCGGCGCGATTTTCCTTGAAATAAATCCATCCGAGGCTGTCGAGGTAGCCGCCGTTGTAAGGCTCTTCCTTCAGTGCGCGCTCAACGAGGGATTGCGCTTCGTCCAAGCGGATTCCCAAGTCCCCAAGCATGTAGCCGTAGTAATTTAGCACAGGCGCGTTCTTGGGATTCACAGCCAGCACTTTTTTGAACTGTTCCTCGGCCTTGTCATAAAACTTCTGCCGTTCATAAATGGCGCCGAGGAGGAACCAAACCATTTCGTTGTCGCGCGGCTGGCCGGGCAGGACTTCCGCGGCACGCGCCGCTTCCTCGGCTTCCTTGTAACGCCGGCCGCGTTCATAGACTTGCGCGATGTTGAGATAGGTATCTCGATCGGTGGTGTCTCCACGCAACTGGGCGCGCAAGATTTTGACGGCGTCATCGGTTTGCGCATTTTCCCCAAGCAGCAGCGCATAGCTCGTGCGAATGCCCGGGTCCGCCGGGTACTTGGCCATCGCCTCCTTGCCCGTTTGCAATGCTTTTGGTAAATCCTTGGCGGCGCGATAGGTGTCCATAATCATCATGCGCGCGCGCCGGTCTTCCTCGTCACCCAGATGACCCAATTCTTCAAACGTGTAAACCGCGGCCTGATAATTCTGCACTTCGCGGTAAAGCTGCCCGAGTTGCTGGTACAAAATGGAGAGCGATCTCCGGCGCGAGGGCATCGTCGCGGATTGACCCTTGATTCCCGTGACAGCGTCGGAAAGAACGCGAATCGCATCCTCGTAGCGACCCTGCGATTCGTACAGCATCCCCTCGTTGTACATCACCTCAAGGCTGCCGGGCGCGTACTGGCGCGCCTTAACAAGATTCTCTTCCGCCTTATCGAGTTGATGAAGTTCCCGGTAAATCTGCGCGATTCGCAGATACACGTCGGAATCGTCGGGCATCAGGTCGGACAGTTTCTGGTAAACGGCCAGCGCTTCCTTGTATTTCTCTTCGGCCAGCAGGGTTTGCCCCAGCCCACGCTGATGGCTGAGTTCCGAAGGGTCCATATCCGCAGCTTTGCGGTAAGCAGTTTCCGCTTTCGGCAGGTCGTGCGCCTGCGTGTAAGCGTCTCCGAGCAGGTCCAACAAGACCGGCGTGGGCGAATGCTCAGTAATTCCCTCCAAGAGCTTTACCGCTTCGTCGGACTTGCCTTCATCCATCAAAAGCTGAGTCAATTGCTCCACGGCTTGCTCGTTGTCCGGATCGCTTTTCAAGACGCCACGCAAAACCTGTTCACTCTTGTCGTGCTCGTTCTTCAGCCGATACAGGCGCGCCAGCCACAGCGCGGATTCCGTGTCCGTGGGATCCAGCCGGTTGATCTCGCGGAATTGTTCGATGGCTTTGTTGGCAGTTTCGGATTGCCCGCTGCCGGCGTTCACGTCTCCCAGGCTGCGCAGATAAATTCTCCCCAACAGCCGCCGCGACTGCACGTCGCTGGGGTCGCGCTTCAGGATGTCTTTCGCTTCGTTTTCCGCTTCCTTGGTTCGCTGCGCTTTCCAATACATTTCCGCGAGCCGCTCGCCAATTACGGGCGATTTCGGGTCCAGCGCATAAGCCTTTTTGTAGGCTTCGATGGCCTTGGTGGCGTAGTCCGGGTTGCTCGAGGCCTCATACTGCTGCTCGTAAATGTGACCCATGGTGTAGTTGTAATAGGCTTCGGCGCGCGCGGAATCTTTTTCGGAGGTGGCTGGTTTGCCCTCAAAGGGATCTTTTGTTGCGGCGGAAGCCTGACTCTTTTGCTCAGCGGCAGGGTTCTGCGGCGCCTGCGCTATGCCGGACGCGGCAGCGAAACCGAGAGTAATTGTAAGAAGGGCTATCCGTTGAAGGTTCATGATCGTCCCAGAACTTAAAAGTATCCCATGCGGTAGAAAGCAGGTCAAAAGTCAATTCCATGGGCGTTTCCAGAGCTCGCGGCCCCGGGAGCTAGGATGCCGCGAAGGTGAAAAACGTTGGGAGGTGAAGCGGTAGTTGACATTTTTCCATATTTCCGCAAATATGGAAAAATGCGCAAGCCCGATCCTCCTTTGGTTACTCGCACCGCCGAGCGCTTTTCCGCGCTCGGGGCTGAGCCTCGCTTGCAGATACTTCGCCTGCTCCTCGCGGCTCACCCTGAGGGGATGGTTGCCGGTGAGGTTCAGGAGGAACTGGGAATCCCCGCCTCGACGCTCTCCCATCATTTGGAAAAGTTGAAACAAGTTGGGCTTGTGAAAGTACGCCGCGCGAGCACATATCTCTGGTACTCGGCGGACACAGATGCTTTGCGAGAAGTTTTGAGTTTTCTGTACGAGGAATGCTGCACGCGCTCGCGCGCGGTCCCGGCGGAATCCGTCGGACAGATTTCAAAGTGAGGAACTCTATGAGCGAACCAAACATCCAGGAAGTGGTGAAGCAAAAATACGGCGAAGCTGCCAAAC
>DATDNK010000329.1:0-14710 GCA_036518275.1 Candidatus Acidiferrum sp.
TGCAAGTGCTTCCCAGGATCCCGACAAGGCTTGCGAAGCCGTACTTCGCGTTGGCCACGGCGCACGCAACGCTTGGAAGCGCTGCGGAACTCGCGGCCTTGTACACCCTGCTTGCCGTAGGCACCCGCCTTTTGCCGGAGAAGCTCCGGCTCACGCGCTACAAAATCTGGATGCGCACCGTGCTTGCGCTCTGGTGGCTCGTGCTGTTCCTGGGATTCGCCACCTACGCACACTGGTATGTCCCAAGTCTGTTTCGCTGAACTGCTAGGTCCCAGAAATCGCAGGACGAGGACAGTACTATGCAGCCTGGGGGGAGCTTCGTAATTTCGATTCAGCCATTGTATATAGCTGATACTAAATGGCTTAGCGGGAAACCCACAAATCAGGCTGCCCGCCAGAATGCCCATATCGTACTACGACCCGCGTACCCTGTACGCTGGCTCCCGCGACCCATTGTGGCCTCCAAAGGCTCCGCGTAACGTCCCAAGAACGGGTTGGGGGCCGCGCGGGGACAGCGGCCCCGAAAGGGACCGTGTGCGAGCTACCCAACCCGCCACTTCTGCAGCCCCCATGGAAATCGGCTTCCTGCTGAATAACGTCCGCTTCGTTGTCCAACGCCGTCCACCCAAGATACGGTTTGCCGGAATCTGATGGTCTTGGAATCGTTGTGCCCGCCATCGCGTGGATCGGCGCGCCGCATGCATTCCCAAACGCTGCAACCGAGGATGAGGGATCGAAGGGCTGCAAAATCAATGCGTTGGCAGCGCACTGCGGGTGCACAATGACAGAACGGTGCGACAGGTGAAAGTCATGCGCGACAGCTGGGCTGCATTCCGGACTAACTTGCTGGCTGTGGCCATCTTGTACCCGGCAGTTGCTAACTTCGCGCAAGGCGCGGAGCCAGAACCCGCGAAGCTGCATTCCAATACCCTCGCGGCATTCGAGCGCTACATGAAACTCACGGAATCGCGAAACGACGAGGAGCTGAAGCGCGGCACGAACCTGCTTTGGATCGACGACCTACCTGCGCAGGAACGCGAGGCGGCCTATGCGGCCCTGAAACGCGGCGAAGTGAAGATGAAGAGGCTCGAGACGCTCGATGGGGGAAAGCCCATCGTGTGTCCCAGCGGGATCATCCATCACTGGGTAGGCGTCGTGTTCATCCCCGGAGCCAAGCTCGAGGATGCCCTGGGCATGCTCGAAGATTACGACAAACACTCGGTGTACTACGGCCCGGATGTGGAACGGTCGAAAATTGAGTCGCGGAATGGCGAGCACTTTCGCGTGTTCCTGCGCTTTCGCCGGCACAAGGTCATCACCGTGGTGCTGAACACCGAACATGAGATTGACTATTTCCATGACGGACCGGAGCACGCGCACAGCCGGAGCTCTGCGGTGCGCATCGCCGAAGTGGAAAATCCGGGCAAGAGCGACGAGCGCGAAAAACCGCCGGGCGACGACGGTGGATTCCTGTGGCGCATGGAAACCTGGTGGCGGATGGAAGAGGGCGACGGCGGCGTATACGTCCAGAGCGAAGTGGTCTCCCTGACGCGTGACATTCCCGTGGTCTTGAGCTGGATGATCAAACCGTTTGTCACAAGCATCCCCAAAGAAACGCTGACCGCCACCCTGGTGGCCACCCGCAAAGCCGTGCAAACCCGCATCGCACAGCAGCACAAGTGAGTTTGGCGGCAGCTCAAGTATTGCTTTTACTCCGGCGCGGAGGGACCCAGCCCCGGCGCAGTGAGGCGACGACCGTCTCCGGCGGCTCAGAATTCGAGGCGCAGGCCGAACTGACCCTGCCGTCCCGGCAACCATTCGGAGACGGTGCCGAAGGTGTCGGGCATCAGACCCTGCTGAGTTTGTATGGCGGCGGCGTTGCCGGTGTTAAAGAGGTTGAAGAATTCAAACAGGCCTTGGACGCGGAATCGCTCGCGAATGACCCAGGTTTTGGCTACACGCATATCCATGTTGACAAAAGCGGGGGCACGAAAGGCGTTGCGACCGGTTTGGAGATCGCGGCCAGTAAAGCTGCCGTTTCCATCCTGATCGATAGGTGCGAGCGCTGCAGCAGTGTACTGGAAACCGCTTTGTGCGCGGAGCAGGCTGCTGAGCTGAATCTTCCATGGCAGATTCACTAGCCCGTGGATCTCGAAGGTGTGGCGCAATGCAAAATCCGACGGGCCGCTATCGAGCGCAGGACCGTTGTAAAAAACCCCGGCCTTGGGGACGTGGTTGCCGTTGCAGGCAGTGAACGCAGCAGTAGCATTGGTGCCACCGGTACAGTTGCCGCCCTGAGCAATATTTCCCGGATCAGTCACAACGGGTGGGATGCCAACGAAGCTATCCGTGGGAAAAGAGCCGGAAGCAGCGGAAAGGGTGCTGGTTCCGAGGTTGGAATCGCGTGCGTCGTCGTTTTCGGACACATAGGCGTAACTGCCGCCAATAGTGAAGCGCTTGCTGAGGCGCTTTTCGAAGGAGAGGATTCCAGCGTCGTACGTGCCGCGGTACCAAGGGCCGAAACCGTTGACGGGTGTGACCGAAGGCCTGTTAGTGAGCCGGTCGGCAAAAGGAATGTTGGTCTCGCGAACGCCAAGAAGGTTTTCGATGTCCTTGTGATAGTAGTCCGCAGACATGACCCAGTCGTTGCCGAGTTGACGCTGAACGCCGAAGGTATAGCTGTAGGTAAAGGGAGTGGCAAAACGCGGATCGATGGTCACGGGGTAGCTGCCGGGCTGCAGGACATTGAAGGAGAGCGCTCCGAAGGGTCCCCAAAACCAGAAATTAGGAGGCATCGCCGTAGCTGTGTCCGCTGCAGTGAGGAAATCAGAGGGGCTCAATCCGGAGAGCTGCTGCACATTGTTCACTGTGACCACCGAGTTCGCAGGTATAGGTGTCGTGCCGATCCCATTGAGATGGTCGATTCCGTATTTGGCAGGCTCGCCGGGAAACGCCGGCCCAAAGGCACCGGGCGGTATGCAAAAGCCGGGCTGCGTCATGAGCTGCGCGTCGGTTTCGCTCGTGGATACGCACAAACCAAAGAGGGCCGGAGCCCAGGTGGGATTCCCGTAAAAGAGTCGTGGAAACGAGAGAGGCTGACTTATCTGGATATTGGCGCCGCCAAAGCCCGGCACGTCGCGGACAAGGCCCAACCGGAAGTGGTCGTAGAAAAGGCCAAAGCTGCCGCGGACAACCGTTTTCGGCGTAGCCGACCACGCAAAACCGACACGGGGAGAAAAATTGTTCTTCTTGTCGAATGCAGAGTCGTAGTCCCAGCGGAGTCCCCCGTTGAACGTTAGGTTGTGCCGGATCCTCCAGTCATCCTGAATCCAGAAGCCGTCGTAGTTGTTGCGAAGCTTGATGTCGTTGCCTTGCGGGGTGGCGCCACCGGTAGTGGCAAGGAGAAAAAAGCCGGCATCGATGGGGCCAAACTGCAAATAGTCGGCCACGGTGGCGAAAAGTTGATCTTGCTGGACGTTGGCTTCCACGCCGTCGACTTGAGTACGTTCGAAGTCCCAGCCAAACTTCAGCGTGTGACGGTCGAGGGTTTTAGCGAGGTTAGCGCCGAAGGTTCCATATTTTTGATCGATGTTGGACGGGGTGCGCGTTGCGCCATAATTAACAAAGCCCGAATCTCCAAAAAGAGTATTCGTAGTGAAACTACTAAAGATGTTGAATCTTGTGTCGGGACCCGCCTGAGGATGAGCAGCGCTGTCTAGGGTCGACTCGCCGCGGTACTGGCCGCGAAGATTCAAAATGAACGGGCTCCCGGAATCTCCAAAAGTAACGACATCGCTAAATCCAAGCAGAAGGTTGCGGTCGCCGAGGTTCGTGCGCGTGGAGGGAAGCGAAGTCGACAAAGATAGCGGATTGTCGCTGTCGATATGCAGGTTCGTGTAATTCACCTGCTCGGTCAGATGGTGGGCGCGAAGCGTTTGATCCAACTTGGCAAAGAGGCGTGTCTCGTTATTGGTGGTTGGCTCGTTAAAGCGTTCTTCGTTGTTGAGCAGGAATTGAGGAGTGTTTGGAGGAGGGACGAAATTGAGCTGCTGATTTTCGTGAATATTTTCGGCGGAGCCGAACCAAAAGGCTTTGTCGTGAACCATGGCGCCGCCACCGGCGAGGTCGTAGTCCCAACGCAGGAGATAAGGCGGCTCGGTTTGCCCGGGAATGCCGGAGCCCGCGAAGGTTCCCGGAATGTCGGAGCTGTCGAACGCATTGTTGCGATGGTAGATGGACGCGAGACCATGGGGACCATTGCTGCCGGACTTGGTGATGACGTTGACGACGCCTCCAGAAGCATGGCCGAACTCGGCATTATAGCCGGTGGTGAGCACCTGGAACTCGGCGATGGTGTCCTGGTTGAACTGCGCGGCGGGGCCGCCCGCAAGTTCGTTCTGGTTCGAGAGACCATCGATGAGGAAGCCGGTGTTGTTGGCGCGCTCGCCGAGGACCGGCGTGGCGTTGTCGCTATGGAGGTCGGCTTGCCGGTTAATGGCCACGCCGGGGACCAACTGCATCAGGTCCAGATAATTCCTTCCGTTGATGGGCATATCCACGATCTGGCTGGGAACGATAGTCGCGCCTTGTGAGGAAGCCGTGGTTTCAAGCAGTGGAATCTCCGCAGAGACTTCTACCCTCTGAGCCACAGCGCCGACGTCGAGGGAGGCATTAAATTTAAGCGTGCGGTTGAGGGTAATCTCCAGGTCCTTGAAGACTTGGGTGCTGAATCCGGTGCGGGAGACGGTCAATGTGTAAAGGCCCGCGGGGAGAGCGGCAATCGAATAGTTCCCGCTCGCGTCCGTGGTGGTCTTCTTGCTGACGCCAAGCGTGTCCGAAGCGATGCTGACTTCCGCGCCGGAGATGGCCAGACCCTGACGATCGGTGACAGTGCCCTCAATTGTGGACGTGGTTTGCGCAAAGACCGCGGGGGCGCAAGAAAGGGCTCCGAGAAGAAGACAAATGGCAAGGCGCTGCAAATGTTCTGGAAATGCGCGGCATAGCCAAGAGCAGCCAGAATGAGAAAAAACGGTGCGATCCATGTGAGTCTCCCACGCCAGGTGTGGCAGTTTACCCCGTTTTCTGTGGCACATGATTGCTTGCGCGACCATTAAATACGGGCGGTCATGTGCAACAGGTGATGCAAAGACCTTATATTCCCCAGTGCGCGTAACTCTAGGGGCGCAAAAGAATCCTGTCAAGGCATTTTGTCATCAAAACGCCGGCTAAGCGAAAGTGCAACAAATGTTTCATAGGGGCATGTGGCGGAACAAGCGCGCCCTCATTTTGTGATGGCGGAGGCACCCACTTCAGGGGCGAGACGATACCGGGATGGCGCTACTCGACGTTGTTGCGCACCAAGCGCTGTTCGAAATGACTGCAGCAAGAATTGGGTTCACCAACGAGCGCGGACGCGGTACTTGAGGACGGATGTGCCGTCCTTGGCCACGGGCACGTTGAACTGCGCTGCGAAGGCCGCCGTTTTCGTGAACTTGAAGGTGGAAGAAAGCATCTCCCAGTCGCCGCCGATGGGCTCGTTGACCTGCACGACGATAGGAATGTCCTTGTGGTTGCGTAGAGTGACTTCGTACTCGAATTCCCATGTGTGGGTATCGACGTGTTTGAAGTCGGTTTGTTTGTGTTCGGCGACAACATCGAACGCGTTGCCGATGTGGATGCTGACCTGTTCATCCTTCGGCGTGTGGTCGATGTGGTCTTCCCCGGCAAAGAGAATGCCGCCCTTTGAATCTTTCTGGTAAACGCGAACGTTGCCGGCGGGAAGAGGGACCCCGAGGCCGTTTTTCTCTTCGTTTTTGAATTTGTAGTAGACGAGGACGGGATCTTTCAGCGGAGCGCCGGGCGCCTGCTGATTGCGATAGTAATAGTATTGGCCGTTGACGACAAAAAGCTTCTCGACCGGAACGCCTGAATCTTGGAGCAAACTGATCTGCTTGCTTTCCTTGTCTTCGACGGAAGTCTTGCGCCCCAGCGTGTAGAGATGGTATTCGCTGAAGGCTTCCTGCTGGAATTGCTGTGCGACCGCCTTGTTCATCACCATTTCTCGAGCTGCCATGGGCGCGGCAGGAGGAGGTGCGACGCGGTTTAGTTCGCCTGCAACAAGCTGGAGATGCGCGTTGTGAAAAGCTGTGCCGCTGTTGTTGGTTACGGTAACCCAGCCGTCGAGGTCGGCGTTCTTGTCGTCGCGCGCAACAGTCAGAACGTAGTCGGCGTTCCAGGAAAGATTGTTTGCGAGGTAAGAAGCTTCAATCTGCTGCTTGCGCGGGCCGGAATTTTCGAGCGACATGAGCAGCGTGGGGCGGTCGTAAAGATTCGCGGGAACTTCGGGGAATCGGTAGCTTTCGGCAAACATTCCGGTGACGATGTCATTTCCGATTTTCCAAATGGGGCCATTGTTATCTGACAGCAGGATGGCTTTGATTTCCTCATGCTTGGTGGTTCCGCTTTCCTGATAGGTGCGTACCAGGGTGACTTCCTTGCCGACATTTTTGTGCAGCAGCTTGGCGGGCTCGAGGAGGTCGTACTCGTAATTCTGCTCGATGACGCTCAACTTGTCCGGGTCGGTGAGCGAGCGGAAATGAACGGTGGCCGGATTGACGGTGGCGGCGATATCCATGAACTTCAGGCGAAACGTGCCGCTGGGAAGCATGAGATTGCGAACATCGCGCACCAGCGCAATGTTGGAATTGTAGACGGTGACGTTGAGGTCTGTTTGGTCATTCAAGCTGGTGGATTGGTCGGGGGCGGCACGGCCAACTTCCTTTTCCTGGGATGTTGAAGCTCTGTTGCTGCGAGTCGCCGGGTAGGCGAACACTGCGCTAGCTGCAAGCACAGCGGCCGCTGCAATCGCGGCGAGCCAAGGCGCGCTGGACTGGGTTCGGGGGATTTTCATTCACTTTCTCCTCAATCTGAAATTTGCCTCTAGCTTAGAACGTTATGGGAAGAATTTCTTGCAGTAGGAAGCGCAAAGTTGAATTCATGCGAATGGGACCCGCCGGGTAGGGCCGGGTTGAAGTTTACGCCTTTTTTCTAACACAGAGGACACGGAGAGCACGGAGAAGACAAAGAGGAGAAGAAACGAATAATTATTGGGAGGCCGGGGGCTTCCAGGTTGCGCCGCCGTCGGAGGTTTCGAAGACTTTTGTATTGCCTAGATTCCAGATAGTGGCATGGACCGCATCGGTGGCGCGAACGCCACCCAAATCTTCGTCGAGGGGCGAATGAACCGTGGCCCAATGCGCCCCCGCATCGGTGGTGAGAAGAATGGTTCCAGCGCGGCCCACGATCCAGCAAACCTTGTCCGAAGGAGCGGAACCAGCTGTCAAATCCACAAACACTTTGCTGGTTTGCTGCAACCAGGAAGCACCGGCATCCCTGGAGAACTCAATGAGGCCCGCACGACCCACGCGCCAGAGGATTTTCGTGTGCGGCACAGGGATAAGATGCGGATTGTACACGGCTGCGAGTTGCATGGCGGCGGGAGCGGCGGGGGGCGCGGACTCGAGGGCACGAAGGGCATGCGTAGACTTAGATTTTGCCTTAGCAGTTTCCTCTGCCTGGCCGACAGGACTAGGAGCAGGAAGCTTCTGCGCGTTCAACTGGTTTTGCGCGGCTTGCTGCGTTTGCTCGTTTTGAATAGGTGCGCTCGCGGTTTGCGTTTGTACTTCCACGGTTTGCGACAAACCTCCAACCGCTGCCGCTTTGGCGTCTTGAGCAGGCTGGTTTTGGGCACGGTTTGCGGCCGCCAGGTCGCGGCCAGTTTCTTCAAGTCGGACTCGTTCTTTGTCGGCGGAAGGCGCGGGTTTTTCTAGTTGCTTAAATTTATCGGCAACGGAAGGCTCGGCAAGAGTGGCCGTAGCGCGGGATTCAGATTCTTTGAGTTGTTTGAGGCTTTTTTCCTCCGCCTCCTTTTTCGCAGAGACAGTTCTGCCGATGGCGGCTTGGTCCTTGGAGAATCTAGCCCCTTGATCTTGTGCCTGTTCCAGCGATGAAGACGTTGGGACTTGCTGGGTGGCTGGTGGCTGCGGGGCTGATGCGACAGGGGACTCCATTCGCGCCACTTTCGTTTCTGCGGGAACCTGGACCTGCGGCGGCTGATTCTCATGCCAGGCCACCCAGACGAGCAAACCCGCGGCCACGGCACCCGCGGGAGCGAGCCATTGCCAGCGCACGCCGCGCGAGAGGCGGAACGCTCGAAGTTTTTCTTTTGCCGGTGCCACGGTTCGTCCTTGACTCACAACTGCCGCTGGTGCGGCCGCAGCAGCGCGCAAGACTTCTTCTTTCTCTGCGACCTGGAGCGGAATGGAATCGGTGGCTTCGAGTTCAGAAAGAATCGCTTGGCAGCGCGCGCAGCCCACGATGTGTTCCTTCCACAGATTCATTTCTTCGGGAAGCAGCGAGCGCTCGTGGTAAGCGGCGAGCACGTCGGATTCCGGGCAATGAATATGATCGGCCCGGCCACGAAGGTCGTTGATCAGAAATCCGCCCAAAACGGCATGAAACTTTTTGTCTTCTTCAGCAGCCATCCCTGCATCTCTCCTAGTTAGAACGGCCTATCCCAACTTCTCTTGCACCCTTGCGCCTTAACCATCGGGCGGAGACCTCTTGGGAACACCGCGCCTCGGCGGAATAGCGTCCAACAAGTAAGAAAAGTCGAAGGGCCATGCCTCTGTGGCATATTCAAAACAGAGCTGAATTTGGGCGTCATCGAGGCCGCCCTGCGGAGCCTGGCCATTTTCGGCGGCGGTGCCGGCCTTGAGAATAGCAAAGACTTTTTCTTTCAAGTTGGTGCGGATGCGCTCGAGCTTGCGCGAAACGGTGGCCTCATGTTCGTTCATGGCTTTGCCGATTTCGGCCAACGTAAGGTCTTTCAGGTAGTAAGAAATCAGCCGCGTGCGATCCACCGGATTTAGAGAAGCGATGGCCTGCCGGAAGGCATCAGCCAACAGATGAAGATAGCGAGAGCGGTTCGGATCGTCAGGCTCCCAATCGGCGTTCTGATTTGCAGGCAGGATTTTCTCCGAGCCTTCTTCGTCCTCTAAACTTTCCAAACGTTTTTCCTGGCGCAAGACGTCGATATAGCGCTGCGCAAGCACGGCGCGAAGCCAAGTGGAAAGTTTGCTGCGTCCATGAAAATGATTGAAAAGAGAAACGCGGCCAATGGTAGTTTCTCTGCCGTAAAGCGTGGCGTACAAGGAGTCGGCAAATTCGCAGGCGTAAGGATCGCTCACTGAACGCCGGGTGATAGCAGCTGCTGCAGAGTAAAGATATTGCCTGTAAGTAGCGAAGAAATGCTCCCACGCGGACTCGCATCCCACGGCGCACGCGACCGCTAATGCCAGGTCTTCCACGTGAAGGGACGTCAGGTAGTCCTCGAGTTTTTGCAGGGTGGCCAACTCACCGGCAAAATGCTTCATGGCGCTGCTCTCAAGGGAAAGAGAAAAGCGTTCCAAGGAGAGGCGCCAGCGGGCGGCTTGCGACTGGGCGTAGAGTTTTTCCACAAGGGAGGAGCGTCCGTCGAGCAGGCGCAGAAGCCCCGTGGGTAGGGCCTGGCCAATGCGCATTGGATTCGCCTCTGCCATTTCCAGAATCGAGAAAAGCGGCAATCCGGACTGCCGACCAACGGTAGGGCCGCTCCCTGCATCCTAGAGCATAAGCCCTAGGGACGGGAAGTTGGTGAGCAAAACACAAACGACCGGAATTGGAGTATTCTAGGACCGTGTTGCGGTCTCGGCCCCGCAACCAAAACCGCCTCGCCGGGGTTAGAAGAAAGTGTGCAGTGGTGCGCTTACGGGAGCATTAGCGACTTCGCGACGTTGGTACCAAAGTCCTATTCAGGCTCCTTAGATTCCGTCAGTACTCTGGTACTGCTAGAAGCGCACTTCCTAATTTGCCAGCGAACTTGGGATCGCTCGGTTCCCGTAGAAATCCCTGTTCCTTGGACGGAATTTCACGAGGCGGCACGCGGATGACAACCATGGTAGATCCACCACGCAGGACGACGATGGGTGTTGGTTTTCAAGCCAACCGCGGCCGAGTAGGCGATCCTCAGGCTTGGAGAAAAGCGATTGGCACAAGGCCCGTATCGGCACGGCTTGCCCTGCTTCCCGAACCAAAGAAGCGCTGGAGCCGTCTTGGAGTCAGCGCCATTGGACAGATGGCGATCGTCGGTTTTCTCCTGCTTATTCCCCTGATTTTCCCGGAACAGATGAAGACGGCCCTGAACCTTAGGCCAACGGAGCTCATGCAGCCGGTCACACTGGTTCCTGTCGCTCCAGAGCTTCCTCCACCGCCACCCGAAGTTAAGCCCAAGGCGCCAAAGCCGAAGCCGGAAGTACCGCCTGAACCGCCGAAACTGAATCCAAGACAGCCTCACGTGTTCCTGGCAGCGAAGGCCATCCAGCCGGAGATGAAAAAAGTAGAAGTGAAGCCGGTTGAGCTGAATCCGCAATTTGATCAAGTCAAGATGGAAGTAGATACCAAGCAGCCGAAGCGTCCGAAAGACGACGTGAAGGTGGGCAATTTGTCGACCGGCAGCGCCGCTCCCGCGACGGTCGTTGCTCCGCTCAACAAAGTGCAGACCGGAGGCTTTGGAGACCCCAACGGGATACCGGGCAAAGGTGATCCGAGTCATGCAACCAACGTGAACCGGCTGGGTTCCCCCGCACTGCCTGGTGGACCGGGCTATGGTAACGGCACGGGAGGCGACAAAGGAATTCGCGGAACGGTGGCGAGCACGGGCTTCGGGAACGGCATCGCGACTCCTCCGCCGCCCGTGAAAAAAGGCTCCGTGCAGGCCGGCGGTTTCGCAGACCAAACATTAGCTGCAGAAGCGCCAAAGAAAAGAGCAGCGAGCAGCGAAAGCCCCACGACGCCTGTAGACATCCTGGAAAAGCCGCGCCCGCAGTATACCGCGGAGGGACGCAGTCTGAAGATTGAAGGCGACGTGGTTCTGGAAATGGTATTCCTGGCAAACGGGAGCATTCAGGTAAACCGGGTCATCAGTGGTTTGGGTCACGGGCTCGACGAGGCCGCCATGCGTGCGGCACAGCAGATCAAGTTCAAACCCGCAAAGCGCGATGGCCAGCCGGTGGATTTTCCGGCGCGCGTGCGAATTGAATTCCGCTTGGCCTACTGAGGAGAGATAAAGATGCGTAGAGTGGCAGCAGTTGTTTTTGGGGTGTTGCTGAGCGGGCTGGGGACGGTCGCCGCAGCGACTCCGAGACCGGATGATCAGGTCCCGGCCCGGACCATGGCGGACGTAATTGACCGCGTAATTACCAACGAGAACCGGGCCATCCAGCAGATCCGGCAATACTCGCCGCTGGTAGAGACGTATATCCAGAACCAGAAGGCGGACAAGGAACTCGGATCTGTGCCGGCCGGCGACAAGTATTTTCTAGGCCGCGCGGACTTTTCGAAAGGAGTTGCCCTCGTTTCGCTGACGGATACGAATAGCAAAGGGAAGAAGTTCTTTGGCGCCATCGGTAACTTCTTCTCCTTCTCGGCGGAGTTCATCCCCGGCGGATTCCTGCAGATGATCTTCATCGACACCAACGGCTTCGACAAACAGCACTATAAGTTCGATTACGTGCGGCGCGAGTTTCTGGGTGAGGTGCGTTGCCTGGTGTTCGACGTGACGCCGCTGGAGAAGTCCGGAAAAGGACGGTTCCTGGGCCGCATCTGGGTGGAGGATCAGGACTACAACATCGTGCGGTTCAATGGCGGGTACGGCGGCAGCGGACATTCCAGCTGGTACTTCCATTTCGATAGCTGGCGCACCAACGTGCAACCGGGCCTCTGGATGCCCTCGTTTGTGTACAGCCAGGAAAGTGACATGCATTACGCAATCACGAAGAAGCTGGACTTCCGGGCACAAACGCGGCTGTGGGGCTACAACCTGGGCCATGCCAACCAGGAACAGGAGTTGAGCAAGATCCTGGTCGAGACTCCCGTGCAAGACGACACCAAGACCGCGAATGACCTTACGCCGATTCAGGCGCAGCGCTCCTGGGACCGCCAGGCGGAAGACAACGTCATTGACCGCTTCGAGCGGATCGGCTTAATCGCACCGCACGGCGAAGTGGACAAAGTGCTGGATACGGTGGTCAATAACCTCGAGGTCACCAACAATATCGATGCCGACCCTGAGGTACGTTGCCGCGTTTTGACCACTTCCACCCTGGAATCTTTCACTATTGGCCACACCATTGTGCTAAGCCGCGGCCTAGTCGATGTGCTCCCGGATGAAGCGAGCCTGGCAACAATGCTGGCCCACGAATTAGGGCACGTAGTCCTGGGCCACCGCATGGATCCATCCTTTGGATTCTTCGACAACTTGCTCGTGGAAGACAAGGAAACATTCCGTCACTTCGGTTTCGCCCGAACACCGGAAGAAGAAAAAGCGGCCAGCGACAAAGCGATACAGATCCTGAAGAACTCGCCGTATAAGGATCAGCTCGGCAACGCCGGACTTTTCCTGACAGCTCTGGAAGCGCGGCAAAAAGAAATTCCCAACCTCATCAGCGGACACCTGGGAAACCGCGTGCCGGTCATTGCGGACCTCAAGACCAATGCGGTGGACCAGAAGCAAAACCCGCAAATGATCGCGGCGCTGCCGATAGGCGGCCGCGTGAAGCTTGATCCCTGGAACGACAGGCTGGAACTTATCAAAAGCAAACCCATAGGAACGGTTGCGGAACGCGAGAAGATGCCGTTTGAAGTGACGCCGTTCATGCCCTACCTGATGCGCTTCACCACAGAACCTGCAAAGCCAATCGCCGCGAGCACCGCGACACAGCCAGAGCAGAAACCGAACGAGCCGCAGCAGCCCGGCAAGCCCCAGTAGGTTCGAAAATAGAAAATCGAAATTGGAAAATCGTTCGGCCCGGAGGAAATCCGCTCCGGGCCTTCTTTTTTCAAGGACTGTTTCGAAGCGCGGTTACTTTTACTGGGAAGCGGAGAGTTCGCGGATTAGTCTGTAGTTGAAAGCTACGCCATCGTAAAAGTCCTGAACTCCAACGCGCTCGTCTTTTCCGTGAGAGCGGTCGTCGTTCTTATCAAAGAACATGCAGGAGATGCCGTACGTGGGAATGCCCGCGATGCGCGTGTACTTTCCGTCGGTTGCGCCAGTGGACATGGTCGCTACCAGAGGGATACCGGGCCACATATTGCTTAAAGTTTTCTTCATAGCGTTTGTTACTTCGGGAACCAGCCGCGAGGGCGGCACGGGAACCACAGGCACAACTTTTCCCTCGGGGTCTGTTTGCTTCACAATGCTGATTCTTACTTTGGGGTCGTTGGCGACGCGCTCGAGCGTTTTGAGGACTTCCTGCGGATCTTCCCCGGGAAAAACACGGCAATTCACGTTGGCGCGCGCGGTTTGCGGGAGCGCGTTAGGAGCGTGGCCGCCCGAAAGCATGGTGGCGACGCATGTGGTATGCAACAGCGAATTGTAATACGCATTTTCGGAAAGGCGGCGGGCCGCGGCAGGGTCCGGAGGCTCGTTCGCAACGGCCTTCATGTCTGCGGACTCGTGCCCCGAAACCAACGCGGCGGTGTGCTCGAAATAGTTGCGGGTGATTTCGTTGAGGGCCAGAGGAAAAGAAAAAGATTGCAAGCGGACAAGCGCGCCGGCCAGATGATAGATGGCATTGTCCGCAGTCGGCACCGAGCTGTGGCCGCCGGGATTCAGGGATTCAAACTGAAAATCGACATAGACTTTTTCACTAGCCTGAATTGCTGCAAGAATCGGCTTTCCATTCTCCTTTTCGAATTCGCCCCCATCCAGATTGATGCAATATTCGGCGTCGATCCAGTCGCGGTGCTGCTTGAGCAGCCAGTCCACGCCGTTCGCTGTACCGCCTTCCTCGTCGGCGGTCAGCGCGAGGATCAAGTCGCGATCCGGAAGATAATTCTCTCCTTTCAAGCGGATGAAATTGGTCACCAGGATGGCGTCGCCCTCTTTCATGTCCTCGGTGCCGCGGCCGTAAAAAAAGCCGTCTTTTTCGATGAATTCGAAGGGGTCCATGCTCCAGTCGCTTCGGAGCGCCTCGACGACATCCAAATGTCCAATAAACAAGATTGGTTTGTGCTTTCCTGTTCCGCGGAAACGAACCACGAGATTCTTTTTGCGGTCGTTCGGCCCAGCGACGTGGAGGTCATCTTCTGCAAAGCCCGCGCTGCGAAGGCGCTGGGCCATGGCTTCGGCAGCGGTGGTCACGTTGCCGACTGAGTCGGTGGTGTTGATTTCAATGAGCTGCTTGAAGATGTCGCGCGCCATCTGATTGGTGGGATCCTGATTTTGCCCTCTGGCCAGCGGAACAAAACCCCCAATCAAAACGAACACTAGCAGCCAGCGAATCACTTTCCGCATGGATTCTCCTTAGAACGAAATCATGAAGAAGGCAACGGGCCTTGCGGCTGCGTTGGTCGCATCTCCAACGCAAGGCGCAGCCAGCGTGACAGACGCGAAGCGGCCCAGAATAGCAGAATCATGCCAAGTCCGCGGTCCAGCAAAAGAAATACGATGAAAGCCAGGAAAACGGCGAGCCCGGCGCGCTCAGGCCTCATCAATGGGGCGGAAAAACGGCTATTCACGAAGCGCGCCAACTCCCGTGGCCATTTGTAGGGCCAATAAAACCAGCCATAGATAGGAATCAAGTGAAACCAGGCCGCGCGCAACGGCTTGATA
>DATDNK010000330.1:0-8338 GCA_036518275.1 Candidatus Acidiferrum sp.
GGCGTAGACGCGCGGCTTTTCGAGCGTCCAGCCGGTAAAAGCGCGCGCCACTTCCGTGACGTCCTTCTGCGTGTAGCCGCCATCCACACCAAGCGTATGCAATTCCATGAGCTCGCGGCCGTAATTTTCGTTGAGGCCGCGCTCGTTTTTTTTGCTGACTTGTTGCGGATTCGGCGGGGGGCGCGGCGGCCAGCGTCTGCCGAATGGTCCATAGCGCGATTGGCGCCTGGCACGCTCCATGGCGATACGCTGCGCGGCGCGAGGGTCGGCGCTCAAAAAATTGTCAAGGTAGAAAAGCATCGCGGGACTTTTCGCGGTAGCGGTGACCAAATCCTTGAATTTTCCAAGAGTGTGGGGCTGGATGACGTCGCGCTCGTAGGAAGTGAGGTAGTAACGGTCTTCGCCTTTTCCGGCGAAGACGTTGAAGTGATTGAACCAGAAATCGTCCATCACCTGTTGAAGCTGGCGCTCGCTGTAAATTGCACGCGTGACCTTGGCCATCGCCAGTTCCGCGACGATGCGCGGCGGACGCTTGCTGTCGTCCGCAACGGCGCGCGGAACGCTGTTGGGATCGTCACCGCCGAGCGCATTGCGCTGCCGCGCGGCTTTCGCGGCTTCATCCAACGCCATCCCCGGTTCTTTCATGGGAGCGGGCGCGTTGGGATTTTCCGCCGCAGATTGCGTAGCGGTTTCACTAGTCGCAGTAGCGCTCTGCGCTTCGGAACTTGCGCCCTGCGTTTGCGGCGCTTGCATCTCTCTGTCGGACGGAGCGGCCGCAGGAGCATCAGCAGTACTGCCGAGCCGCTGTTCCCGCCGCTCTTCCGCCCGAGCCCGCTTTTCCGCTTGTTTCTCGGCTTGCTTGGGCTGCGGATATTCCGCGATCAATTTCGCGGTGGACATGCGCAGCGTCGGATAGTCCTGCAGACGCGCTTCCATCGCTTTGTCGTCGATCGAATTGGGATTGAGCTGCTGCTCGATCCACTTCGCCAGGCCCATTTGCCGGACGCGCTCAATATCGCCCGGTCTCGGTCCATACGCAAGCCGGTTCAGCGCGTGCAAAATCGCTTCGTCCGCGCCCAATTCCGTAATCGGCAGGCCCTTAAGAGTGGCATCCTGCTTCGGCTTTTTATCTTTGGCGGTAGCGGGGGCGGGGGCCGCCCGCGCGGCGGCTACAGGTAAGGGGAAATCCACTCCCAGCGGAACGCAAGCGACGGAAAGAATCACAGCGAGGAACGATTTGGTAGTTTGCTGCGAAAATCTAAAGAAAAAGCAGATTCTCCTCGCACAAAGCGCTCGGAGCGGCAGAGGTCCTCGCTGCGCTCGCAATGACAATGAGTAGGAGTCTTCACCGGGAATGAAGCGAGATGGAAACGCCGCATCGGAACGAAAGCCGGGTGCGTGGAACTTCTGCAACCTCATCGTTATCTCCTGCCCAAGCGCTTCAGCGGCCACCCGGGCTCGAGGCAAACTTCCAGCCGGGCTGATCTCTCTTTAGAATAACCCGCGGCGGGCGAAAAAGTTCCCCGGCAAATCGTAGTCGTGTCGAATCGTTACGCCGCACAGACCAAGTCCTACTGTCCCACAACCCTCATTTCGAACGGGGCGCAGCGCGGTGAGAACTCTGCCGCACCGTGCGCTTCCTGCGCGATGGAATCTCTCTCCGTCTCCGACTCAGTGGGTTTGGATTTTTTGTTTCTGGGAGGCAACGCAGGCGGTGCATAAAAAACCAAATGCCATTCGTGGCGGGGAGAGGCCAGTCGTCGCTCCAAAGGCTGATTCGTGGGTTTAATAACTTTTTACTTGACTAGGAGTCGCTTACAGAGTAGAAATCTTGGCAATCGCTTCGCAAAGGCCCGGATCCAGGCTGCTCACTCACACTGTCGCCTATGTGAGGCAAGGCCCTTTCCTAGGTCGGTCCCCAACAAATCGGCATATATAAGCTCGCGTAAGTACCTAGGTATGAGACGACCGCAAACAAATGATGTGGCGCTTTTCTTCGGCTTGCTGCTTGCAGCGGGCATTTTGGTCTATGTCTGGACCCTCCAGCCGCGAAAGGAAGCCCAAAATGTGGTGTCTGAATTCTTCCAGGCGGTGAACGCTACTGATACCGCCAAGCTGCGCGATCTCTTGACAGAAAGCTGTTACAAGTCATGGGAACTGTTCTACTCAGAGCAACGCCGCAATGAAGTGGAACGTGCTTACGCAGTCTTGCTGGACTACGGGCGGCCGGCGTGGCAGGCGTTGCGCGCCAAGATGGAGGCAAGCGCCTCCCGCGAATATGAGAACCTACATAGCCAGGTCCGCGCGCTTGGCGAGGCTGCCTTTCGGCGACTTTCTAGTTCCGAAAAAATGGCACTCGCAGATGACCCAAATCGCTACGAGGATTTTCTTTTCCGCTCGGGTCTCGACGCCTTGCCTCGGGAAGCACGGAACGCAATTGCAGATGTCGAGGCATTCCACCAGCGGCGCGACCGCGAGGAGTTCGTTCGTGGCCGCGGCTGGGCCGCGTTGAACGAAGAGGACCGCACTTTAGCAGGTAGCCCGAAAGCACTCGGTGAAGAGGATACGGAAGATAAACTCGCTTTGCTTGAGCGGCTTGGCCGCACGGCTCTAAGCCCGGAACAACGGCGCAACATGGAGAATAAGCTGCAAGGGGTGACACGCGTGGAGGCGAGTTCGCCAGCCGTTTTCCAGCAGAAATATGGTGAGACTGCGCTGCGTGATGCGCTGCGGGCTTCCGGACTGAGTGCCGCCGTGGAGGTTCCGACCACTTATCTGACGCGGCGCGGAGCAGCCTTCGGCTACTTCTACTTAAGCGACGCCCGCGGCTGGATTCTGCGCGGGCAGCAGATTATCTATAACGTACAGGCGGCGCGTCGGCGTGGCGACAGAACCTACTCTGAGCAGCATGCGTTTCTCTTGACTCGAGGCGACGCGGATGGTACCCGCTCCCGCTTTCCTTGGCGCATTGCCGGACGAGCGGACGGCGGCGCCCCGTTGTTGTGAGAGGATGCAGATGAGTGTCGTGATTTCACAGCTTCCAATTCCCTGGCCCGCTCAGGGACTACCAACTCTGGACGTGGGGCTGCTGTTGTTTCTTTTGCTGCTCGTGGTCGTGATATACGTTTTCACTCGCAATTTCGTTCGTGTCCGTGCGGAACGTTTCGAGCCCGATACTCAACCCGAGGAAGTTGTGCGCGACCGAATCAAAACGAACGGCCTTTTGTTCCAGACGGAGAGTGTTCTCACCACGCATCGCATCTTCCAATTCCGCAAGTTCTGGCTGCTGAGCTGGCGCTGGATCGACAGCCTTGCCTTGCAAGATGCCACAAGGGTATCTTTTGTCCGCCGCATCAATTTTTGGCTGTTGGTGTTGGTTATTCTGATTTCGCTCGTTGGGATTCGCCCGCTTTTGCTAGTTGCCTTTTTGTTGCTGATGGAGCGACGAAGGTACGCCGTCCGATTCGCGGTGGAAGGTTTCTTCCCGCCGCGCCTTCCGCCCTCAGTCGACACGAGTTTCCCAAGCGAGTTGGGCTCGTTGGAGCGCTTTTATCGCAACGCCCAGACAGCCTGGGCAGCCCGCCGCGTGGAAAAGGGTCAGCCGGTAACATTCAAGGAGCAAGTCATTCGGGATACCGATCTACGCTGGGGCCGCCCAGTGTGGTTAGCGGTTGGCGCTTACGCGCTGGCGGCCATCTTGCAACGCGCGCTTGAACCTCACATCTCGCTCAACGACTACTTTTTCGCTCCTCTCTATCTCGGGATTCCGGCGGGTTTGGCTCGCCGCGGTCTGCACGATGCGGTGTGGTCGGCATTGTTCGGAATGGCGATGGTGATCGCGATTGCCTTCCCCGGGCCTCTTTCTTCAGACCTGCCACAGGCAGATGTCCCACAGTACATATTCCTTCTAGTGGCCGTGACGAGCATTGCCCTTGCCGCTCATGCTGCCGCGCGATGGGTACATCCTGCGATAGCGTTTGCTGCTCTGTTGCTTTGGCCGATTCTTGTGGCGCTCTATGATTCACCCCTCTTCTTCGAATACGCGCTCTACGCGCGCACTGCGTTGGCTATGGCAGCCGCTGTACTGGTCGCTGCGATCAGTCACGCGGAGGATGACAACGTGTAGAAGGGGGCGCCAATGGCATCTCGGCGGAAACTTCTTTGTGTGGGCTTTTCCTCAACCGTTTTGAAGGTTGCTGTGCTTCTTGCCCTGGCAGTTGTTCCAGCCTATGGGCAGGTAAATAAGCAGCGTGCAGAAGAACAAAAGGAATACCTCAAACAGAATCTCCTGAACCAAACCCTCGAAACGAAAATCTCCATCGGAAACTGTGTGACCAAACCCGTTCTTTCTCAGCTGGCGACGGTTTTGGTAGATACAGAGATCCACGCGGACCTCACGGTCAGCTACTTGCATCGAGGACTTATCATTGGCACTGCTGGCGGGGCTGGGACAAGGTGCCTAGAGGGGGACTATCAGGTGGGTGTCGTCAGGGAGATGCGCCCGGGCACTATCGTAACTGTTCGCAGGATTGAAATGAAAGGCGATCGCTTTGAACTGGCTCTTGAAGGACCGAAGAGCGGCGTCGGCGGGCCAGGTATAGGGAGCACCTACGGCAGACTGAAATTCCTTTACGGAGGTCAATATTCTTCGGACTCTGCTCCTCTCGTGATGCTGATGTATGTCTCCAAGGTTCTTCGCCTGAAAGCCTTTGAGAGAATCGAAGAAGCGAGACAACAATATCGCAATTTGGTGTGGGAGCTCGCTTCCGCTTATGATGAGTCGCGCTTCCAAGCTCTTCCTCAGCCCAATGAAGAGGAGGCGTTTCGTCGCCTTGTCCAGAACACCGCTAGTCACCTTGACCGCCCCCAAATAGACAACAGACTACCTGCCAATGAACAGATAAGGCGCCTTCGGACCGCCCAAGGAGTCTTGCAAAAGATCCTTGACAACCGGGACGAATACATGGCTGCCGTTCAGCAGTTGGATGCAGCCAGCCTTTTGGAGCCTGCCGACAAAAAGATCTGGGAACAGGTGCGTGGAAAGATGCAGGCACGCCTAGTCGAACTCGAAGCCCGCGTGAAGGAGGAGCGCAAGCAGGAACTTCGCAGCTCGCTCGAACAAAAACGGAAAGAATATGAAGGCCAAAAGGCCCTGCTACCGAAATCAGCGCCGCGAGGTCTCGACCAAGTGAGTAGTGTTATGGACCGGGATGACCAATGCCTTGCTCTTCTCGATCAGCGCCGCTCGCTCCTCAACGAACTTGCGCAACTTGGCGAAGCCCAGACAAGCTCAGAAATAGCTGAAATTGAGAAGGAGCAAACACAATTGCAACAGCTCCGCCAGCAGTGGGAAGGCATCCGCAGGCCACTGGAACTCTCTAGGTTGAATGAGGACTATACCGAGCTAACCATACGCTTCAATGAACTAGATCGCCGCTCTCACGCTGATGCTAGTGTCCAAACCACCTTGCGCGCCCTTCTCGAGCAGCGGCGCGCCAACCGCGAACGTGCCCTCGAACTCGGCGAGCCGAGGGCTGCGAAGCAACTAGAAGATATTCAGCGAAAGCTGGCTGCCCTGCAATAACCACACTTTCGGCCTATCAAATATTGCTGTAAACCGCCGTAGCGCAGCTCTAACCTTGCAAGAGCGCCGGTGATGCACCCTTTAGGTTTGGTTTTTTAAAGGGTGCGGGTTTTGACTTCTATCAGCGCTTCCGGGTCGGCGCTTCCTATTCGCTGATGTCGAAGTCCACCATGCGGTTGGGCGCGTTGTTTTTGGCGGAATCAACGGCCTGCATCACCAGACGGTAAGAGCCGGGCTTCAGATCGTCCACTTTCACTTTTAGGCCGATGGGGATTACCGGATTCCCTTTGTGGATGAAATCGTCAGCGCGCACCGCTCCCGTGGAAAAGATTTTATTGTTGGTGGCGCGCTCGAAAACCGTGTAGCCCGCGGCCACGACCGGCGGATTTTCCGAGGTCAGCAGCGGCTCATAGATTTCGCTGTACACCACCACGGTGTCGGTGTGCTTGAAGCGGTTGGTGGCTGAAGGAACGATCTGCATGCCCTTCACCACGAGCGGCGTGCGGTCCTCGAGCAACACCGAGTCCAGGCTCTCTGGAATATCATTCAGCTTTTGCGCGGAGTTCGACAGCGCCACGCCACCCAAGCTGAAATGTTTTCCGTCGTAGGCGTCGATGGAGAGCGGCGATTCAAACTTGCCGAAAGCGTCGCCGCCCGCGCTCAACACAACGGTGAGCTTGTAGTCTCCCGGGGTGGCGTCGAACTGGTTTTGGTATTGATACGACGACTTCGTGAATTCTTTCCACTCATCCTTTTCCAGATCCAGGTTCACGGTGTCGCTGAACTTCGCGCCGATGCTGCCGTCGTTGCGATAGGCAATGCCCAGCACGTTCAAGCTGGCATGGTACTTCCCTTTTTCCTTGTTGAATTGAAACGAGTCCGAAGGAATCTCCATGGCCAGATTCACGCGCGCGGTGTTCGGCCCCGTGTAGAAGTACGGATCCTCCAGCACTCCGTGGATGGAGCCTGCCTGCGAGCCCGTCGCACGCGCTTCGAGCTGCTTTTCAAGGGGCTTGCCCTCCAGAACGTTTGTCGTTTTCACGTTGCAGTAGCCGCTGCGCGAGCGAACGCGCAGCCCGCCCCCATTCATTTTTACTTTCAGCGTGTGGCAACTGCCTTCCGGCGTATCGGGAGGCGCGTATCCCAGAATGTAGAATTCGTTTGTTTCGCGACCGATTTTCTCGAGCCCTTCAAGCAAGTTGTTTGTGTTGAAGATGTAAAAGCCGCCGGTTCCATCGGCTAATGCCGCAAGAACCTGCTGATTCGTAGCTACCGAAGTGGGAAACGTGGGAACGATAGTCCGCGGCTGGTTATACGTTGAATTGTAGAGGTTCGAGTTCGGCGTTCCCCCGCCCCGCGTCCCTCCGCCAGTACCGCCTCCGCGCGTTCCTCCACCCGTCCCGCCTCCAGTTCCACCTCTACCCCCTCCTGTTCCACCTCCCGTTCCTCCGCCAGTGCCACCACGACCACCGCCCGTTCCCCCACCGCCTGTTCCGCCACCCGTACCTCCGCCACCCCCGGGACGACCACCCCCACCACCGCCCGTTCCGCCGCCACCTGGCCTTTGCGGATCAGGCATGCCCATGGCGGGATAAGCGGCGAGCACGAGCCGAGGATGCGATGTGGGGCTGGACGCCGGTCTGAGGGACAAAGCCGCAACCAGCCTAGGACGCGAGGAATGATTGGGAGTCAGGCTTCGCGACGAAGCCGAAGCAGACCGTGCTTTGTCAGCCGATTCTTGAGAGGAAGCCGCCACCAGCCTGGTTTTGTCAGCCGACTTTTGCGAGCGAGCGGAAACTGGTCTCACCTTGCCAGGAGCTGGCCGGTTCATGGAGCTGCCGCCGGGGGCAGTGGCCTGAAGGCCGCGTGCGTCCACGGCGTAGATGGCGACGTTGGATTTGTTGCAGGCGTCGATGGTAGCCGTGAGTTCGGATTGGTTTTCATCGCTCAGCGGGAAACCGCCCGAGAAGAGAATCAACATTTTGCGGCCGGGGATAGTGCGCAGGTTTTTCGCCAGGCTGCGAACGGCGAGCAGCATAGTGCGCGCGCCAAAATCCGCCGCCGCATTGGAGAGCGAGGACATCCCAATCGTTGGCATGGCGGTTGAGGCCACGGTGACATCCGGCGGAGGAGCGTTGGGGTCCACCGCGGAGTTTTTTATTCCGGAGACGGCAGCGCGCAGCAAAAGCGAGCTTGCCGTAAAGTTCTGGACAATGCGCAGCGACCCGCCAAAATCAACAACGGCCATCAGGCGGTCGGGGCCGGCGTTCGCTTCGATGAATTTTTGTGCCGCGCCACGCGCCTGGATTTGATCCGGCGCAGCCATGCTGGAATTGTCGAAGAACAGGATGAGGTAATGGCGCTGGCCGTTCGGTTGCGTCACAGCTTCGGCCCCGGAAGAAAAACTGGAGACCGGCTGCTCCTTGTTGTCCTCGTAGACCTTGAACTCGTTCTGTGTGAGGTCACGAATGTAGTTGCCCTTCTTGTCGGTGACCACGGCATCCACCAATACCAATTTCGTTTCCTTCTTAATGACCGCGCCAGTTGGCTCCGGAGCGGCCGCCTGAGGCGCCTGGGGCGGAGGCGGAGCAGGCTGCTGCTGCGCCTGCACAGATAAGACACCTCCGCAGAACAAGGCAACCGCTGTCGCCATGAACAGTCGCATATCTCCTAAAAGACTCCGGTGCGTAATCATGTGAACCTCCAGCCCAACCAAAAAGAACTTTTCTCTACTTCGGCGTTAATAAGGAATCG
>DATDNK010000331.1:0-9798 GCA_036518275.1 Candidatus Acidiferrum sp.
ACACACGCCGCAGCTCCGGCGCTAACTGCCGGATCGAGTCGGCCATCCGCTTCCGCATTTCGCGTCGTGCGAAGCGTTCTTCGGGATTGTCGCTGCGAACTGGAATGTTGCTGCCAAGCGTTTCCTCGCCTGAGACGGTTGGCTCTTCTAAAGAGAAAAGCCTTCCATCACGCCGCTTGCGAATAATGTCTATGGAGGTGTTCGCGCCGATGCGCGAAACCCAGGCATGCAGATCGTCCCCTTTTTCATTCTGCCGACCGTCGCCAGAAAACTGCTCGAGCCGGCTGATCACTTTAACAAATGCGTCCTGGCGGGCATCTTCCGCGTCCGCGGGATTTCGCGTCAACCGCAGCGCTCCCCGATACAAACCAGCCGCGTAGGGCAGGATGAGCCTGGCCAGTGATTCGCGGTCGCCTCTTTGCGCCAACAGAAGCAGACCGGGACGTGTCATGCTTTCGAGACTTGCTGAGAGTGTGGCCATAATGTGGAGAAGAATCGCAGGACAATCGCCAAGCGGTGCTGAAAGCAAAGTTACAGATACTAAACAACTTATGATTGAGAACCAACAGGCAGCGCCGAAAGCCTGTGACCGCTTTTGGGACGCAACCGTGGCGATTCCGGTCACTGCACATGTTGTGAATCAAATTTGCGCGGGTATAACCCGAAATATCTATCCTATTCGGCAGGTCGGAGTTTATCGCCCTGCATTTCCCATTCGATGCGCACGAGGAAATCGAAATGCATGCCTTCGCTTTTGAGCCATCCTTCCAGCGCCTCACGGGATTCTGCGCGAAACTCCACAAACATCTTCCCTTCGAGCATGTTGACGAATACACGCTCGGCGCGCGCGGCGCCGCCGGCTTGCATGCGCTGCGCGAGGGCTTCCGCTCCCTGCCGCGTGAGGCAGGCGAGCGTGTGCTGCGTGAAGTAGCGTGGCATGGGAACTCCTGAAAGAGTGTCGAAGTCAAGTATTCCACAAAAACCAAGGGCTGGTGTTCACGCAAATAGTGGGAAACATTCCTGTTCGCTGCTCGTCTTTACCATCATGAACCTCCTCAACGACTTACGGCATTCCCTGCGCCAAATTTTCAAGAGTCCTGGTTTCTTCGCAGTCGCTGTTGGCGCCCTCGCGCTGGGCATCGGCGCAAACACCGCCATTTTCAGTGCGGTGGAGGCCGTGTTGCTCCGGCCGTTGCCCTATTTCCAGCCGGACCGACTCGTGATGGTGTGGGAGGATTCCTCATTCATCGGCTTTCCGGACAATACGCCGGCCCCGGCAAACTATGTGGACTGGAAAGCGCAGAACACGGTGTTCACCGACATGGCTGCGAGACAAGGCAGCAGCATGAGTCTGACCGGAGACGGGGCGCCGGAGCAGCTCTTCGGGCAACGTGTTACGCCAAATTTCTTTGATGTGCTGGGCGTGCAGCCGGTAATCGGCCGCGTCTTCACTCCCGAGGAAGATAAGGCCAAGGAACAGGTTGCCCTTCTAAGCTATGGCTTGTGGCAGCGTCGCTACGGGGGAGACAAGTCCATGGTAGGCCGCTCGATCCTGCTAAACAATACGCAAACAAAAGTCCTCGGAGTGATGCCGAAAGGATTTTTCTTTCGCGAAAGGAATGTGGACTATTGGACGCCGCTCTATTTCACGCCGGAGCGATGGGCGCAACGCGGCAATCATTTTCTGAACGTGGTGGCTCGGCTGAAGCCAGGCGTGACGCGGAAGCAAGCACAAACCGAAATGGACACGATTGCGGCGCGGTTGCAGCAGCAATACCCGGAAACGAACGCCAAAGTGGGCGCGGTCGTCGTACCCCTGAAGGAAGATTTTGCGGGCGATACCAAGGACGGCTTGCTCGTGCTGCAAGTGGCATCAGTGTTCGTGCTGCTGATTGCGTGTTCGAATTTGGCGAATCTGTTGTTGGCGCGGTCCGCGGGGCGAAAGCGCGAGATGGCGGTGCGCATCGCATTGGGCGCAACCCGGGGACAAATCGCCGGGCAAATGCTTGCGGAAAGCCTGCTCCTGTCCGTGGTGGGAGGTGCGTTGGGGCTGGCAGTGGGCCAAGCATGCTGGAGCGCGTTCAGCACATTGGTGCCACCGCAGATTGGCCAGGCAGGATTTCAAATGGATTGGCGCGTGCTGCTCTTCACGGCGGCCATATCCGTTGCGGCAGGCGTTTTGTTCGCGATCGCGCCGGCGTTCCGAGCTTCCGATGTGTCTTTGCAGGAGGCGCTGAAAGACGGCGGCCGTTCCGGTGAATCGCGAAGCGGGATGAAGTTGCGTGACGGACTCGTCGTGACGCAGTTCGGACTGGCGTTTGCTCTGTTAGTTTGCGCGGGCCTGATGATCCAGACGATTTGGAACCTGCGGAAACAGGATTTGGGATTTCGCGCCGATCATTTGTTGACGATAGCTGTGCCTTTGCCCGACACGAAGTACGACACCAAGGAAAAACGGCGGAATTTCTACAATAACGTAGCCGCGCGCGTGCGCTCTTTGCCGGGGATCAAAGGCGCAGCCTTCGCTTCGGATGCGCCGTTTACCGCCAATGGAGATACGTCTGGATACATCGTGGAAGGAGAGCCACCCCTTCAACCCGGCAATGTCAACGACGCGTTGTACCGCGAGGTGACGCCAGGATATTTCGAAACGATAGGAGCCATGCTGGGCGAAGGGCGCTTCTTGCAAGACAGTGACCGCGAAGGCGGAAGCATCGTGGTTGTGGTGAACGAGTTCTTTGCAAAACGGCATTGGCCGGGACAAAGCGCCATTGGTAAGCGAATTCGGTTCGACGATAAGGACGAACCTTGGCGTGTGGTGGCAGGCGTGGTGCATGATATTCGCGAACGCGGTTTGCTGCTGGAGAGGAAGCCCGCCATCTATGTGCCCGTGAATCAAGTCAAGCCAGATAGCTTTTCCTGTCTCGTGGTCCGCACCGCGATGGAACCGATAAGCGCTGTGAAGTCCGTAGAAAACGCTGTTTGGGCGGTAGATTCGCAGCAACCCGTAACCCTCGTTCGAACCATGGACGAACTGATAGAGGCCGATGTAGCGGACCGCACGCGCCCGATGATCCTGCTTGGCGTCTTCGCGGGGCTGGCGCTAGTCCTCGCTTGCATCGGGGTTTACGGTGTGCTGGCCTATGCGGTGGCGCAGCGCACGCGCGAAATCGGTGTGCGCATGGCGCTCGGAGCGAAGCCCGTGGACGTTACGCGCATGGTTCTGGGGCGTGGCATGAGTCTCAGCACCATTGGACTTCTCACAGGCGGAGCGCTCGCCGCCGCGCTCGGCGGACTCTTGCGGTCCCTCTTGTTTGGAGTTACGCCCATGGCGCCAGGAATCTACGCGGGCACTGCAGCCCTGCTGGTGCTCGTGGCGATAGCCGCATGCGTGATTCCCGCGCATCGCGCTTCACGCGTGGATCCCGTCGTCGCCCTCCGCAACGAATAACCCGCGGAAGAAACCGTACTGGCCGACCTATATCTTCGTGGGCTGTTCGACACGAATGCAACCAAGGTTGCATTCGACGCGTTTTTTTTCGCAAGAATCCGCTCTCGGACAACGCGGCGAACGCACATTGCATCTTGCTACACCAAGGAAGCAAATTACGTGGGACGGGGTGGGCTATGAGGCGGGTCCTTGCGGTCTTGTGTTTCTTCGTGTGTTGCAACGCATTTCCAGCTCAAGAAAAATCAAAAGACCAAGCGGGAAACCTTGAAGCTACGAGCAGCTCGAGTGAAAGCTCGAATGTGGCAGCGGCAAAACTACCTGTGCGGCGCGTCGTGCTTTACAAAAATGGTGTCGGGTATTTTGAACATCTTGGCCGCGTACGCGGCAGCCAGGACGTGCACGTGGACTTCACCAGCGCACAGTTAAACGACGTACTGAAGTCGCTCACCGTCCTTGATCTTTCCGGCGGCCACATCACCGGCGTCGATTACAACTCCGAAGCGCCGCTGGCACGCCGTCTGGCCACGCTGCGGCTGGCTCTCGGCGAAAAGCCCACGACTGCGGAATTTTTAGGCGCATTGCGGGGCGCCCGGCTGGAAGTTCGTAGCAGGAATGGACCCGCCTTGACGGGGAAATTACTCAGCGTAGAGAGAAAAACCCGGACCGGAACGAATTGGACCGTGGAGACAGACGAAATCTCCCTCATCACCGACACTGGCGAAGTGCGCAGCGTGGATTTGAATCCATCCACGAGTGTTCGCATCGCAGAGAAAGACCTGCAAGTCGAAGTTGGGCGTTATCTGGGCCTTATCGCATCCTCCCGCGACCAAGACGTGCGGCGCATGACCATTTCGACGACTGGCGCGGGCGAACGCAATTTGTACGTGAGCTACATCAGCGAAGTTCCCATCTGGAAGACGACGTACCGGATCGTGCTGCCCGCGAAGCCGGAAAAGAAGCCATTGCTTCAAGGCTGGGCCATCGTGGACAACACCGTGGGAGAAGACTGGGACGGTGTAGAGCTCTCGCTTGTCGCCGGAGCCCCGCACTCGTTCATCCAGCAACTCTCGGAGCCGTTTTACGGGAGACGGCCCGTCGTGCCACTACCCGAGAGCGTGCAACTTTCTCCCCAAACGCATGCGGCGACGCTTCTGCGCGGGAACGGGCGATTGAGCGGAGTGGTGACCGATCCGAGCGGAGCAAATCTCTCTGGCGCTCTGGTTCGGCTGATCGATGAAAGCGGGAGTGTAGTTGCTCAGACGAATACGGAAGGCAATGGGCAGTATTCGTTCTCGGGCGTCGCGGCGGGAAATTATCACCTGGAGATCGAACGTCAGGGATTCAGAAAAAATGCGGTTGCAGGGCTCAACATCGCTCCCGGTGAAAATCAATTCAATTCCCAGTTGCAAGTGGGAACCACCACGGAGACTGTGACGGTAAATGCAAGCACAACTACGCTCGACACAGCATCCGTCGAGGTTTCAGCCGGAAAACTGCGTACGAGCGTCGCCAATCGGCCGCACGTCGGGATTGGTTCTGGCAGCGGTGCGGGCATGTATGCCATGCCACCTCCACCACCCCCTGCTCCATCCGTCGCGAGTCTGGAAACGGCTCGCGAGATGGGCGAAGCCGCCGCGAGCGGGCAGGAACTCGGGGACCTCTTCGAATATAAGTTGAAGGACCGGGTCACGCTGAAGAAAAACCAATCGGCGCTTGTTCCCATCGCGCAAACGGAAATCGAAGCGGAAAAAGTCTCTCTGTGGAGCAGTACGACCGGATCCGGCAGACCGCTTCGCGGACTATGGCTGAAAAACACCAGCCCCCTCACGTTCGACGGGGGCAGCTTCAGCGTGCTGGAAAACGAAGTGTTCGCGGGCGAAGGCCTGACCGATCCCATCAAGCCCGGCGAGCGGCGCTTGGTTTCCTATGCGACGGACTTAGGGCTGCTTGTCGAGGTCTCAAAGAACAGCCAGCCGCAACATGTCACGCGTGTGAAGATTTCAAAAGGTGTGCTGACCCAGGTGAGCGAACTACATGAGCGCACTCTCTATGTGGCCCGAAGCCAGGACGAAACGAAGCGGACGCTGATCATTGAGCATCCCGCACGCCCGGAATGGGCGCTTGCCAATGGAGCCGCGGACCCTGAAGAGAAAGCGCCTGGTGAATACCGCTTCCGCATGGAGGTACCACCGAAAGCCACGGCGTCGTTGCCAATCGAAGAAGTGCGGGCGCTATCCACAACCTATGAGCTTTCCAACTTGAGTGACGACCAGATTGCTGTGTTTGTTAAGCAAGGCACAATCACGCAGAAAATGGCGCTGGCGCTAGGGAAAATCTCTGCGCAGAAGGCGATTGTTGCCAAGCTTGAAGAAGAAATGGAAAACCGGCAAAAGGATATCGACCGCATCGTGGAAGACCAGGGACGCTTGCGGGAAAACATGAAGGCGTTACGCGGCAGCGCGGAGGAGAAGGCTCTGCTGCAACGCTACACCAAGCAACTGGACGAGCAGGAAACGCAACTCGAAATGCTGCGCATGAAGATTCAGGACACCGAAGCGCAACGGGATAAAGCTAACGATCAACTGGAAAAGATGATTGAAGACCTGCAGCTCGAAGCCACGATGTGAAGAGCCATCCTTCTGGCGAGCCATAGGCGTTTCTCAAATACTGCCATACCTGTCCGAAGTGGCAGGTGGCGGGAAGGCACATTTTTCGCTCCTCCCGACTTGGCGGAACAGGCGCGGTTTACACTCAAAGGGAAGAAAACCAAAGGCCAGCCCTCACGGCCCAATCTTGGCAAAGCGCTCTCACAGGAGAGCGCCCAGAGGCGGAAAAAATGAGACGTATCGTCCTGTTTCTGACGATTCTTTTGCTGGCGCTCGTGACGGTTCGCAGCGTAACCGCCGCTCCGCAGAAGAAACGGATAACGACCCTCACGGGCGTGGTTCTCGGCCCGGATGACAGGCCCGTGCCGCACGCCGCGGTAACTTACCAATCCTCCGGCGGGAACGCCCCCCATGCGGTCCACGCCGATGCGCACGGCCATTTCACGATTTCGAACCTTCGCGCTGACGACTACGATTTGCGCGCATCAGGGAGGGGCGTCTTTTCCGAGTGGGAGAAAAACGTCCCCGTTCGCCGAGGGCAGACGAAAAACGTGACTCTGCGCTTGATCTACGCGAAAGAAGTCCCCAAGGCGTACGTCAAAAGCAAGCCCAATCCGCAATAGCTTTGGGAGAAGACCTCAAATCTCTACTGATAGATGAGCTGGGCTAGTTCGTGCAGGTCCGCAACCGAGACGTCCGAGACGGCGCAGTATTCCATCCCTTGATGGCGCCAGTGCAGCCACTGATAGCCCTGCCGCAATCCCGGCGGATGAATCGGTGTGTCTGGCTCTTTCGTGGGTAAGACGAAGACATTGATGAAGTGCTTGCGGCGCGCATAAACAAGCACCGCAACGTTTCGCCCGCCCAGAACGTCCAGGCGTCCGCCAATCAACGAAAAACCGTCATCCGCAAAGTCTTTCACGGGTGGCGCGAAGTCAAGCTTGCCGTTGAACCAGGGCTTCACGGTGTGTTGGTCGGTAGAAGCCACGTCGGTAAGGTGCCCCGGTTGCAGAGAGCGAATATGCGCATCGATCAACTCAGCGGCCGTAAACGGAGGAGGAGCAACGCTATTTGCTGTCCCGGACCCAGAGCGCGGCCAGGCATACCAGGAGATCGTGGCCACAACAAGAATCGAAGCTGCTACGGCGGCCCACCGCCACAGGGGAATTCGCCGTGTCGCGGGAACAGAAGTTGCCGCGTCCAATTCCGCTCGAATCTTCTTGCGAAGCGAAATCGGAGCGATTTCACAAAGACTGCTGCGCTGAAGAGCAGAGCGCAGCGATTCTTCCACCTCCAAAGCCTTCGCGCAATCACGGCAATCCTCGAGATGGCGCTCGAATTCGGCGGAACGCGAAGCGTCCAGCTCGCCATCCAGGTAGCCGTGCAGCGCCGTACGGGTGTAATCACAACTCACGGGAAGCCTCCTGCACCGGAGGTTGTGTGAGGGCGCGCTGCAGCCTCTGGCGCGCGCGGGCCAGCGCGGACATCACCGTACCAATGGGAATCGCGGTAATCGCAGCAATCTCCTTATACGAGCATCCTTCCAACTCGCGCAAAACCAGCACTTCCCGAAACCGCGGCGGAAGCGTCTCCAGCGCCCGGCCCAAGCGCTCCCGGTTATCTCCGGCGATGGCCAGGGACTCCGGCGAAACGCTGGGCTGCGCGTGCAATTCCTCATCGAACTCGGTCATCAGTTCCACAGGGCGATTCTTCTCCAACCATGTATAACAGGTATTTCGCACAATTTGTAACAGCCAGGCGCGCGCGTCTCCTCCATGGAATCCGCGGAAAAACCGGTAAGCGCGGAGCATGGCCTCTTGCGTCACATCTTCCGAATCCTCGCGGCTTCTTAAAATCCAGCGCGCAAGGTTAAAGGCGGCGTCGAGGTGGGGCAAAACGAGCTGCTCGAAGCGCGCCCGCTCGTGCACATCCAACACGTCCAACCCACTCCCCTGGGTTATCCCACTCATGGGCACAAACCGCCTGTAGACCGATTTTATTCCCTATTGTCCCTTTAGAGTGACGAATCTGGCAACCGGTTAGTAAGCAGCAAAACGGCAGCCAGACCGGAAATCCGCGCCGGGAATAACTTGCCGCCCCTGACGGTCTGCACAAACGAAACACGTCCCATACGCGGCGCGGGCTCCCTGGACTCTCTCACCCGCGCCGCCCTCCAAGACAATTGGGGATCGGCGACGAAAAACAGCATTGCTACGGGCGTTTTTGAACACGGTACGGGTGTGTTTCTAGACAAAGGTGAAAACGATGGCGGGTAAGGGAAGAGACAAACTGTTGCATGACCACAACCACGACGGCATTGATCGCCGTGGATTTCTGAAATGTATGGCCTGGGCGGGTACCGGGGCCTTCTGCGTGATTCAAGGGGGGGTGCTGCGTTCCTATGCTTTCAGCCGGTTGCCGGAGCTGAATCCCAAGGAAATGGTCGGCGAACTGAGTTTCGCGCAGATCAGCGACAGCCACATGGGATTTAGCAAAGCCGCTAATCCGGACGTCGCCGGAACCCTTAAGGTTGCTGTGGACAAGATCAACGGATTGGCCATTGAGCCTGAGTTCCTCTTGCACACGGGCGACATCAGTCACCTGTCGAAACCCGAGGAATTCGATGCCGTTCAGCAAATCCTGAAAGCCGCAAAGCCACAGGATGTTTTCTATGTCCCTGGTGAGCATGACGTCCTGAATGATGACGGAAAAGAGTTCCTGGACCGCTTCGGCAGAGGCAGCAAGGGGGTGGCATGGTACAGCTTCGACAAAAAGGGCGTGCACTTCATCGGGCTGGTCAATGTCATGAACTTGAAGGCTGGTGGCCTCGGCACGCTGGGCCACGAGCAACTCGAATGGCTCGAAGACGATGTAAGGCATTTGAAGCACAGCACGCCCATCGTGGTGTTTGCCCACATTCCGCTGTGGTCGGTCTATCCCGAATGGGGCTGGGGCACGGAAGACAGCGCCCAGGCCCTCTCGTACCTGAAGAAATTTGGCTCGGTCACGGTTCTGAACGGGCACATTCACCAAACCATGCAAAAAGTCGAAGGTAACGTGACGTTCCACACCGCTGCCTCTACAGCGTTTCCGCAGCCGGCGCCAGGCAAGGCGGATTCCCCTGGGCCGATGAAGGTGCCGGCCGAGCAGCTGAAAAGCGTCCTGGGAATTACCGACGTGAATTTCATTCGGGGGAAGCAGGCGCTCGGGGTGGTGGACTCAACGCTGGAGTGAGCAGGCGGCGTTGGTTTCCAGAAGTCCAAGGTTTTCGCAACAAATAAACGAACAAGGAGAAGAAGAAACACCATGAGGAGAAGTGTGTCTGTTGTAGTTTTCATCGCGGTTGTGGCTCTAGGAATGACGGTGCCTAACAGCGGCCCAAAGAGCGTCGTAGCGGCCGCGCAGCAGAAGACGCAGGCTGTTGACGTCAAGATCGACAATTTCAGTTTCGGCCCAGCCGAGTTGACCGTTTCCGTGGGCACCACGGTGACCTGGACCAACCGCGACGACATTCCCCACACTGTGGTGAGCGCGGATGATCCCAAGGTCTTCAAGTCCAAAGTCCTCGATACGGACGAAAAATTTTCGTTCACCTTCACGAAAGCGGGCACCTATCCCTACTTTTGCTCGATTCACCCAAAAATGACCGCCAAGGTCATCGTGCAATGACCACCAGGGCCGAGGTTGAACTTTGAGCGAAGGATTTCTGGGAACCGCAGCCCCGCTAGCTGCCGACGTCGT
>DATDNK010000332.1:0-2412 GCA_036518275.1 Candidatus Acidiferrum sp.
GTCAAGCCGCACGAATTCAATTCCTACGGCGCGCGCCGCGGCAATCATGAAGTTATGATGCGTGGCACCTTTGCGAACATTCGCCTGCGCAATCAACTCGCTCCGGGCACCGAAGGCGGCTGGACGCTCTTCCAACCGGGCGGCGAGAAAATGACGATTTACGATGCCGCCGTGAAATATCGCGAAGCGGGCGTGCCGCTGGTGGTGATTGCGGGCAAAGAATACGGCTCCGGTTCTTCGCGCGACTGGGCGGCAAAAGGCACGCGCCTGCTCGGCGTGCGCGCGGTAATTGCCGAGAGTTACGAGCGCATCCACCGCAGTAACCTCATCGGCATGGGCGTGCTACCACTCGAATTCAAGTCGGGAGAGAATCGAGAATCCCTCGGATTAACCGGTCAGGAGACTTACTCGGTCGAAGGCGTTGCCTCGCTCTCGCCAAAGAAATCCCTCGCCGTTCACGCGAAATCCGAAGACGGCAAAGTGAAAACTTTTACAGCCATCGCGCGAGTGGATACGCCGGAAGAAGTCTCGTATTACCGCCATGGCGGCATCCTGCAATACGTTTTGCGCCAAATGCTTTAGCGCGTTTCTGTTTGAAGACTCCGTGACGACTTGATTCGCAGGAGCAGAACGATCCCCACAATAATCGAAACTAAGCTTGCCGTCTGCGCGTTCGACATCCCGAAAAACGACCTCGGATTGATGCGGATGAACTCGATCAGGAATCGCGCAACGCCGGTTAGACACAGATATGCGCAGAACACTTTTCCCGGCGCTCCTCCGCCCAGAGTTTTCTTGCCCATCTGCCACAGAATTACTGCAATCAGCGTCCAGATCAGAAACTCGTAGATCGGCGTGGGATGAACCTTGCAGCTCGCCGGCCAACCCAAATCCACGCACTTTATAGTGGTGGATTCCACGCCGTTCGGGAAGCTCATGCCCCAGGGCAGTTTCGTCGGAACGCCGTAATCGCCATCGCCGGAAAGCAAGCAACCAATTCGTCCAATTGCATAACCCACAGCCGCCGCAGGGGAACACAAGTCCATAAACTCAAGCCCTGGAATGCGATAATGCCTCGCAAAGAACACAAGGGCGATAAAACCACCGAGAAATCCGCCGAACCACGCAAACCCGTAACGACTGAAAAGTTGCGGCCAGGGGTCTCCAAAGAACTCCCGCGGACTTTCCAATACGTGGTACAACCGCGCGCCCACTAATCCGCTGATGCCTGCAATGCCGATGATCAAAAATCCTTCATCGTGATGGCTGGGCTCTTCGCCTTCCTTCAAATAGCCATGTTTCAGGAAGCCCTCGCGACGCCTGTCAAAATCCGCTTGCAACACATACGCCGCAACCAGCAACCCCGTCGCGACCATCAATCCAAATGTTGGAATTGTAAGAGGGCCTAGATGGAGGAATGGAATCATCGTTTAGCAAAGAATTTCGCCTTTGGAAGTATACACGAGCGGCACTTCAGCCCTTCCCCCAGTGAAGTGCCGCTCCCAAGGCGACCCAAATCCCGAATGCAATCCATTCTGCCGGCGAAAAGTGCCCCGGAAAAACCGGCAGCACCTTCATTAGAACCAGGATCAACGAGACTAGAATCCCCAGTCCCGTCACCGTTCTCATCCCCGCGCGCTTGTCTATCATCCAAAATGAAGCGCACGCCGCAAACCAGCCTAAAGCCGAAGCCATCGACCCCACTTCCGTCACCGGCACGAGCAACGCGTCTCCCACCAACAACCCTCCTAGCGTTCCGGCAGTAATGCCAAGCACCGCCACCGAGGGCGTCTGGAATTCCTGGTGCACTGTGCCAAAGCCCGCCGGAATCGTTCGTCGCCGCCCAAAGGCGAAGAGCAAGCGTGTGGATGCGGCGAAATTCCCGTTGAAGCACTGGAAAAGGCCCAGCAGTGCCATGGTGAAAATCATTGTGACGGGCCAAGGGACCTTCAACGCCTCTTCGAACGCTATAGCCGTTGCAAAGGGCTTGCCCAGCAAACCGCGCCAGGGCGCCGCATAGGTTACCGCGGCAATACACATGGCATAAAAGAACGCCCCAATGCCCAGGGCCAGCGTGATGGCCCACATATAACTCCGCTCGCGAAAGTCGGGATTGGATTCCTCCGCATATTTTGGCGCGGATTCAAAACCGGTCATGAAGTACGGCACAATCTGCAGGGTGAGGAGAATCGAAACCAGCGGCGTCGCGCTGAACAAAGGATGAAAATTGGCTGGTGTGCCCCGTGCTGCGCTGATCGCCACGATCACCAAAAAACACAGCAGCACGGCGGTGGTCATCAGCTTCTGAAAATTGGCGCTCAAACGAATCCCGCGATAGTTCAGCACTCCGAGAAATATCGTGAGCATCACGCCCAGAACGAGTCGCGGCAGAAACACCGGCTGCCCCGCCAC
>DATDNK010000333.1:0-11475 GCA_036518275.1 Candidatus Acidiferrum sp.
CACACGATGACCAGCCGCTCTACCAGGTTGCGAAGCTCGCGGACGTTGCCGGGCCACGGATAGCGCAGCAGGATTTCCATGGCGGCGTCACTGAGTTCGCGAGTTTTCTTGCCGTATTCGGAGCTGAATTCCCTCAAAAAATAGTTCGCTAGGGTCGGAATGTCTTCCCGGCGATCACGCAGAGGGGGAACACAAAAAGGAATCACGTTCAGGCGATAAAACAGGTCCTGGCGAAAAGCGCCGCGCGCGATTTCCTGCTCCAGGTTCTTGTTCGTGGCGGCAACCACGCGCACGTCCACGTTCGAGGCAACATTGGAACCCACGCGTTCGAAACGCTGTTCCTCGAGAACGCGAAGTACTTTCGATTGCGTGCGCAGGCTCATATCGCCAACCTCATCCAGGAAAAGCGTGCCGCCGTCGGCTTTTTGGAATTTCCCAATCTTGTCTTCCGTGGCGCCGGTGAAGCTGCCTTTGATATGGCCAAAGAGCTCAGATTCGATGAGTTCTTCGGGAATTGCGGCGCAGTTGACTTCCACGAACGGGCCCTTGGCGCGCAGACTCGCCGCGTGCAGGGCGTGGGCCACTAATTCCTTTCCGGTTCCGCTCTCTCCGTAAATTAGGACGCGACCGTTAGTGGGAGCAGTAACCGCAATTTGTTGACGCAGCGCTTTCATCGGCACGCTATCGCCAATGACCTGGTAGCGATACCCCAGCTCGTTGCGCAAGACCAGGTTTTCCTCTTCCAGGCGGCGCTGCTGAATGGCATTGCGCACCAGCACAATGATTTTCTCGAGCGAAAGAGGCTTTTCGATGAAATCAAACGCGCCAAGCTTGGTGGCCCGTACGGCGGTCTCGATGGTGCCGTGTCCGGAGATCATGATGACGGCGGGCGGGTGAGGCAGCGCCTGAATTCGGCTGAGGGCCTCGAGGCCGTCAATGCCGGGGAGCCAAACGTCGAGAAGCACGACTTCGAGGTCGCCGAGCGCGGAGCGCTCCAATGCTTCCTCGGCGGAGCCAGCTGCCTCCACCTGATAACCCTCGTCTTTGAGAATCAAAGAGAGGGACTCGCGAATGCCGGCTTCGTCGTCAACAATGAGAACATGCGGTCGAGGCGTCATGGTGCGGCACTAGATCCGTTGCGATCAGCAACGGAGGCAGGCGTCAATTCCGCAGCAGGCAGTTCGATCACAAAGCGCGAGCCTACCGGGAAATTGTCTTCGACATGGATGCTGCCGCCGTGCTCGGCGATGATGCGGGCGGCAATAGCCAGCCCCAGGCCAGTGCCGCGATCTTTAGTCGAAAAATGTGGCAGAAAGAGTTTGTCTTTGTCTTCGGGGGAGATGCCGTGGCCAGTGTCCGCCACGGCGATTTCCACGGCCTCGACATCGGCGAGAGACTTTGTGGAAACCGCGATTTCGCGGAAAGAAGAGTTTTCCAATGCTTCAGCGGCATTGTCGATGAGGTTCACGACCACGCTGCGGAGCAAGCCGGCGTCCGCCCACACCATGGGGAGATTTTCGGCCAAATTTGCTTTCAGGGAGATGCCATCCAGCCTTCCGGAGAAGACTTCGAGCGCTTCCTGAACAATGGTATTGGGGTTTGCAGAGGTCAGCTTTGCCGCCGGGAAGCGCACAAATTGGGAGAACTCATTGACCAGTGAGGAAAGCGTGGAAACCTCGCGTTCGATTAAGCGAGAACATTCGTGAATAAGCTTTGTCAATTCCGGGTCGGCGGTTTCCGTTTGCGAAGAATCGCGCCTTTCCAGGAATCGCGAGAGCCGTTGGGCGGAAAGCTGAATCGGTGTTAAGGGATTCTTAATTTCGTGGGCGATGCGCCGTGCTACTTCCTGCCAAGCCTCGGTTTTCTGGGAACGAAGCAGCTCTGAGAGATCGTCGAAGACCAATACATAACCGGTATTCGCCCGGCGCGGTCCAAGGGAACTTACGGTGACGGCCAGGTGCAATACACGCCCGCTGACCACGGTTTCCATCTCTCGCGATACGACTCCCATGCGGAGGGATCGGCGCATCAAGTGCTGAACGGTACGCGCGGAGTCTGGGCCCAGCAATTCATCCAAGGAATGCAGTCCCGCTCCATTGATGCCAAACATCCGAGAAACGGAAGTGTTCATTCGCAAAGTGTTTCCCGAGCTGTCCAGGGAGATCACACCGGTGGGGATGTTCTCGAGCACGGTTTCCATCAATTGCCGCCGCCTCTCCAGTTCTTGTACAGCTTGCTGGAGGCTGCGCGTAAACTCGTCGATCTGCGCGCGGCTGTCTCGCAATTGGGAAGTCATGGTGTTGAACGAGCGCACCAATACCCCAAGCTCGTCCTGAGCCTGCTCCGGAACCTGGTAATCGAAGTTGCCGGAGGACACTTCGCGCGTGCCTTCCGCAAGCGCCTGAATGGGGATGGTGACCTGCTTGGCGAGAAACAGCGCCACCCACATCACGGAAGACAGCAGGAGAACGGTAAACAAAAGGAGGATGAGCAGCATCTGGCGTTTGAGCGCGCGGAGAACCTGCTTTTCCTGGTAGTATTCGTCGGTTTGCGACTGAATGGTGGCGAGGCGCGTCAGCACATCCGGAGTTGTGCGGTAGGCAACCACAATGGACCCCGCCGGTCTTCCATTTTGCAGATTCGGCACGCGCGCGCCAAAGTAGTTTCTTCCTCCCGCCTGCCAGACTTCCACGCCGCTTTGAAGGGAACGAAGATACTTAACCGATGCACTGGGTTCCACGCAGATTGTGCCGCGGCGATCCTCCTGCTGACTATCGCAGACCATCCCACCTCGAATTGGCGCTCCGCTTAGATCAAGAATCCAGACGGCATCCGCGCCCTTTGCGAAGGCATGTTGCAGAAAGTCATCGCCCGGGCGTTGGGCTTCTGATTGCGCTTGCAAGGCCAGCCCGCGGAGCCGGGGCAGCTGCGCGCGGCCGAGATCATTGAGGAGCTTTTGCGTTTCTTCCGAGGCGGTTTCGAGCGGCTTGGGAAACCACAGCAGCAAACTGCGATTGATGAGGGAGTAGCTCACGATAAACATGAACACAATGGGCAGCAAAGACAGCGCCATCGCGCCGACAACCATTTTTGTTTTGAATCGGGCACCGAGCTGTTCCCGGCGGCGTTCCACCCAGAGCCGCAGCGTGGTGCGGCCCAGGATCAGCAGAAAGACCAAAAGGGCCGCGGTGACGAAGCTGGACACAGCATAGAGCGCCATCACTTCGCGCCAACTCTTCGGATGAAAGGGCACGTCGAGCGAGCCGAACGTAAATACCGCAGCAAGCAGTAGCGTCAGGAGGATCCCGCCGATGCCCAGGCCCCAGCGTTGTTTGGATTCCAAGCGGCTCATTGGCTAAATCGGCCTCTCAAGGTCGCTGAGTACAAAATTCCTGTAACGACCCCGGGTTTGGCCGTAATTCGCGATGACCGTTTTGGTCACTCGGAGCGGTCGTTGAAGAGAGTGTGTTGCCGGTGTACGCTTGCTCATCTCTTTGGGAAGATAGCACCCTGAGGAGGCAAGTCAAGATTTCCGCCTGTCCCTGCCTTGGGAAAGACCTGCCCACGGGGACAGGTAGCCATTTCAAAACGGCGCACGAAATTCTGGCCCTACTCCTCTCCATCCTTTGTTAAGGTTGGCGTTGGGTGCAAGCCCGCGAGGGAGTGCTGCGGATGTCCGTCCGTCTCGGCGAAATACTGGTCAAGGAAAGCCTGATAACGCAGGACCAACTCCAGAAGGCTCTGGAGTTTCAGCGCTCTAATGGTGGCAAACTCGGGAGTTGCCTGACCAGGCTGGGCTTCATTACCGACGACGACATCACCGGGGTGCTCTCCCGCCAATATGGTGTCCCCTCGATCAACCTGAAGTATTACGAAATTGATCCCAACGTCATCAAGCTGATTCCGCAGGACACGGCCGCGCGGTACCAGGTCATTCCGCTCTCGCGCGTCGGCTCCGTTCTCACCATTGCCATGACGGATCCCACAAACGTCTTCGCAATGGATGACATCAAGTTCATGACTGGTTTCAACGTGGAACCGGTGGTGGCTTCCGAAGCCGCTATTGGCGACGCCATCACACGCTTTTATGGCGGAATGTCTTCGAACACCGAAGAACTCACCAACTTGATGAAGGACTTGGTGGAAGAGGACCAGGAGCTGGAACTGGCTGCGGAAGAGTCCGAGCTGGACACCGCCACGCTGGAAAAGGCAGCCGAAGAAGCTCCGATCATTAAGCTGGTCAATTTGATTCTGACGGATTCGGTGAAACGCGGCGCCAGTGACATTCACATTGAGCCCTATGAGACGGAATTGCGCGTGCGTTTCCGGGTTGACGGACAACTGCAGACGGTCATGTCTCCGCCAATGCGTCTGAAGGATGCCATAACCAGCCGCGTAAAGATCATGGCCAAGCTGGACATCGCGGAAAAGCGCCTGCCGCAAGACGGCCGCATCATGATCAAGTACAAAGCTGAGGGCAAGAGAAAGGAATTGGACTTCCGCGTGTCCACGGTCCCCACGCTCTACGGTGAAAAGATCGTCATGCGGTTGCTGGACAAGGAAAACCTGCGCTTGGACATGACCAAGCTGGGTTTCGAACCGCAGTCCCTCGAAAAATTCCAACGCAACATCATGAAGCCCTACGGAATGGTGCTGGTGACGGGGCCCACGGGCTCGGGAAAAACCAACACCCTGTATTCCTCCGTGGCTACTTTAAACACGGTGGATACCAACATCATGACCGCGGAAGATCCCGTCGAGTTTCAGTTGGGCGGAATCAATCAGGTGCAGATGAAAGAGCAGATCGGCTTGAACTTCGCCGCTGCGCTGCGCGCCTTCCTCCGTCAGGACCCCAATATCATTCTTGTTGGTGAGATTCGCGACTTTGAGACGGCGGAAATTGGCGTCAAGGCGGCTTTGACTGGGCACTTGGTGCTCTCCACCCTGCACACCAATGACGCTCCTTCGACAATCAGCCGTTTGATGAACATGGGCATCGAGCCATTCCTGGTGGCTACTTCCGTGAACCTGATCTGTGCGCAGCGCTTGGTGCGGCGAATCTGTTCGAACTGCAAGGAAGAACTGCAGGTCCCGGAACAAGCATTGATCGACGCGGGGTACACAGCGGAGGAAGCTAAAACGACGAAGATCTATCACGGCAAAGGTTGCACTACGTGTGGCAAACGGGGCTACAAGGGTCGCACGGGTTTGTACGAAGTGATGGAGATCAACGACGAATTGCGCGAGTTGATTCTCGTCGGCGCGTCCGCCCTGGAGTTGAAAAAGAAGGCGATCGAGCAAGGAATGATCACGTTACGGCGCAGCGGCCTGATGAAAGTGGCGGCCGGACAAACAACCATGGAAGAAGTGCTGCGCGAGACGGTGCTCTAGAATTGAGGATGACTGATGGCTGGAATCACGCTGAGTGAATTGCTGAAGAAGATGATCGAAATGGGGGGCAGTGACCTCCATATCACCACCAATAGCGCTCCCCGCGTTCGCGTCCACGGAAAACTCCGGCCGCTGGATATGCCGCCGCTCACAGCTGCGGATACCAAGTCCCTGGCCTACAGCGTGTTGACCGACGCCCAGAAACACCGTTTTGAAGAGAATCTGGAGCTGGACTTTTCGTTCGGCTTGAAGAACCTGGCCCGTTTCCGCGGCAATTGCTTCAATCAACGCGGAGCTGTCGGCGCGGTGTTCCGCACCATTCCATGGGACATTAAGGGATTCGAGGCCCTCGGCCTGCCTGCCGTCGTAAAAGGGCTCTGCGATAAACCTCGCGGGCTCGTCTTGGTTACCGGGCCAACCGGCTCCGGAAAATCGACTACGCTCGCTGCCATGTTGGACAAGATCAACAGCGAACGCGAAGAACACATGATCACGATTGAGGACCCGATCGAATTCTTGCACAACCACAAACGGTGCTTGGTGAACCAGCGTGAGGTCCACGCGGACACGCATTCGTTCGCGAATTCCCTTCGCGCGGCTCTGCGCGAGGACCCGGACGTCGTGCTGATCGGCGAAATGCGCGACTTGGAGACCATCGAATCGGCGCTGCGCATCGCCGAAACCGGCCACTTGACGTTCGCGACTCTGCACACCAATTCCGCATCGTCGACAATCAACCGTATCATTGACGTCTTCCCCGCACACCAACAGCCGCAGATCCGTGCGCAGCTGTCCATGGTGCTGGAAGGGATTATGTGTCAGGCGCTTCTGCCTCGCGCTGACGGGCGTGGCCGAGTCATGATTATGGAAATCATGATACCTACGGCGGCCATCCGCAACTTAGTTCGCGAAGACAAAATCCACCAGATCTATTCCGCGATGCAGACCGGCACGGGTCAAACCGGAATGCAGACATTCAACCAAGGGCTTGCCAACGCCTATTTTAACAAGCTCATCACACTGGATTTGGCGCTTTCTCGTTCATCGAATCCCGATGAACTCCAAGACATGATCAACCGCGGGGTGGCAACAACTTCGGGCAACGGGATGAAAACACCCGTGGCCAGCAGGCGATAAGAATTGGCTGAACAACTGCCAGCCAAGGAGATCGAGGAGACTTAGGAGGCAATCCCATGCCGGATTACAAGTATCAAGGAACGAGCCGGAGCGGCTCAAGCGTTAGCGGCGTGATGACCGCGGCGAACAAGACGGAACTGGCGAGCATTCTGAAGCGCCAGCAGATTACCGCCACCAAAATGACCGAGAAGGGGAAGGAGTTCAACATCCCCACGTTTGGCGGAGGCGTCTCCGCAAAGGAACTGGCCATCTTCACGCGTCAGTTCTCGGTCATGATTGACGCTGGCTTGCCGCTCGTCCAGTGCCTTGAAATTCTCGCGAGCCAGCAGGAGAACAAGATCTTTCAAAAGGTCCTGACCGGCACGCGCGCTCAAGTGGAAGGCGGCGCTACGCTTTCCACGGCCATGCGCAGCTCGCCGAAGGTCTTTGATGCGCTATACGTGAACATGGTAGAAGCAGGCGAGACTGGCGGTATTCTCGACACAATTCTTCAGCGGCTCTCAGCTTACATCGAGAAGAACGTCAAGTTGCAGCGCGCCGTGAAATCGGCCTTGGTCTACCCGGTAGGCGTGATCAGTGTCGCCGCCGCCGTCATCACGCTGCTTCTTTGGAAAGTTGTTCCCATTTTCGCAACGCTGTTTGCCGGCCTAGGTGTGGACCTACCACTTCCCACCCGAATCGTCATCGCACTAAGCCATTTCATCGGCAGCATTTTCGGGTTCCTAATTTTGGTGGCCTTTGTCGGAAGTATTTTCGGACTGAAAGTCTGGTACGGCACCCCTCAGGGCCGTATGGTTATGGACACCATCGTTCTTAAGCTGCCGGTCATGGGGATCCTGATGAGGAAGATCGCTGTTGCCCGCTTTACCCGAACCCTCGGAACACTGATCTCCAGCGGCGTGCCCATTTTGGAAGGCCTGGATATCACTGCCAGAACCGCAGGCAACGCCGTCGTCGAAAAAGCCTTAATGAAGGTTAGAAAGTCGCTCGAAGAGGGCAAGTCTCTCACGGAACCTTTGAAGGAATGCGACGTATTCCCAGGCATGGTTACGCAAATGATTGCGGTCGGTGAACAGACGGGCGCCATGGACGCCATGTTGCAGAAAATCGCCGATTTCTATGAAGAAGAAGTGGACGCGGCGGTCAAGGACTTGCTAACCGCTCTCGAACCCATCATGATCGTATTTCTCGGATTGGTAGTGGGTGGCGTGGTCGTTTCGATGTATTTGCCGTTGTTCTCACTCATTGGGAAGCTGGCCAACCACTAACCGGTTGCGCCCACACGTCGGAAACCTCTGCAGGGGGCGGCGAGCAACTTTCCGCCCTCTGTTTTCCTGTCCGGATTGGGGATGCCCTGATGGCCGCGATGAGGGCGCGGGGAAACCATGGATCAGAGTTTCGCGACGAGAGGATGGCTGGAGTGGTTGGGACGTGTCCGCCTCCTCACGATCACCTTCATTCTGACCGTCGGCGTCGTGTGGCCGCAGTATGTGCCGGGTCTTAGCACGAACCGGTTTTTCCTGACACTAATCATCTTCTGGATAACCCTCGGAATCCTTCACCTTATTCTGCTGCGGTGGCTCCCGCAGGCAACCTGGCACGGCGGCATGCAAGTGGCCGGCGACGTCGTGATGGTGACGCTTCTGGTTTACCTGACGGGTTCGCAGGAGAGCTATTTCATTTCGCTCTATCTGTTGGTCATCATTGTGGGCAGTATCGTTTTTTCGCGTGGCCTGGCATTCCTCAACGCAACCATCTGCTTTTCTCTGCTCGCCGCCATGACTCTCTTGGCCTATACGGGGAAACTGCCTCGTACATCCTTAGCCCTCCCGTCGGTCGAGAGCTTGCGTACCTGGTTGGTCATGAATCTTCTGGGTTTCCTGGCAGTCGCGTACCTGGCCAGTCTGCTTGTCCACTCGCTGCGAAGTAAAGGACGCGAACTTGAGGAAAAACGTGAGGAGCTCCTTAGCCTCCAGGATTTCACGCAGGACATCATCCACTCCATGCGAGGTGGTTTGATCACCACCGACCTTGACGGAATCATTCTCCTGCTCAATCGCACAGGGGAGGAAATTCTTGGATATCGGTTCGTGGATGTGCGTGGGAAGAAATTGCAGGAACTGAATCAGGATTTCTGGTTGCCTGGACAATACCCCAACGTTGAGAGGCTTTCTCTAAGAAAAGAAATCGATTTTCAGACGCCCCAGGGAGAGATGCGCTATCTGGGGATCAGTGTGTCGCCCCTTCGTCTGGGAACAGAAGAGCGCAGCGGGTTTGTGTTCAACTTTCAGGACCTTACCGACCTACGCCGGCTGGAGCAGGAAGTGGCAACGAAAGAGCGCATGGCTGCGCTGGGACGGCTTTCTGCTGCGATTGCTCACGAAATTCGGCAGCCCTTGACGGCCATGGCCGGCGCCGTAAAAGAACTGGCTCGTCTTGTTCCCCTGGAAGATGATGAAAAGCACCTCGTTAACATTGTCAGCCGGGAATCCGAGCGGCTCAACAACATCATCACTGATTTTCTAAACTATTCGCGAGAGAAGACCTACCAGTTTCAGGAAGCCGATGTCCGCGGCCTTCTGGACGAAACGCTGACGTTGATGGAGAAGAAACCTGACGTGGAGTCCAAGTATCAAATTGTTCGAGCTTTCAACGGCCAGGAATTGCGGGCCCGTGTAGATACCAACAAAATTAAACAGGTGTTCTGGAACCTTTGCGACAACGCTCTTCGGGCCATGCCGCAGGGCGGAACGCTCACGGTTAAGCTGGAACCGTACCCGTTCTGGCTGCGTATTGCTTTTCGCGATACCGGGGTTGGCCTGGACGCCAAGCAAAAGGCTAAAATTTTTGAGCCGCTTCAGTCGGGGTTTGAGGGTGGCACCGGTTTGGGATTATCGATTGTCTATCAAATCGTTCAGGCCCATAGTGGAAAGATCAGCGTGATCTCAGAGAAGGACCGCGGCGCAGAATTCATCGTCGAGTTGCCGCGAGTTGCATGAGGCGCTATGCAGGGAACGAAGACCGCGATTAAAGAGACTGGCCGGGAGTTGCCGCATATTCTCGTTGTGGATGACGAGAAATCCATTTGCGAACTCCTGGAGATCACCTTCCGCAAGGAAGGCCACCGCGTGGAAGTCGCCAACAGCGTGGAAGCAGCTAAACGCAAGCTGGAATCCCAGATCTTCGATATCATTATTTCTGACATTCGCATGCCTGGGGAGGATGGCGTCGACCTGCTGAGGTTCGCCAAGGAAATTGCCCCCGATTCCTTCTTTGTCTTAATGACCGCGCTTCCGGCGCTGGATACCGCCATCGCTGCGCTCAACTCCGGCGCCGACCGTTACGTCATCAAGGATCACAACCACATCGATCAATTGCGCCGCGCTGTCCAGGAAGTCAGTGAGAGTCTTCGATGGAAGAAAGAAGCGGGCTATTTGCGCCGGGAGTTGCGCCGGCTAACGGGACTCGACAACATCATTGGGCAGAGCCCCAAGATGCGCGCAATTTTCGATCTGATTCAAACGGTCGCGCCTCAGTCGAGCCGCGTCTTGATTACTGGTGAAAGCGGCACGGGGAAAGAATTGGTCGCCAGAGCCATTCATGAAAACAGCACCCGTTCCCAGGCTCCTTTCATTACCATTAACTGCGGCGCTTTCCCAGAAACTCTTCTCGAGTCCGAACTCTTCGGTTACATGAAGGGTTCTTTCACTGGGGCAAATGAGAACCGGCAGGGTCTCTTCCAGGCGGCACATGGCGGCACGCTATTTATGGACGAGATCGGGAACATGAGTCTGACCATGCAGGTGAAGCTTTACCGTGTTCTCCAGGAAGGTAAGGTCCGTCCCATCGGCAGCACCGAAGAGTCCGATGTGGACGTGCGCATCATCGCTGCGACCAACAAGAACTTCGAGAAGGAGATCTCGGAGGGGCGCTTTCGCGAGGATCTTTATTACCGTCTCAGCGTGATTCCCATCCAAGTTCCAGCTTTGCGCGAGCGCCGTGAGGACATTCCTCTATTGGCCCGGCATTTCCTTGAGCGCTTCCGGAAAACCATGGAGAAGCCCATTGAGGGAATTTCACCGGAAGCGATGGGTAAGCTCGAAGCCTACGAATGGCCCGGGAACGTGAGAGAGCTGGAAAACACCATGGAGCGCGCCGTGGCTTTGGAAAATGGGAAGGAGATTTCGGCGCGAGTTCTGCCGGACAGAATCCTTGGTTACGGAGAGGCGTCTTCTTCTGTGCCCGGTGCGAGCCTGGGGGTCGAAATACCTGATGAGGGCGTGGATTTTGAGAAGGTGGTCGCCATAACCGAGCGTCTTTATTTGCAGGCCGCGCTAGAGAAGGCGGGCGGTGTTCGCACGCGAGCGTCCGAGTTTCTTAAGATTACTTACCGTTCCTTCCGCCACTACGCCAAGAAGCACAGCCTTTAGATTGCCACCCCACACTAATGTTGACGGATTGTGACTTAAGGGATAGACAAAAACTGTCGACCAAAAGCGCCTATTCTCGATTTGGCACTAGCTAGGCGGGAGCCTCGTGAGGTGTAGTATGACTCTAAGCTATTTATTTTCTTATAGATACATGAAAATGGAAACGAGCTTGGCCGCTAGCCGCCCATTGGTATCAGGCATGCCCTACCTCCGGGCACGTGCTCAGGCACCTAAAAATTCCTAAGGAGATAGCATGAAGAAACAGAAGGGTTTCTCTCTTATCGAGCTTTTGATCGTCGTGGCGATCATTCTGATCATCGCGGCAATCGCCATCCCGAACTTGCTGCGTTCGAAGATCGCGGCCAATGAGTCCTCGGCCGTGGGTTCGATCCGCACCATCGGCACTGCGGAAGTAACGTACTCTTCGAGTTGGGGCAGTGGTTTCGCCATCGACTTGCCGTCTCTCGGCGGACCCTCCCCTTGCGTCGCGGCGACCGCGGCCAACGCTTGTTTGATC
>DATDNK010000334.1:0-4356 GCA_036518275.1 Candidatus Acidiferrum sp.
GCCATGTTCGTCCTCAATTCAAGCGATTACGGCCGGGCGCGCGGCCAGCACTTTTTGCACTTCTTCTACAGAAGGCACATTGCCGCCTACGCGGCTGTAAAACTCAACGGGGATTTCGCCGTCCAAGGCCAGCCGGACGTCTTCTACCATCTGGCCATTGCTCAACTCCACCACCATGACCCGGTCCACGTCTCCAACCGCCTCTTGCAACGCCCGTTCAGGGAAGGGCCAGAGCGTGATCGGCCGGAATACTCCTACCTTCATGCCTTCTTTGCGCGCCGCTTCCGCTACGGTTCGCAATACTCGGGAAACGATTCCAAATCCCACCAGCAGCACCTCGGCATCGTCCGCCATGTATAACTCATGGCGGGGTTCGTGCTCTTTCGCGCGGGCATACTTGGCTTCCATCCCGTGCTGATGCTCTTCCAGTTCGTCCGGTTCGAGGTAGATGGAAGTGACGAGGTTCCTTCGTGTTGCCGCCGTTCCTTGCACGACCCAGGGCTTGTGTACCCAATGCGGCTTGCTCTCCGTAAGGTCGAGCGGTTCCATCATTTGCCCGACAAAACCGTCGCAGAGCACAATGGCCGGATTGCGGTAGCGGTCGGCTAGTTCGAAAGCCAGCTTCGTCAATTCGGCCATCTCCTGTACCGAAGCGGGAGCCAGGACGAGGTTGTGGTAATTTCCGTGTCCCCCGCCTTTTACGGCCGCGAAGTAGTCGCTCTGCTCCGGAGCGATGTTGCCGAGCCCAGGGCCGCCGCGCATTACATCGATGATCACGCTGGGCAATTCAGAACCGGCCAGGTAAGAGATCCCTTCCTGCATCAAGCTGAGGCCGGGGCCGGAAGAGGCGGTCATCACGCGGATTCCCGTGGACGCCGCGCCATACACCATATTGATCGCCGCAACTTCGCTTTCCGCCTGCACAAACGTGCCGCCGACTTGCGGCAAATACAAAGCGGCAGCTTCTGCAATCTCACTGGCTGGCGTGATGGGATAACCATAGTAAGCGCGGCAACCCGCCAGGATGGCGCCCTTCATCGCCGCAACGTTGCCCTTACACAGCTGGCGCATAGGTTCCTTCCGGCTGCGCTGCAGCCTTCTTGGGTAGAGACTTCAATCGGTAGACGGTAATGGCCCCGGGCTCAGGACAGCAGTAAAAGCAAATGCCGCAACCCGTGCAGCCCGTTCCCAGATAATGCGCGGGATGCACGCCGTAGCTGCTCAACTCCCTCGCCAATTCAAGGCACTTAGGGGGACACGATTCCACGCAGAGCCCGCAGCCTTTGCACTCTTCCACGCGAATCGTTACTTTTCCTCTTGGCTGGCTTGCCATGCCTCACCTCTCTGCGAATGCTGGCACGTCCTGTTGCTTCAACCACTTGGTCTGCTCGCAATACTCGTAAAGTTCCTCACGGAATTTCGGATGGGCGATCTCGATGAGCGCCTTGGCGCGCTCGCGGATGGATTTTCCATACAAGTACGCCACTCCGTACTCAGTGACTACGTAGCGAGTGAGGCCACGCGGAGTGACCACACCGGCTCCGGGCGACAGCATAGGAGCGATCCGCGAGACGGTGCCGCCTTTGGCCGTCGAGGGCAGGGCAATGATGGCTTTGCCCCCTTTGGAGCGGGTTGCGCCGCGCAAGAAATCCACCTGGCCGCCAATGCCGCTGTAAAAGTATGTGCCGATGGAATCGGAGCAGACCTGACCGGTCAAATCAATCTGCAGCGCAGAATTGATAGCCACCATATTGTCATTGCGCGCGATAAGGCCCGGATCGTTCGTGTAAGAATTGGGATGAAATTCAAAAATCGGGTTGTTGTCCACGAAATCGAACAGCTCCTTCGTGCCTAGGACAAACCCCAGAATGATCTTGCGCGGCTTGTAGTTCTTGCGGTTGCCGGTGATCACGCCGGCTTCGATCAGCGGGATCACGCTGTCGGAGACCAATTCCGTGTGCACGCCCAAATCTTTGCGGTCCATCAGAAAAGGCAGGACTGCGTCCGGGATACCGCCGATGCCGGTCTGGATGACCGCGCCGTCCTCAATAAGCCCGGCAACGTTTTTGGCAATGGCGATGTGCATTTCCGTGATTTCCGGCTTTGGTAATTCGCAGAGCGGACGGGAAGATTCGACGAAAGCATGAATTTTGCTTACGTGGATGAAACTATCGCCGTAAGTTCGGGGCATCTGGTCGTTGACTTGAGCCACCACGTATTTCGCACATTTGGCGGCGGTCAACGTGGTGTCCACGCCAACGCCGAAACTGCAAAAGCCGTGGGAATCAGGCGGAGAAACCTGGATCAGCGCAACGTCCAGCGGCATGGCGCCACTCTCAAAGAGTTGCTCTACTTCGCTCAGGTACACGGGGGTGTAATCGGCGCGGCCATCATTGACGGCCTCACGGACATTTCCCCCAATGAAGATTGCGTTGTGACGGAAATGGCCTTCCATTTCCGGCTTGACGTAATCCGCGTTGCCGAGGGTAAGCAGGTGAACTACTTCTACGTTCCGCACAAAAGGGCCGCGGTTCAAGAGCGCTTCCACCAAAGTCTCCGGCTCGGCGCAGCCTGGCTGAATATAAACGCGCATCCCAGACCGTACGGACTGCAACGCTTGCTCCGCGGTCTGTATTTTCTTTACATATTCGCTACGTTGCCAAAACATGACTCATCTCCTCGGGCGAATCAGGCGCCTCCATCGCGTCGTAATTCAACGACGCATGCTGCTGCAAATAGAAGGCGTGGTACTCTGCGGGAGGGGGCGATGGGCTCTCCGTAGTTTTCATGATCCGACGAGCAGAAACCATGCGACTGCATGGAAGTCGCCTCCAGGCGGATCCTTCACTCCCAGTATCGCCGGGAATCTCCTCAACGCGCGGTGACGGCTCGCACTCGGTATTGTGACAATTGTCACGTAAGCCTGGGACACGACTTTTCCTTAGAAAAGCAAGACCTTACGACCGACGCGCTCCTAACGGTTGGCCTTTTACGCAAAATCCGCTACCGTGGCAGTTCTGAGGTACTCCATGCTTCCCTATTCTCTTTTGCTCGCTTTTCCCGCGTGGCAGCCGCACTTCTCTTTTCCGGAGGGAGCGCAGGCCAATGAAATGATCGTCCTTCGCTGGCTCCACATCATTTTCGGCATCATTTGGATCGGCCTGCTCTATTTTTTCAATCTCGTGCTCACGCCCGCGATGAAGCAGTGCGACCCCAAACTGCGCATCCGTATTTATCCCGAGCTAATGCCTGGGGCGATGAACTGGTTCCGCTGGTCGGCGCTAGTGACCGTACTCGTTGGTTTGCGCTATTACTCGATTCGTCTGGGTGCGGACGCGAGAAATGCCGGCGATCCTTCGCTTGAGGGGAAATGGTTCGGCTGGTGGTTTTTGGTGTGGATTGTCGCTTACGTGTTTCTCTACGCGCTGCAACTTCCCTCCAAGGGAATCCTGGATAGCCCCTGGCTCCGTACCATCGGAGTCGCGATCATCGTGATCGTGGCATCGTGGCTGATGCTCGCGTTGAACGGCGGCGCGTCCGTCTCTAACCCTCACCTGGCCATCAGCATCGGTGGCGGACTCGGCCTGATTATGTTGCTCAATACCTGGGGCGTGGTGTGGCGCGTTCAGAAGCGGCTGATTGCCTGGACACGCGCAAGCAGCGAACAAGGCACGCCCATGCCTCCCGAAACCGAGCGCCTGATGCGCTGGAATTACTTGACTGCGCGCACGTCGTTCTGGCTGTCATTCCCAATGCTCTTCTTCATGGCCGCTGCCAGCCACTACCCGTTTCTCAGCACCGTGCCGCATTGAGTTTTGCGGAAACGCTGTCTTGCACAGTGAAAACCTATAACCCCTCACGACTGCACGAAGTGATCCGGTCGAAATCGTCCACAGGTCGTTTATGTAAGAGGTTGAACCGGAAACAAGGAACGGCTGCCCGGTGCTTGTCCAACTGAGACTGAATCTGAACTAAGTCCGGGTTAGTCAGGCCTGAGTATTCTAAATGAGAATACTAAGGGCTGAGTAGTTCTTGGAACCGCGCCTTATGTAATCCTAGTGTGATTTAGGCTAGTCTCGCCTGACTAAAATGAAAAAGGAGGCGGGCCAGGTCTTCCCGCCTCCTTTTTTCCCCTCTCGGGGAATCCGGCTAGTCTGACGGAGGGCGACCAGCCGGTCGTGTGTTGGCCTATTCATATAATCCCCGAATCCAGAAAAAAGTTCCGGTATAGCCGAAAAAGTATCTACAATCTCCAGTGGAAAAACTTGCTGCTCATAGGATGGCGCCAATCCTCATGCCTAGCGCTTCGAGTCTTAGCCCCGATAACATATTGCGTTTTCTACAACTTAGGAGCGA
>DATDNK010000335.1:0-2729 GCA_036518275.1 Candidatus Acidiferrum sp.
CGGCGCGAAATCCTCAGCGTTTTGCTGGAAGCCGGTCCTACTCTCAACGGTGCCGCTTTAGCCGCCGGCATTGTTCACAAACTCTTTCTCTTCTACGCGCCCAAAATCGCGGGTCATAATCGCGTTCCTTTCGCGCGAGCCCCGGGCCTTGCCCTTCCTCCACTGCGCAACATCCGCACCCAAGGATTCGGCCCCGATATCGCCATCAAAGCGTACCTGCGTGACGCTTTTCACGATTGACTTGCCCATCCGGCGCGGACATACTTTTTGTCAAGTTCGTTTGCGTTTTGGCTACCTTGTTTGGAAATTCTGAATTTGTGAAGGAGTGAAACCTCATGCGGAGAATTGCGATTCTTCTTGCCATTTTGCTTTGCTCTGCTTCTTTGCGTCTGGCCGCTCAGGAACATCACCACGAACTCTCCGCCGATGAGGTAGGCTCAGTCCAGTTCGCGACTTCCTGTTCAAGGACGGTCGAGCGGAGTTTCGACCGCGCGGTAGCGCTCCTGCACTCCTTTCAATACGAACAAGCAAGAGCAGCATTCACAGAAATCTCCAACCAAGATCCCTCCTGTGCCATGGCGCAGTGGGGCGTCGCCATGTCGCACTATCACGGCTTGTGGAGAAACGGCGATACGAGCGCGGGCCGCTTAGCCCTTAGAAAGGCACAACAAATTGCGGCTTCCAACACAGCCACAACTGGCCGCGAAAAGGCTTATATCGATGCTTTGGCGGTGGTATACGCGCACGCCAAGGACACTACAGCCTATGACCGCGGCAAAGCGGTTGGTGCCCATGACCTTGCTTTCGAGAAGAAGATGGGCGAATTGCAGGCAGCGTATCCCGACGATACGGAAGCGGCAATCTTTCACGCAATTACGCTTTACATCGTTGCACCCAAGACCGACAAGACTTTCGCAAATCAGCGCCGGTGCGGCGAAATCCTCGAGCCTCTCTTCCCAAAACACCCACATCATCCGGGCATCGCTCATTACATCATCCATTGCTACGACAACCCCGTGCTTGCTGAAAAGGGTCTTTCCGCCGCGCGCATGTACGCGAAAATCGCCCCCGCCTCGGCTCATGCCAATCACATGCCGTCGCACATATTCACGCGCGTTGGGTCCTGGGACGAATCCATCAGCTCAAACATCAAGTCCGCGCAGCTTGCTGCCGCAGCCGAGCCAACTTCGCAAAACGGCGAAGCCCGCGACCAGCATCTCCACGCCATGGATTATCTCGAATATGCGTATCTGCAAAGCGGACGCGTGAAGCAAGCTATGGCCGTGCTGGATGAAATGAACGCGCTTTCCCCGGTTTCCGGGCTCACGCTGACGGGCGACTACGCGCTTGCGGCCATCCCTGCACGCGCTGCAATCGAACTTGGCGGCTGGCAGCAGGCCAGCGCGTTGACGCCAAGAAAGGGGTTGGTTCCTTGGGCGGAAGCCATCACTTGGGCAGCCATCGGCGAAGGCAGTGCGCGCGCCGGTAATCTTGAGCGCGCCGCCAAAGCCGAGCAGACGCTTGCCGCTCTCCGCGATGCCACCTCGAAACTGAACAATGTCTACTGGGCAAATCAAATTGAAGTGCAGCGGCGCGAGGTGGCGGCCTGGATGGCCGAAAAAGCCGGAAACAAGTCCGACGCATTTTCCAAGATGCGCTCCGCCGTGGAGCTGGAAGAGAGCATGGATAAAGACGCGGTAACGCCGGGAGCCGTCACCCCGGCTCGAGAAATGCTGGCGGAACTCTATTCTCTCGAAAATCAGCCGAAGGAGTCTCTCGTCGAATATGAAGCCGTTCTCAAAGTGGCGCCGAATCGCTTCAACGCGGTGTACGGAGCCGCGCGTGCGGCAGAAGCCACCGGGAACAACGAAATCGCCAAGCGCTACTACCAGAAATTGACAGAAATCTCGCCCGGCGATGAACGGCCCAAGGCGCCGATGAAAGTCGCGTCCTCATCCTCGAGCTGAGCAACTACCCGCTTATTCGCAGAACGGCGGCGCCGGGAATGGCGTCATTCTTCAGCGCGTTCAGCGCGCGATTTGCATCGCGCAACGGAAAAGTCTGCACATGCGTCCGAATCGGAATCTCCGCGGCAACACGAAGAAAATCCTCGCCGTCCTGCCGCGTGTTGTTGGCCACGCTGCGAATCATCCGCTCTTGATACAGCAAATCGTACGGGAACGAAGGAATCGCGCTCATGTGAATTCCCCCGAGCACCAGGACGCCGCCTTTTTTCAGCGCCTTGAGTGCGGCTGGCACGATCTCACCGGCCGGCGCAAAAACAATGGCCGCGTCCAGCTTCTTCGGCGACTCATCAAAGGTTCCGCCGGCCCACATGGCTCCTAACTCCAGGGCCAGCTTCTGATGCCGCGCATCTCGCGTCGAAGCGTACACTTCCACGTTCCAATGCCGCGCCACTTGAATGGCCACATGCGCGGCGGCTCCGAAGCCGTAGAAACCCAGCCTGCCCCCGGGCTTGATCTCCGAAAGCCGCAGCGAGCGAAATCCAATAATCCCCGCGCAAAGCAGCGGCGCGGCCTGTTCATCGGGAAATCCTTCCGGAATGGGATAAACAAAATTCTCTGGCGCAACAATGTATTCGGCATACCCTCCGTTCACGGTGTAACCGGTGAACTCTGGGGCATCGCACAAATTCTCCGCGCCCGAACGGCAATATTCGCACGTTCCATCAGTCTTATGCAGCCAGGCGATTCCAACGCGCGCGCCGA
>DATDNK010000336.1:0-7097 GCA_036518275.1 Candidatus Acidiferrum sp.
GTGCTGCTTCCTCTGAATGATGCACAGGAAAGAAGCCGGTTAATTCCCACGCTGGACGGCTTTGTCCTCCCGGGCAGCCCCGCCGACGTGGAACCTTCGCGATATGGCGCGCCGAACCGGGGATTGTCCGCCCCTCCAGACCTGGCTCGAGAGGAAACGGACCGCGCTGTCCTCCAGCATGCTTTTGTGGAAAAAAAGCCGGTCCTGGCCATTTGCTACGGCTGCCAGCTCCTGAACGTGTACCTGGGTGGCACACTCATCCAGGACCTCCGTGCCGAGACTGGGACCGCAACGCCGCATCGAAAAAAGGATGTTGTGCCGGAACCAAAGGAGGATCCGACTCATCCCGCCACATTGGAATCCGGAAGCCGCCTCGCCGTGCTTGCTGGTGGAACCCGGGCGGTCGTCAACAGTTCGCACCACCAGGCGATTCAGAAGCCAGGCAAGGACTTGCGCGTTACTTCCCGCGCCGCCGACGGAACGATCGAAGGCATCGAGTGGAAGGGCGATTCCAACTGGATTACCGGGGTGCAATGGCATCCCGAACGCATGCAGGATGATCCGTTCGCGCAGCGTTTGTTCCAGGAGTTCGTTGCGGCAGTACGCACTGCTCGCGAGGCTGTGATACACGGGACGTAAACGAGACGAATTTCCAGTTTCGAATTTCCAATTTCGCTTTCTGGCTTCCAATTCGGGGGTGTCATGATTTCTCTTGCGGGCAAAGCGGCGCTCATCACCGGTGGTTCGCGCGGTATCGGAGCCGCAGCGGTCAAAATGTTTGCGCAAGCGGGAGCCGACGTAGTTTTCAGCTACTTCAAATCCAAGGATGCCGCGCTCCAGGTTCAGCAGGAAGCCGGCAAGCACGGCACGCGCGTCGAACCCTTTAAAGCGGACGCTGGCAAGCACTCCGACAACAAGAGCCTCGTCGAGCACTGCATCGCCCGCCTCGGCCGTCTGGACATTCTTGTGGCCAACGCCGGTATTTGGAATCTTGATGATCTCCCTATTGAAAAAATGTCCGAGAAACAATGGGACGACATGATTCGCACCAACCTCAAAAGCATCTATTCGATCATTCATTTCTCCGTGCCACAGATGATCAAACAGAAGTCCGGCAAGATCATAACCATCAGCTCCACTGCCGGACAGCGCGGGGAATCGCTCCACACCCACTATGGAGCTTCCAAAGGCGGCATCATCAGCTTTACGAAAGGCCTTGCCAGCGAACTTGCGCGCCATAACATTCTGGTGAATTGCGTCGCTCCCGGCTGGGTGGCCACAGACATGTCCAACCCGGTGCTGAGCACAAAAGCGGGGCAAAAAATGGCTACTACGGTTATTCCATTACGCCGCGCCGGCACCGCCGAGGAAATTGCCGGGCCCATTCTGTTTGTCGCTTCCGATCTAGCCAACTTCATGACCGGCGAAATCATCAATGTAAATGGAGGGGCAGTCTTGTGCGGATGAAGCTCGGTGAATTTGATCGATTCCGGCGTGGAGCCGCGATGGTGGTTGGCCTCGCCCTCGCTTCTTTTTTTGCTCCACGCCTCGCGGCGCAAAACCCCGAGACCATGATGCCGGAGCAAAGCGAAGCCAAGGGCAAGCAAGTCCTCCGCGAGCTCATCAATGGCCTTGGCGGACCGGGTTATACCGAGGTGCGTGAAAGTGAATGCTCCGGGCGGCGCGCGCTTATTGGCCACAGCGGCGATCTCACCGGCTACATCACCTTTAATGATTTTCGCCATTATCCCGATAAGGCCCGCATCGAGTACATCGGCCACGGCCGCAACACCATCCTGCAGTCGATCATCGGTATCGACGATTTGGAATTCGCCCATGGCGGAATCGTCATCACTCTTTTCAACGGCGATCGCGGCTGGTCCTATGATCGCAGCGGGGTCAATGAGCTGCCGGTAACTTCGGTGACCGATTTTCAGGAGCAGATCAAACGGAACATCGATAATCTGTTGCGCTTCCGCCTCAACGAACCTGGTCTTACGATTCGGTTTGGGGGCAGCGATACGGTGGACCTCAGGCAAGTGGATTGGGTCGAAATCACCGACAGTGAGAACCGCAAGTACCGCCTCGCGGTGAATCATTCCACGCATCTTCTGGATCGCGCGGTGGTCAGTACGGAGGATCCGGAGAACCAGCAGATCAACGATGACACGACGATTTACTCCAACTACCAGTTGAAGGGCAGCGCTTGGACGCCCATGCAGGTTTCCCGCGAGCACAACGGCCGCCGCGTGGCTCAGTTTTTCTACGATAGCTGCCGCTACAATCCGGGCTTTCCTCAGGACCTCTTCACAAAAGACGCTTTGAAAACCCGCGGAGCGGAACTCGTCTCCAAAAGGAAATAAGCCGCCCATAGCGAAATCCTCGCTTCGATTCATTTTGAGTTACTAGGGAGAGACTTTGTTTCTGTGCATCTAGTGGAGACTAGCCGTGTTTCAATTTGTTACATTTTCTCCCGTCTCTTCTGCCCTTGTAATATGATGTAATTAGTACTCCCAAAAAAGTACTATGTTTAGCGGCACTTGCGAGCCATTGTTCCTGGTCTTGTAACTGCGCAAGACTGGCATTTGGGACAGTCATTTGGATTTTGACAGCCAGCTCCGCCCCTAACGAGGAACGACTTTGACCAAGAGTGCAATTCGCTCCCGCACTCCACGCAGCGCCATAGCTGGATTCAGCATGGTCGAGTTGGTGGTCTCCATCTGCGTGATGCTGGTCCTCACCGCCGCCGCCATTCCCTCGCTAACGCGGTCGTTGCGGACGTACCAGCTCAACAGCGCGGCGTCGCAAGTTTCGGACATGCTGAAATTGACGCGCTTTGAAGCGGTTCGCCGCAACACGCAGGTGAATTTCCTGGCACAAGCGAACGGCGCGAACTGGCTCGTAGGCACGGATTCGAACAATAGCGGGGCGCTGGATCCAACCGAAAAACAGCAATTGATCACAGGATTCCCCACATTGTTGCCAGCGGGAGTCGCCCCTCCTCCCACTGCTATCAGGACTGCACTGGGCGGAGCCGCGCTCACCACATTGTCAGGAGGGAACGCTGCTGTTACGTTTGACGCGCGCGGCGCCATCCGCTTGGGGATAGGCGGCGCCGTGTCCGCCAACATTGATGTGTTTTATGTCGGCAACGCCAACGATCCTGATTCCGGGTATCGCGCCGTGGTTTTGCTTCCTTCGGGAAGCATACAGATCTGGACGGCTCCGCAAGGAGGTCCTTGGCGCCAGGTTAGCTGACGTGCAGTGTCACCAATGATGACGCGTCGTTCAAAGGAAGGGCCGCTCAAGCAACAGCACGGATTCAGCATCCTAGAGATGCTGATTGCCACGGTTATTCTGCTCGTAGGATTGGTGGCTGTTGCCCAGTTGGTACCTGCCTCTGTCCTTCTGAGCTACCGCAACCGCATGGACTCGTCCGCTCTGGTTTTTGCCCAACGCCAGCTCGATGTGATTCTCGATCAGCCGCTCAACCCGACAATTTGCCCGAATTGTTATACTGACCTGCAAGGGAACACCTACCAACTGGGTAATCCGGCCACACCTAATGTCGTCCAGGGCAACAACGTCCTGAATTTTAATAATCAAACCCTTATCGATTTCAGCGGGCCGGCGCCAGGAGCCTATCCCACGAATGGTTACGGCTTTACGTATCAGGATCCCCAAGATCCAACTGGGACGATCTACGACGTCCGTTGGGCAGTAATCGTCACTGGCAACGGTTCCACCGCAGCCTCCAAACGCTTTATTCTCGGTGTTCGGCAAATCGGCGGGAATGGCTACTTTCTTCCAATCACCCTCGATACCATGGTGACGAAATGAAGCCAGTGCGCCCCAGCAAGTACGAGCGCGGCTTCACGCTTATCGAGATATTGGCCGCCCTGGGCATCTTTCTGCTAGTCACGGGCGCAGCGTTTACTTTGCTGACTTCCTCTCAGCAACGCTATCAAACAGAATCGCAAGTCTTAAATTCTTTTCAGGAAGCACGGCTCGGCCTGGACCAAATGGTGCGCGACATTAACGACGCAGGCTTCCCGTCTGTAGCTTTCACCAACGGCACTGCCTCCTCTTGCGCCGTTAGCCCGTTTGCTTGGGCAACGGGCGCTGGTTATTCCCCGGCTTGCGTTTCGCCTCCCGCGTTCGTCCCCTGTCAAATTGGGACCGCAGGAGGAGGGACCTGCTTCACAGCATCAGGAGATACAGCACCGGGTGATTTCGATCTCATCATGGAAACCGAGCCCAATCCTCAGGACTGTCCTCCGAACTGTGTGAAATGGATTCGCTACCAGCTGCGCGGGCCAAACGGAACTACGCTGATGCGAGGAGTGGCAGACAAAACGGCTGGCGGCGACCCGGATGGAAACACTGCTGCGCAACTTGTACCCTTCGTCCAGAATGTGGTAAACAATTCGCCCAATCTTCAAATCGGGCAGTTTCAATTAGCCGCGGCCTATCCCGCCGTTTTCCCGGCCGGAGCTCCCGTGCCCATCTTCCAGTACATTTGCGACACCCCTAGCACGTCACAGAATCTGCCGCAGCCTTGTCCCCCGCTGGCAGGCCCGGATAACTCGCCGGCAAATATTCGCGACGTTATGATTACGTTGATCGTTGCAGCGCCGCTGCCAGACGCCACTACGGGCCGCCCACGTCTTGTACAATTGGCAGGGCGCGGCCGCCGCATCAATCCGAATCAGTGAGTGATCTTAGAGTCTCAATGAGAGCCTTGAAAACAACTCGAAGGCGCCAAACCGAGCGGGGAATTGCGCTGCTTATTGCGATTTTCATTTTGCTTCTGATTGGCGTGGTCGCCATCGCCTTGATTGTTTCCTCAGGCACGGAATCGGCGCTGGCGGGCAACTATCGTTCTTCCACAGGCGTTTATTACGCGGCCGCAGCCGGCCTGGAAGAGGTCCGCGCACGGCTCCGTTCCAACAATCCCAACTCTTTCAATAATGTCGCCCCGGGCTTCCTGCCGCCTGCCGGCAATTCACTCGGCATCTGCGCGCCCGTCTACGTCATCAATCCCCTTGGAGGAGAAGCCATCACGCCTTGGGATCAGGGTTCCACTTACCCGGACACCGAATTCGCCCAGGAGTTTGGCGCCATCTGTGGCGGTGGGCCGCCAAGTCCTTCCCCGACCACACCCTCCGTCTGGAGCCAAGCCCCGCTGAACGGCTTGGCCTTTCCGGCACCACTCTATAAATGGGTGCGCATCAACGGCGTCTCCGAGCAGTCAATGAGATTGGATGTTTTTCCCTACGATACGACTATAGATCCCACGCTTCTTTATTACGATGGCAGCAAGCTTGACGACACCATCACCGGCGGCCAGGTACTGGAGGTCACCGCACTTGCGGTTCTTCCCAACGGCAGCCAAAAGCTTCTGCAGTACTTGGTCGCCTCTGTTCCGCCTTTTTTTAATAATTTCCCTCCGAACCTCTTAAGCTTCCCTGCCGCCCTCACACTTGATGGAAATGCCACCAACAGCGTGGCATTCAGCGCTCCGAAGTCAAGCAGTTCCTACTTTGTCAGCGGCGCCGACCTCACGCCCTCTTGTGGCACTGGACCGGCCCACGCAATCGGTGTCTTTGACGATCCTCCGGACAAATTCAACGTCATTAACGGGGGAAATGGTGGTAGCGGCATCCCGGTAGCTATGCAGAGTAAATATGCCGGCGTTACCAATCCAGGTCCCGACGTGGTCAATGTCATTACTGCCGGATTGCTGTCGCCCAATCTACAAGACCCCAGCCAGGTTGACGCCATTGCCCAAACCATCATGCAAAACGCCGACGTTGTTATTCCCTCCGGCGTCGTGACGTATCCACTTCCCACGATTAACGGCTCACAGTTGAGCGCCAACACTACAGCCATGTCTCCCTCTAGCCCGGAGACGGTCGTAGTCAACGGGAATCTGGATTTGACGGGTTGGCACAATACGGGTTACGGCATGCTGGTAGTCACAGGTAAATTGAACTACGACCCAGACGCCTCGTGGCAGGGAATGATTCTCGTGATTGGGCAAGGTACAGTGACGGGCTCCTTGAGCGGTACCGGCGAGATTGACGGAGAAGTTTTCGTGGCCACGACTCGCGATGCATCCGGAAAGTTGCTCGCCGATCTGGGAAAAGCGTCCATGAACTTCGGCAATAATATGGGCGGCACTGGCATTCGTTACAGCAGTTGCTGGGTCCAAAAAGCGCAACCCATCTCCGGCTTCAAAATCCTCTCCTTCCACGAACTCTCTCAATAACACCTCGATAAGGGTTGGATCTCGCGTGAGAGAGTGGCAAGGGCAAGCGAGGCAACGCAACTTGTTACGTTTCTACCCAGGGCAGGGTCCACGTTCTCACTTGGCTGTCTCTTTTCTTCAGTAACTTACAGTATCAAAAAGACTTATCTCGTCATTACAGATGGCGCTCAAAGTGCCATTCCTACTGTGCCGTCAAGTCTCTGACTACGTGCGGAGGGACTCTGACCTCGGCCCGGAAGCTGGAAACTTACGACATGAGGGGAATAAATGAGGACTAACCACAAACTAGATCGGCCGCAGCGTAGCCGCAGTCGAGGGTTTTCGACTCTTGAAGTGCTCCTGGTCATGGTCGTTTCGCTCATCATCGCTGCGTTTGCCATTCCGGGGTTTAATGAGGTAAAGCGCACGCTGCGGATTTCGGGCGACGCCCGGGATCTGAACGGCGCTATCAACGCGGCCAAGATGCAGGCTGCCGCCGACTTTACCGATGCCCGCGTGTTCATCGACCTTGGCTTTAACACCGCAAACACCTTTCACGTAGACGTCTGGAATAAGGCGGGAAATGGCGGAGCGGGCTGCTGGCAAGTCGTCGGCGATGTCAACAACCCGTGCTACACCCCCGGCGTGAGCCCGGTTCAGTCTCTCTCGCCCGGCGTTACGTTTGGATTTGGCGGCGTAGGGGCACCCCCGCCGAATACACAAACCAACGGCATAGCCCAAGGACCTCGTTGCGTTCCGGTGAATGGGAGAAGGGTCGGGCAAGTGGCCACCACGGCTTGCATCCACTTTAACTCACGAGGCATTCCCATTGACGTCGCTACGCTCG
>DATDNK010000337.1:0-7347 GCA_036518275.1 Candidatus Acidiferrum sp.
TCCTCCAGCGTCGCCACACACAAACCGGTCAACGCGTCGACTGCTTCATGATTTTTTCCCGCTTGGTTGTTGCTCAGGAAAGAAAAAATCAGCCGCCGCCCGCTCGGCGTATCGGCAAAGCCCGAAAGCGTGCGCACATGCTCAACAGAACCGGTCTTGGCATGGATATGTCCGGCCGCGGGCGTATTCTTCATGCGATCTTCCAGCGTGCCGTCCACGCCCGCCACCGGTAACGAATTGAAGTAAGTTTCAAACCACGGCTGCTTCTGAGCAAACTCCAGCAGGGCTACGATGGCGCGAGGCGTGACCAGATCGTGCCGCGATAGTCCCGAGGCATCCGTCTGGACAATGTCATCAGGCGAAATTCCGGCTGAGGCGTAGAAGTCCTGCGGCACTTTCATCAAATCGTCGTCCGTGGCCCACACTCCGGTCTGACGCGCTACGGTGCGGAGGAGCATTTCCGTGTGCAAGTTTTGGCTAATCTTGTTGATGAGTTTGACGGCGTCCCCCAGGGGAACCGAGACATGCTCCGCCAAAACAGTCGGATCTTCTTGCGTTTTTGGCGCTTCGTGACGCGCGCGCGCAATGCCGTCAACGCGCACGCCGCGATCTTCGAGCAAGCGCTTCAATACAGTTGCGGCGTGCTGGGCGGGTTCTTCGACGGCAAGGATCAGTTTTCTCGGTGAACCTTTGGCCGGCATCGTGCCTTTTATGATGACGAGGCTGGAACCGGGCTCGCGCGTCAGCGTCAGGTCGGATTTCACATCCGGGGCCGAAGTGACAACATCGTTCTCCACCAGGAAGTCCGGCGTCGCGGGACTTTCGCTCGCCTGAACGGGACTGCCCGGCTGCTCGCCCGGCGTAAGGGTCAACGTCACGGTGTTGTCGTCCACGACGATGGCGGAAATCGCAGCGCCGTATTCCCACACCATGTCGTCGATTTCCCAGCCACTCGGATAACGCTCGCGCGGGAAGTAACTGTCATCGCCGATGACATCTCCGGAGATTTCCTTTACGCTTTTTGCCACCACTGCATCCGCTAACTCCGCGAGCGTTTTTTCCGGCGGCCCGTCGAACTCTTCCTTGAGCTGGTAGGGGAATTTGCGGTTCGAAAGATTCGGATCGCCGCGCCCGACGAGCGCCAAATCTCCGGTCAAGACGCCGTTGGAAACCTTTCCGTTCGTTTCCACCGTGGTGTGAAAGCGATACTCCGGCCCAAGTTTTGCCAGCGCCAGCGCCGTGGTGAAGAGCTTCATATTCGAAGCCGGCACGAAGTAGCGGTCCGCGTTTTGCTGGTAAAGCGTCTCGCCGGTCTCCGCGTCCACAATCAACAAGCCCCACTCGCCTTTTCCTGCCGGCCCCGTTCCCAGCAAGGCTTCGGCGCGCGAGGCAAATTTTGCGGCTTGCTTTTTCGAAAGGGCACTCTGTTTCTGCAATCCACAGCACGGTTGATTGCTTGCTGGTTTGCCCGGGGTCGTTGGTTTCTGCGCCAGGCACACACACGCAGTTATCGCTGATGCGAGCGCGGCCGCTCCGCATTGCCGAATTATTTTTTTCCTGTCCATTTTTGGTTGTGCCACATTTCGTCCTGCGAAATTATAGTCGAAGGCAACCAATTCCGCGCGCGTGGCTTCTGACTCAAAAGTCGTGCCCCCTCAGCCCCCCTTACTTTTCCAAGGTTGCATCAAGTCTTGATGCGCTCTATGATGCTGTTGCCCAGAAAACTACGACGAGGTGAATCGTGTTGAAGCGAATGATCTCTTTCCTGATGGCTTTCTCCCTAGTCGCTTTGCCCCTCAGCGCAGATCAGAAAAAAGAGGCGGAACGTCTGGACAACTGCGGAACGGTCCTGAAAGAAATCCTGGACATCCCCGATGATATTCCCACAGATCTGCTCGACAAGGCCGAGTGCGTGATCGTGATCCCATCCGTGCTCAAACTTGCGGTTGGCTTCAGTGGGAGCTACGGAAGGGGCTCCATGAGTTGCCGCACAGGCGAACATTTCACCGGCCCCTGGAGCGCGCCCGCCATGATGCGCCTGGAAGGAGGTGGCTTTGGCCTGCAGCTTGGTGGTCAAGCAACGGACTTTGTCATTTTGGTTATGAATCCCCGCGGCGCCAAGGCCATTCTGAAGAGCAAGGTGAAGCTGGGCGCGGATGCGGCCGCCGCCGCTGGACCCAAGGGACGCGACGCCGCCGCCGCCAGCGACGTTACCATGCGCGCCGAAATGCTGACCTATTCGCGGTCTCGCGGCTTGTTTGCCGGCGTTTCCTTGGAGGGCTCAAGCCTCCGCCAGGACAATGGCGCCAACGAGAGCCTGTATGGGAAGAAGGTCACAGCAGAGGAGATCGTGCGTAAAGGCGCGGTCGCCGTGCCGCCTTCCGGACAGGAAATGATCGCGCTTCTCAACAAGAAATCGCCGAAGAATCTTTCGGACCCCGCTTCTCTAAAAGAATAGCTTCTTAGCATTTCGCGCCTTCGCCGAGTACCCGAGCAGCGGGCTTGGGGTTACTCGGGCTTTGCATTGCTCCGCAGACACCCCCTTGGCAATAGTGGTCCGCGTCTCGCGTTTTGGGCTTGACATTTTTGCATAAATGACCTATGGTCATTTATGAGTGATGGTCATTTGGCCGTGTCAGCTCCTTACCAACCCGTGCCTCGCCGGCGACCTGAGATGGCTAGTGCCGCTTCCGACCGTCGCCAGCGCCGCAGCGCCGAGATCCGGGAACGCCTGTTTCGCGCCGCGCTCGGTCTCTTCGCTCAAAAAGGCTTCGCTGAAACCACTGTCGAGGACATCACGGAGGCAGCCGACGTCGGTAAGGGCACTTTTTTCAACTATTTCCCGAGCAAGGACCACATTCTCCTAGCCTTCGGCGAAATGCAGCTGGGCAAGCTCGAAGCCGCGATTGAAGAAGCTCGCCGCACCAATGAACCCATGCCACAGTTTCTTCGCTCCTTGGGCGTCCGCATGACCCAGGAGCCCACGCGCAACCCGGCAATCATCCGCGCCCTTCTTCAGGCATACCTCTCGACCACTCCCGTGCGCGAGGCCATGCTCGACCTGCAAAAGCGAGTGCAGGCCCTCCACACCAAGATCATCCATCTCGGCCAGGAACGGGGGGAGATTCGCGATGACCTTCCTGCTGAGGAAATTGCCTACGTGTTTCGGCAAACCATCTTCGGCACTCTTTTGATTTGGTCGCTCTATGGGGACGCCACCTTGCATGCCCGCATTGAGGCCGCGTTTAACCTGCTCTGGACGGGCATGACCCCGAGTCCCGGTGTCACCACTCCGCAGGTAGGGTCGTTTCCTAGAGCAGGAGATTAGTTCCATGAAGCGGAAGCACATCTTCATCTTTCTCGCAGTGGCGGCCGTGCTGGCGGCTACCGCGGTCTACGCCAGTTGGCTCCATCGAGACACGGCTCTCGTGGGTTCCGGCACCGTTGAGGCTCGCGATATTCGCGTCGGCTCCATCGTAGGCGGACGCATCGACAAAGTTCTCGTTCGCGAAGGCGATGCCGTGCGGCCCGGGCAGGTTTTGGTCGCTTTCGATGACAAGGAGCTGCAAGCGGCCTTGGAGCAATCGCGCGCCAATGCGCAAAAAGCCGCGCGCGGTTACCGCCCCGAGGAGATTGCCGAGGCTCGCGCCGCCGCCGGGCAGGCCAAAGCCGACTACGAGCTAAGGAAGAACGGCTACCGCAAAGAAAACATTGATGCCGCGCAAGATGACCTGGAACGCGCCAAAGCCGATGAAATTCGTACGCGCCTGGACTTTGAGCGCTACGACGCTCTTGCCAAGAAGGACTTGGTCTCCAAACAGCAGCGCGACACCGCGGAAGCGAATTGGAAAATGGCGCTGGCGCAAAAGGAAATGGCTCAACACAAGTACGACGAAATGCAGCGCGGTTACCGCCCCGAGGAAATTGCTTCCGCCGAAGCGCGTTTTCAGCAGGCCCAAGCCAACCTGGAGAAAATGGAACATGGCAATCGCCGCGAGGACATCGAGCAAGCCAAAGCCGCCTACGCTTACGACCAAGCGCGGTTTCGCGAGCGTCAAGTCGTCGCCCCTTCCGCGGCTATCGTCGAAGTCCTCGATGTGCGCCCGGGCGACCTCATCGCCCCGAACACGCCCGTCGCCACGCTTCTCGAAAAGGATCAAATCTACGTCCGTATCTATATTCCTGAAACCGAGTTTGGCCGCATCAAGCTTGGGCAAAAGGCGGAAGTCCGCGTCGACTCCTTTCCGAACACCGTTTTCGACGGCGAAGTCGAGCAAATCAATCAACAAGCGGAGTTTCTTCCCCGCAACGTGCAAACCCGAGAGGAACGTGTCCACCAGGTCTTCGGCGTGAAGATTCGCATCAACGATCCCGCGGGCCGCGTCCTCCCTGGCATGGCCGCCGACGTGAAACTGAAATCTGCGGGCTAGAACGATGGCCACTCAACCCCAATCCTTCGCCGATCCGGCGATCTCTGCTGAGCATCTGGTCCGTCGCTTCGGCAATTTCACCGCGGTAAACGATGTCAGCTTTCGCGTCGAGAAGGGCGAGATTTTCGGCTTCCTGGGCCCCAACGGCAGCGGCAAGACTACCGTCATCAAGATGCTCACCGGCCTGCTGCCTCTCAGCGGCGGCGAGGCCCACGTGGAAGGCATCGATGTGCGCACCGATTCCGAATCTGTCCGCGAACGCATCGGTTACATGTCGCAGAATTTCAGCCTCTATTACGACCTCACGGTTGCGGAGAACTTGCGGTTCTATGGACGCATTTACAGCCTTGAACCTGCCCGCCTCAAACGCCGCATGGAAGAAATCGTCGAACTTAACGGTCTGGGCCCGTACTTGAACCGGCTTGCCGCCCAGCTCTCAGGCGGCTGGCGGCAACGACTCGCCCTCGGTTGCGCCATGTTGCACGAGCCCAGGCTTCTGTTTCTTGATGAGCCCACCGCAGGCATCGACCCGGTCGCACGGCGCCAGCTTTGGGATTTGTTGTTCGAACTCTCCGGACATGGAATCACTTTCTTCGTCACCACGCATTACATGGACGAAGCGGAGCGCTGCAGCCACGTCGCGTACATTTATTTTGGCAAGATCATCGCTGACGGCACGCCGGATTCGCTTCGCCAACTCCCGGACGTGCAGCCGCACGGCACCATGCGTATCGAAATTAGCGCCCCGGAAGTTACCCGTGCTCTGCGGTTGTCACGTCATATTCCGGGGATTCGCAGCGCTACGATTTTCGGCCAGTCCATTCACGCGCTGGTCGACGAAAAATTCGATTTGGACGACCTGCGGGGTGAGCTCCTGAAAAATGGCATTGCCGTCGCCGAGATTCGGCCGCTAGCTGCCAGCCTCGAGGACGTTTTCGTCGAGCTCACATACAAGCATCAAGCGCTTTTGGAGACCGCCAGTGACTAACATCTTTCGCGGCTTTAGCGCAGTCTTCTATAAGGAAGTTCTTCACGTCCGGCGGGATTTCGCCACGCTATTCTTTTCCCTCATCATCCCTATCTTGCAGATGACCCTTCTCGGCTACGGAATTGACACCAACATTCGCCAGATTAATACGGTGGTATACAACGGGGATGGCCGGCGCGAAAGCCGCGAACTTCTCGACCGCCTGAAAAATTCGGACACCTTTCACGTGATTCGCTACGTCCAGAACGACCACGACCTCAACGACATGATTATTTCCGGCCGCGCGCGCGTCGGCATCAAGATCCCCGTGGATTATTCCGATCGCTTGCTCCACCAGATGAGCGCCCAGGTTCTCGTTCTCATCGACGGCTCAGACTCTTCCGTCGCCGGGCAAGCCATTAACGTCACTACGGCCATCGGCCTGGATGAATCGCTGCGCCGCGTCCTCCGAGATCGTGCCGATTTTGCCGTAGACATGCGGCCGAAAATTCTCTTCAACCCAGATTCACGTTCTCCCAACTTTTTCCTGCCCGGTCTTACCGCAATTCTACTGCTCAACGTCACCACGTTCCTCACTGCTTTTTCGATCGTCCGCGAAAAACAACAGGGGACTCTGGAACAGCTTTTCGTCACTCCCGTTCGCCCCATGGGCCTGCTTCTTGGAAAACTGCTTCCCTATCTCGGCATTGGATTCTTCGAGCTCACGTTGATCCTCACCTGCATGCGTTTCGTTTTTCTCGTGCCGATTCATGGCAACGTTTTGCTTCTGGCTTTTCTCTCGCTGCCGTATCTCTTCGTATCGCTTTCTCTGGGCATCCTTATTTCCAGCAAAGCTAATTCTCAGGCCGAGGCCATGCAGCTTGCTTTCCTCACCGTTCTTCCCAGCGTATTTTTCTCCGGATATATTTTCCCGCGCGAAACGATACCGGCCATTTTGTATCCCATAAGCTATTTCATTCCGGCGACGTACTTCATCAATATCACGCGCGGAATCATCCTCCGTGGCGCTGGTATCGTTCATCTTTGGACCGATGGACTCGCTCTTTTCGTCCTTGGCACGCTGCTTTTGATCCTCGCTGCGCGCCGCTTCCACGATAAAGTAATCATGGCCTGAAGTAGCCGGCGGCAAGCGGAATCTCGGCATATCTGGGTTCTATTCAGGGCAGGTGCGGGTGCAACAGTCGCGGGAAAATGCCGAGATAGCGTGGCTGGAATAGAGCCATGTCCAACGCGAAAAACCCTGTCGTGAGCACAAAAGCTAGCAGGAACCTGCCCGTATCGCCGGCGGATTTCTGGGACAGCCGGAAATATGCCCACAAGGAGCCGATGACGACAAACAAATTCGAAAACCAGGCAGGTACAGCGATAAGCAAATCCGGGTGTTCCAAACGCCCCGTATGGGTCCATTGCCAAAGCTCCTGCAGCCCATTGAGAAAGAAGGTCGTCGCGACAATGTTGGCGTAGTCCCAAAGGCCAGCCGCGGAAATTCCGATGAAATATCCCCAGCGACTCCGGCCAAGGCTTAATACGATCGTGGCGATGTACATCCATGCTTGAAAAAAATGAAGCCAGCGGATGTCCGGCTCCCAAAACGCCGAGACGCCGAGGATTAGAATGAAAATACCTGCACCAATGCAAATCAGCCACTCTGGGGCCTTCGTGTGAGGATTCGCGCTTTGCATGATGTGTGATGGTACGTGTGGGCGTTCCCATAAGTTCCCCAGGGCACCGCAGTGCGCGGGATAGGAATAAGGTCCCGTCCGCTGCTTTTGTTTTTTCTCAATCCTCAGCGTATTCTGCTGGACTGTCTTCACGCGCTGAGGAGATTCCGTGTCCTGTCCGATCTGTGAAAAGCGCAGGGCTGAACGCTTCTGCCCCGCAAAGGCCGAAAAGATTTGCGCCGTCTGCTGCGGCAGGGAGCGCGAAGTC
>DATDNK010000338.1:0-3388 GCA_036518275.1 Candidatus Acidiferrum sp.
ATGCCGGCGGGGCTGGTGGTGGTTAACGCGACGGGAATTATCTCGAGCTCGAATCCCGCGGCGGAGCAGGTGCTGGGAATTCGCGGATTGGGATTCCGGCGATACAGCGAGGCGCTGGGAGCGGATTCAGCGCTGACCAAACTGGTTGGGGAGTGCCTCGAAACGGGAAGAATCTTCCGTAGAGAAGAAGTCGAACATGTTCCGCCCGCGGGAGACACGCGGCATTTGGGCGTGACGATTTCGCCGATTCGGCGCGGCGAAGGGAAAATTAGCGGCGTCATCTGCCTGCTGACGGACTTGACGGAACTTGCTGCGTTGCAGCAACGGATGCAGCTTAAGGAGAATCTGGCCGTCCTGGGCGAGCTGTCCGCGGGAATTGCCCACGAATTCAAAAACGCCCTGGCGACGATATCCGGATATGCGCAGATGATTCCGGACGCTTCGCCGAACGAATCCGCGGATTATGCGAAAAAAATTGTCGAGCAAACCAGAAACATTACGCATATGGTGGCGGAGTTTTTGAAATACGCGAAGCCGCTGGAGATTCCCGAGGAGCGCGTGGACTTGGAAGAGGTGGTGAATCGCGCCGTTGCGGAAGTTGTGCAAGCCATGCCTGACGTAACGATCGAATGCAAGGGAAGCTTTGGCGACGTAGCCGGAGATGAAGGGCTGCTGCGGCAAGCGCTGTTGAATCTAGCCAGGAATGCAGCCGAAGCGTGCGCCCAGGAGGAGGGCGGCGGACGCGTGACGCTGCGAGGAGAACTGGCCGAGAGCGAGGAGATGGAATGGCAGAGAGTCTTCATTACGGATAATGGGCCGGGCATTGCACCAGCGGCTATGCCAAAGTTGTTTCGGCCATTTTTTACGACAAAAAGCAACGGAACGGGATTGGGATTGGCGGTGGTGCAGAAAATCATTGTGCAGCACGGCGGACACGTGGAAGTGAGAAACTGTCCGAAAGGCGGGGCCGAGTTTATTGTTACGCTTCCGATGCCGCGAAGGGTTGCAGAAGCAGTAGAATCAAAGCAGAGTCGCATCTAACCCTCTAACAGGGAGAAGGAGCCTAGAACAGCTCCGGAAGGTTGGGAGAAATGCGGAAAAACGACTGGATGAGAGTGGCGGCAGTGATCGGCGGATTGTGCCTGGCAACGCTGGGAGGCTATGCGCAAAGTTCTTCGCAGCAGACCGGGGATCCTGTGGCCGACGCCGCAAGAAAAGCGCGCGCGGAAAAAGAGAAGAAGGACGCGCAGAAGCCGAAAAAAGTTTACACCGACGACGATGTGCGGCCCGCGACACCAGACAAGCCAGCCGTACAAAACGCAACCGCGGCGACGCCTGCCACGGCTGGGGCTGAGGGGACGGCCGCCGCAGGCGCCCAAAAGCCCGCGGACGCGACGGCCAAAGAAAATAAAGAAGATCCGAACGGTGAGAAGGCCTGGCGCAGACGTTTCGCCGAACAGCACTCCAAGATCGCGAAGGCCGAGAAGGAACTGGACATTCTTCAGCGCGAACTGGACAAATCTTCGGTGCAATTCTATGCCGATCCCACCAAGGCCATGAACGAGCAAAACAACCGCGCGGACATCAACACCAAGACGGCCAAGATTGCGGATAAGAAGAAAGAACTGGAGCAGCTCAAGCAGCAGTTGGATGACATGGAGACACAGTTGAGGAAGTCCGGCGGTGATCCGGGCTGGGCACAGTAAGAAGAGTTCCTGGCTGCAGGTTGTAAGTCTTAAGTTCTTAACTCTTGGAGAGCCTGATTGTTCCAGCCAAGGCAATCAGGCTCTTTCGTATTGGAACCATTTTCACTGGCCAGAGTGGGTTAGTGTTGGCCTGAATGCGTTCTTGCTGCAAATTTAAACGTATCACCTAGAGAGGAGTGCGGTGCTTCCCTTCTCCGCACATGCGGGTTCCGTTGTCCCCTGAGGACATCCGATTCGTGGTAGAAACGAAAGAGATGGAACCTCTTCTGCTTGTTGAAGACAAAAGCGAATTGCGCGCCATGATGCGCAAGGCGTTGGAACGCGCGGGGTACGCCGTGGATGAAGCGCCGGATGGCGCGGCCGCCATCCAAAAGGTGCGCACGCGCAGATATTTGTTGGTGATCACAGATTTGAAGATGCCAGGGGCGTCCGGTCTGGATGTCTTGCGCGAAACGAAGCAAGCGGACGTCACCATCCCGGTGCTTCTGCTGACCGCATACGGGTCAGTGGAAGAAGCCGTGGCCGCGATGAAAGATGGCGCGTTTGATTTCCTCCAGAAGCCCGTGGACCTGGATCATTTGAAGCTGCTGGTGAAGCGCGCGGCGGAGCAACAGGAGCTGCAACGTGAAAATCTGTTGCTCCGCGCCGAATACTCGGCCCGCTATGGATTTCCACGCATCATAGGTGAGCATGCTTCCATCAAGGAAGTGAGCCAGCAGATCCAGAAAGTGGCGGCGACGGATACGACCTGCCTCCTGCTGGGCGAAAGCGGCACGGGGAAAGAGTTGTTTGCGCTGGCGATTCATCATTTGTCGCCGCGGCGCGAGCAACCGTTCGTGGCGCTGAATTGCGCGGCGATTCCAGAAGGGCTGGTGGAGAACGAGCTGTTTGGGCACGAGAAGGGAGCGTTCACAGGAGCGTCCACGCGCAAAGTGGGGAAAATGGATTTGGCGCACCGCGGAACACTGTTCCTGGACGAGATTGGCGAACTGCCACTGGCGATTCAGGCGAAGCTCCTGCGGGTGCTGGAAGAAAAGCGGTTCGAACGCGTTGGCGGAACGCAATCGATTGACGTGGACGTTCGCATTATCGTAGCCACGAACCGGGATTTGCAGAAGCAAGTGCAGGAAAAATTGTTTCGCGACGACTTGTATTTCCGGGTTTCCACCGTGCCCATCACCATTCCGCCGCTGCGCGACCGCGGGAAAGACGTGCTCTTGCTGGCGAATCATTTTCTGGAAACATTCAGCCGCGAGTTCACCAAGCCCGGATTGGAGCTTTCCGAAGATGCGAAGGAGCGGCTGCTGCATTACCGCTGGCCGGGAAACGTGCGGGAATTGCAAAACACCATGGAGCGCGCGGTGATTCTGGCGGATGGAGTCAGCATTCGCGCGGACGCGCTGCAATTGCCTGCATCGAAGCCAGACGCATCAAAACTGCCGGCTGGCATGCTGCCCGAGAAATTCGATTGGGAAGGAACGCTTGAGCAAGTGACGAGCCGCGCGGCAGGACACGTGGAAAAAGCTCTGCTCGAGAACACGATGAGCGAATGCAAGTGGAATAAAACACGCGCCGCGGAGAAGTTGGGGATTACACCCAAGACGCTGTTGGCAAAATTGCGAGCCGCGGGGCTGGAAGAGTAGCTACCTTGGCTCAGCGGATGCCTGTGTGTAGAGCTACGG
>DATDNK010000339.1:0-9582 GCA_036518275.1 Candidatus Acidiferrum sp.
CTGGGATGCCCGAAGAACCTCGTGGACAGCGAGGTGATGATGGGCATTCTTGCGCGCGATGGCTATGAATTGACACCGCGTGCCGATGAAGCGGAAGTGCTGGTCGTCAACACGTGCAGCTTCATCGAAGCGGCTCAAAAAGAATCGGTGGATGCCATTCTCGAGATGGCAGAGCACAAGAAATTTGGTGCGGCGAAAAAACTGATTGTGGCCGGCTGCCTGGTAGAGCGCTATCGCGAGCAGATTCTGGAGCAAGTGCCGGAAGTGGACGCAGTAGTGGGCACCGGTGAAGTCGAAAGGATTTTAGAAGCGGTCCACGGCGATTTGCGCGTGCTGCCTGCGCAGCCGCCGACGTTTTTGTATCACGACTTCACGCCACGCATCGTCACGACGCCAAGACATGCGGCGTACATCAAAATCGCGGAAGGCTGCGATCATCCTTGCACGTTCTGCATCATTCCAGAGCTGCGGGGCAAATTCCGCAGCCGCCGATTTGAGTCGGTGGTGCGCGAAGCGGAGAACTTAGCCGCTGCAGGCGTGCGGGAGATTACTCTCATCGGACAGGACACCACGTCGTACGGGGAAGATTTGGGCTTACGCAATGGGCTGGCGCAATTGCTTGCAAAGCTCGCGCAAATCGAAGAGTTGGTCTGGGTGCGATTCCTCTACGCGTATCCGAATCGTGTGACGCAGGAATTGCTGGACACCATTGCAGAGCATCCGCGCCTGGCGAAATACATTGACATGCCGCTGCAGCATTCCAGCCGGAATGTTCTGGCGCGTATGAAGCGCGGATCCAACGGCGACGCCTTTTTGCGCCTGCTGGAGCGCATGCGGAAGGCGATTCCGGGCGTATCGCTACGAACCTCGTTTATCGTGGGCTTCCCGGGCGAGACGGAAAAGGACTTCCAAGAACTGTGTGAGTTTGTGAAGGCCGCGAAACTGGACTGGGTGGGCGTGTTTGAATACTCGGACGTGGACGACGCAGAAAGTCATGCGCTCGATAAAAAAGTGGATGCGGCAACGATTACCGATCGGCGAAACCGCTTGATGGCGATTCAGAAGAAGATTTCCAGGGAAAATTTGCGGATAAAATATCGCGCGGTAAAGGGGGAGAGTCTTGTCGCGGTCGTTGAAGGTCCGTCGAAAGACAATCCTCTTGTGTGGGAAGCGCGGCTGGAAGGCATGGCCCCGGAGATTGATGGCAAGCTGTACCTGACCGATATCCAGTTGCCCGATGGCGAAGTGGCGGAAGCGGGCGACGTGGTGCGCGTTCAAATCGCGAAGTCCGATGCCTACGACCTAATCGGTCACGTGGTGGAGGTTCTGCCGCGGCCCGCTTCAAGAGCGCATGTAAGCGTTCCAGTTGCGGCGCCAGCACCAGAGATGGAAAAGCTTCACAGGATTGCCACTGGAGCGCCCTTGCGCGTGCTAGCGTAGGGTTTTTTTGCTATGAAGCATAGATGCCCGATTTGTAAGGCGGAGACGGACTCGGAAGTGCACAAGGATTTTCCGTTTTGCAGCGAGCGCTGCCGGATGCAGGACCTCGGCAATTGGGCGAGCGAGAAGTACGTGGTCTCCGACCCGATTTTCGACGAGGAAGAACCCACAGAAGGCGAGCGCAAGACCATCCTGCTAGATCTCGACAAACCAGATGACCACGAATCTTAGCGCTGCGTCCGTCGCGGAAACGCCACGCAAAAAGCCGCGGCTAGCTCTTATGCTCGCGACTGCGCTGGGAGCCGGGTACATTCCAAAAGCCCCAGGCACCATTGGCTCGCTGGTTGGAGTCATCGTTGCTATCCTCACGCATCCCGTCAGCCTTCTCGAATTCCTGGCCGTCGTGGTTTTCCGGTTCGGAGGCCTGGGAATTGACGTGCCGATGCTGAACGGGCGTCCCGCGCCTTTCTTGTTGCTCGTCCCGCCGGTGATTGCTTTTCTCGTTATCGCGTGGTTGGGCGTGTGGAGCGCTTCCCAGGTCGCTCAGTACGCGGGGACAGAGGATCCCCAATACGTGGTCATCGACGAAGTCTCCGGCATGCATCTGACGCTGGTGCTGGCGATCGTGCCGCTGGGCCTTCCGACGCACCTGATTTCGTCCGACCAGGCCTCCGTCTTCGCGCTGTACTCTGCATTCAGTCTGCTCAACTGGAAATACCTGCTGTTGGGTTTTATACTTTTTCGGGTATTCGACATTTGGAAGCTATGGCCCATTCGCCAGTTGGAAAAACTGCCAGGCGGTTGGGGCATCATGGCGGATGACTGGATGGCAGGACTGTACGCGGCAATCCTGCTGCGCGTGGCATTGTACTTCGGTCTTCTGACGGTTCACATTGGTTAGGTATGAAATTCGGGTTCGGTTCCTCGGCGGAAAAGAACGGCATTCCACACATTGAGAGAGTTGCGCCCGTAGCAGCCATTCCCGGCGGGGAGATGACTATTCACGGGCGCGGGTTCGTTTCGCGCGCGCAGGCGCGTCCGGTAGTGCACTTTGGCGATGCAGAAGCGAGCCTGGCTCTCGCAAGCGAGAATCGCTTGATCGCACGCGTGCCGGAAGGCGCAAACGGCGGAACGGTGCGCGTAGCCTCGGACGGGCGCGAAAGCTCGCCGCATCCCGTGCACATCGGCGTGCCGATCGCGGACAATTTGCATCCGGTGACAAACCCCGCGGTGGATCATGAAGGGAACATTTACGTCACGTTTTCCGGGCCGCGCGGCCAACGAGTTCCGGTATCGCTTTATAAAATCACAGCAAACTACGACGTGAAGCCGTTCCTGACTTCGTTGGTAAATCCCACAGGACTGGCATTGGACCGGGAAGGCAATCTTTTCGTCTCGTGTCGGAATGACGGAACCATTCATCGTGTCTCCCCCGAGGGCCGCTCCGAGACTTGGATCGAGGGTATGGGTGTCGCAACAGGCATCGCGTTTGATCGCGCGGGAAACCTGTACGTCGGAGACCGTAGCGGAACAATCTTCAAGATCAGCCCGGAGCGCGAAATTTTCGTCTTTGCGACGCTCGAACCCTCAGTGGCTGCGTATCACCTGGCGTTTCATCCCGGTGGCGACTTATATGTGTCCGGACCAACGGCTTCCAGCTTCGACCGCGTTTACCGGATCACGCAGGGCGGCGACGTCAGTGTGTTCTTCCGCGGGTTGGGCCGGCCCCAGGGGTTGGCATTCGACCGCGAAGGGAATCTGTTTGTGGCCGCTTCTTATCAGGGCCGGCGAGGCATCGTGCGGATCAGCACCCAGGCGCACGCAGACATTGCATTAAGCGGATCCGGGCTCGTGGGCATGACGCTGCAGTCCTCAGGGCGCGCAATTCTTGCCACGTCCGAGTCCAACCCACCCTCCGGCGTCCTTTTCACGCTGGATTGGGACGTGCGCGGCCTGCCGCTTACCGGATCGCAGCACTGATGAAAGCCGAGATCATCGCGGTTGGTTCGGAACTATTGACTCCGGACCGCATGGACACTAACTCGCTCTTTCTGACAGAAGAACTGAACAAGTTGGGCATCGAGGTTGTTCGCAAGACGATTGTAGGCGACAACCGCGAATTGCTGGCGGAGGCGTTTCGTGACGCGCTCGAGCGCGTGCCGCTGATTTTGGCGAGCGGCGGACTTGGCCCCACCGAAGACGACTTGACACGCGAAACCGTCGCGGAATTGCTCCACCGCAAGCTCATTCTGAATGAAGCCATCCTCAAATACATCGAAGGGCGTTTCCGTCAGTTGGGCCGGGAGATGCCCGCGGTGAACACGCGGCAAGCGATGGTGCCCGAAGGCGCGGAAATCCTGGAGAATCCTCGCGGGTCGGCGCCGGGCTTGTGGCTCGAAGACAAGGGACGCTGCATTGCTTTGCTGCCCGGGCCGCCGCGCGAACTGAAGCCGATGTATCTCGAGCAAGTGTTGCCGCGGTTGGAGAAGCGGCGCTCCGGCATTCGTATGTTTCACCGCGAGTTGCGCGTGGCCGGCTTGGGAGAATCGGCACTCGAACAACGCATCAAGCCGATTTACACGCGCTACTCCGACGTGAACACCACGATCCTCGCGGCCCCGGGAGAAATTCAGATCCACTTGCGCATGTGGACCGACGATGCGTTGCATGCAGAGAAAACACTCGACGAAATCGTGCAGGGCTTCGAGTTGGCGTTGACCGACCGGATTTACTCGAAGGACGGTTCTTCGATGGAGGAAGTGATTGCGAGCTTGCTGACGATGAACAAAGCGACGATCTCTGCGGCCGAAAGTTGCACCGGAGGATTGTTGGCCGAGCGGCTGACCAGCATTGCCGGCAGCTCGTCGTACTTTTTGGGCGGTGTCGTTTGCTATAGCAACGATTTGAAGACCGCTTGGGTGAACGTGCCCGCGGAGCTGATTCAATCGAAAGGCGCGGTGAGCAGCGAAGTGGCCAAGGCGCTGGCCGACGGCATCCGGCGAAGCGTGGGGAGCACTCTCGGTGTCGGCATCACCGGGATTGCCGGGCCCGGCGGTGGCAGTGAAGAAAAGCCCGTAGGCACGGTGCACATCGCCCTATCGCATGCTGGCGGAGTAAAAGAACGCGGGGTGCGGTTCCCCGGGGATCGCGAGGCAATTCGCTGGCACGCTTCGCAGCTCGCTCTGGACATGGTGCGTCTGCATTTCCTCTACAATGGCGGGGAACCGCCGCGACACGACGCGAAAAGGTCCTGAACGGTGCGCCTTTTCGTCGCGCTGGAAATTCCCTCCGAAGTGCGGCAAAATCTCGTGACTTTGCTCGTTTCGCTCCGCGCTGTTACGAAAGAACCGCGATGGGTGCGCCCGGAAAATCTACACGTCACGTTGAAATTCCTGGGTGAAGTCGCCGAGGCCAAGGTCGATGCGGTTCGCAGCGCGCTCGCGGTGATTCGTTCCGACGACGCTGTTGCCCTGGAGTTTCGCGGGTTGGGATTTTTCCCCAATGAAAAACAGCCGCGCGTTCTCTGGGCGGGCATGGAAGCATCAACGAATCTAAAAACGCTGGCTGGAGATATCGAAGGGGCGATGGAGAAGCTCGGCATTCCGTGCGAGAAGCGGGAGTTTTCCCCGCATCTTACGCTCGCCCGATTCGAACACCCGCGCCTGCCGGCGGCGGTGCGCAAGCTCATTGCAGACAACCAGCAGCGCGAATTTGGCTCGCTGCAGACGAAAGAATTTCACTTGATTCAAAGCAAGTTAAAGCCCTCCGGGGCGGAGTACACTACGCTCGCGAGTTTTCGATTCGCTCCTGGTGCGGAATAAATGCAGATCGCGTTGCACATTCCTATAGCCTTTGTGATTCCGCTGGCCGCTTATCTCCTCGGGTCGATCCCCTTTGGGCTGATACTTGCGCAACTTTTTGGTGGTGGCGATGTCCGAAAGTCCGGCAGCGGCAATATCGGCGCAACGAATGTGGCGCGCGTAGTCGGCCCGCTTGCTGGGATTCTCACGTTAGTTCTCGACATTGGGAAAGGTGCCGGGGCGGTTCTGCTTGGCGAAAAACTTTCTAACGATAGTGCCACATGGATGATGATCGCCGGGCTTGCCGCGTTGATCGGGCATTGTTTTCCGGTCTGGCTTGAATTCCAGGGCGGCAAGGGAGTCGCGACAGCGGCGGGCATGTTTCTGATGCTCTCGCCGCTCGCATGTCTTGGGGCGCTTCTTCTGTTTCTGCTCGTGGTGATTTTCTGGCACTACGTTTCGCTGGGCTCGGTTTCCGCGGCAGCCGCCATGCCGTTGCTGATTTACTTTCTTTGGGCGCCACACCACGCCCCTCCGCTGACGATTACGTTCGGAGCGCTGGCCGCCGCGTTGCTGATCATTTACAAACACCGCGGAAATTTGCAGCGTCTTGTGCAAGGCGTCGAGCCTAAATTCTCTTTTTCCAGGAATAAGGGAGCAGAATGACGCGTATCGCCATTCTCGGAGCCGGTAGCTGGGGAACGGCGTTGTCGGTGGTATTGTCCCGCGCGCGAAAGCCGCATGAAATCTCGCTTTGGGCGCGCAACGCGGAACTCGCAGAGGCTCTGCACAGTCAGCGCGAAAACAGCGCGTATCTCGCTGGAATCCGTTTGCCGGATGGAATTCGCGCAACCCACGACATGACCACAGCGTTGGCCGCCGCGCAGATCGTGATCGGCGCGATACCCTCCGTGCATGCTCGGGCGGTTTATGCGCAAGCCCTACCCTTCGTCACGCCGGAGATGGTTTTTGTGAGCGCCACCAAAGGGCTCGAACCGGCGACACACTTGCGCATGAGTCTTGTCCTCGCACAAGTGCTGACAAAATCCGGAACCGTCGAGCCGTCGCAGCGCATCGCCGTACTTTCTGGACCGTCGTTTGCGGCGGAAGCCGCACGCGGCGAGCCAACCGCCGTAGTCATTGCTTCGAGCTACACTTATGCTCCCCTCGCTACCGGACTTCGACGGTACTCCTCCCTTGCCGATGAATTGCAAGAAGAGTTTTCCGGACCATCCTTCCGTCTGTACACCAACGACGATGTACTGGGCGTGGAGTTGGCCGGCGCGATGAAAAATGTGATGGCCATCGCGGCAGGAGCCTGCCAGGGCCTCGGCCTGGGATCAAACCCGCTGGCAGCGCTGATCACGCGCGGCCTCGCGGAAATGATGCGCTTTGCGGCAGCCCTGGGAGCGCGCCCGGAAACCCTAAGTGGTTTGGCAGGTTTGGGCGATTTGGTATTGACATGCACAGGGGCCCTCAGCCGAAACCGGCATGTGGGTATTGAACTGGGCAAAGGGCGCAAGCTTCCCGAAATTCTCGGGGAAATGCGCATGGTGGCCGAGGGCGTGGACACGGCTGCACCCCTGCTGGCACTGGCGCGCGAACATGGCATCGAGATGCCCATTACCGAACAGGTCGACGCCATCTTGCACCGCGGCAAATCGCCTAAGGACGCGATTCGCGAAATCATGGATCGGCCTCTAAAACGCGAATAGAGGACTCCGCAAACCCATTTCGAGCCACTAGTACCAAAGTCCTAGTTGTAGTTGCGAGACGCCCTGCCCTCGTTGTCTACGCGCGAGCACTCTCCCCGACTAAAATTAAGAGTCAAGATGCCGCCCACCGCTCAATCTCTTTGGGCTCTATGGAGACGCCTGCGCGCAGGGCACGTGCGCATTCTGTGGCTCGTTCTTGGAGCCCTGTTGCTCGTCAGCGTGTTGCCTCTGGGCTTGTATCACCGCCTCGTGCTGCAACTTAGCCAAGACAAACTTGTAGATACGGAAAAGGTACAGCAGACCGATCTGGTGCGCTCTCTGGCGATGGAAATCCAGCACTTTGAATCCAACCTGACGCAACAATTGCTGAGCGAGAGGCAAATCCTGGACCTCACGGGCCTGATCGAAAATGTAGAGGATCCCGCGGCGGAACCCAAAGTCACGCACCTGCTGGAGAACTTCGTCGAGAGCAACCCAAACACGTTCATTTATCTGACGGCCGTGGGCAAGTCGGGCCGGGGCACGAGCGCGTCTCAGGGGAATTTTCGTGCGGAACAGGATCCGTTCGTGGCGAAAGCATTGCAGCGCGCCTTTGTCGCTTGTCTGCAGTCGCAGCAGCTCCAAGTAACGAAGTTTCGCAGCGATCCGCTGGCGGTAGTGCCGGACAATCGGCCCGCATTTGTTGTGGCCATCCCGCTGAAAGACGGGAACGACAATTTCACGGGCATGCTGGCCGCCGTTGTCTCATTGGATTCCATCCTGCGGCGATTGCAGGATGCCAGCGTGCGTGGCCGCTCCGTTTTTATCGTGGACCACAACGGCCGCATCGTAGCGCATAACGACACGAAGAATTTTGTCCCCGGCGCAGACGCGCGGGACAATCCCCTGGTCGCCCAAGTGCGCGCTCTCCCTCAGGACCTTCGCAACACCGAGACGAAGCGGTTCACCGACACCTTCAAAAAGCGTTCTGTCGAAATGATCGGCACTTACAGCACGTTTCCCGAATTGAACTGGGCGGTGATCGTAGAACGGCGTCTGGATGCCGCGGAGAGCGATACCGGCGTCGACGACCTCAACCGGCAGGCGCTGGTGTTCGTCAGCATCGTGGTGCTGGCTGCCATCGTCGTCGGATATTTCTTCGCCGTCGGCATCAGCGGACCGATCCGCGGACTTGCAGCATCGACGCGAGCCATCAGCCGCGGCGAATTTCATCAGCGGTCCGTAGCTCGAGGCACCTTGGAAATCAGCGAACTCGCCGAGAATTTCAACAAGATGGCCGGCGACATCGAGGAATTCATCGAAAAGCTGAAAGAAGCGGCCGAGGAAAACCGCGAACTGTTTATCGGCTCGATTCGCATGCTCGCTGCGGCCATCGACGAAAAGGACCCGTACACGCGCGGTCACTCGGGGCGCGTCGCGAAGTATTCCACGCTGATCGGGCAGGAACTGGGGCTTTCCGCTGAAGAGCTGGACAAGCTGCGCATTTCCGCGCTGCTTCACGACGTTGGAAAAATTGGCGTCGAAGATCGCGTGCTGAAAAAGCCCGGCGCGCTTACTCCTGAAGAGTTTGGCTTGATGAAGCAGCACACCGTCAAGGGCGCGAACATCATGCGCCCGGTTTCGCAACTGAAAGAGGTGCTGCCGGGCATCGAACTGCACCACGAACACATCGATGGGCGCGGCTACCCCTATGGATTGTCGGGACCGCAAATTCCTATGATGGCGCGCATCATTGGCGTGGCCGATACGCTTGATGCCATGACCACGAACCGCCCGTACCAGACGGCCATGGAACTCGACTACGCCATGGACCGGATTCGCGCGCTGGCCGGCTCAAAGTTCGATCCGGTCGTCGTAACCGCCCTCGAATCCGCCGTCTCACACGGCAAGCTGCGCCTCAGCGCCGTCGAAGTCCACGTCTAATAGGCAAGCTGCGTATTCCCAATGGCACCAGCACAAACGCAATTCAAGTTGGCGGCACTCAGAAGAAAAAATGAGCTTCTTTGCCGGATCGATATGTGGGGATTTGTGAGTGTCATGCTCGTATTGCTTTTCTCATTCATCGGGAGAACGCAACCGGACGTGGACTTGCCCAGGTACGCAGTCGACCGGGCCGTTGCTGCGAACTCAATTGCTCTGCCTGGTGCTCTGAGGGAAGACGCTATGCAGATCAGCATTACGCGTGATGGCCGCGTCTTCTTCCGCAATGACAGAGTCATGCTCGTGAATCTGCCGGAAGAGATCCGAAAGGGATTACGCGACGGAGCGGAGAAAAGAATTTACCTTAATGCCGACGCGCGCGTGAAGTATGGCGATGCCGTTGCGGTTTTGAATCAAATCCGGCTGGCAGGAATAAGGGACGTCAGTGTCCTCACGCAGGAGCCGTATTACTGAGATTCAAAATGAAGAAAATCAGAAGACAAGAAATATGGCTGGCGATCAGTTGTGCGTTCTGTGTTGTGGTCGCGTGGCCGCACCTTGATGCGGCAGGAGCTTCGGAATTTACAGGAGGCACGCTTACAGGTCCTTTGTTCGAGATGGCCGAGTATGGAATTATTCTTTTTCTGTTGGCAGTACTCCTCACCCCTTTTTATCGGCGAATAACAACTGTCATGGCCCTTTCCGCT
>DATDNK010000340.1:0-4594 GCA_036518275.1 Candidatus Acidiferrum sp.
GCGTGATGTGCCGTCCGCCCCGCTTGGCCGTCTGCGCCCCGGTATCGAGCACGAGATCAGCGATGGTGATTTTCGGTGGCCGCAGTTCGCCCGAGCGTCGCAGCAGCGCCCGTAGCCGCGCCAGCAATTCGCGAAATTCGAATGGCTTGGTCAGATAGTCGTCTGCGCCATGATCCAGTCCCGCGATACGGTCTTCCACGGCATCCCGCGCGGTCAGCATCAGAATCGGCATGCGTTGCCCGGACTTGCGCAATTCGCGGCACACCGCGAAGCCGTCGGGCGCGGGAATCATCACGTCGAGGATCACCAGGTCGTACGTGTTCACCGCTGACTGGTACAGCGCCTCTTCGCCCGTGCTTGCAACATCCACGGCATACGCCTGTTCGCGCAAGCCCTTGGCCACAAACCGCGCGATCCGCACATCATCTTCAACCAGAAGGAGCCGCATGCATTCATCATACGGCAGAAGGAAGGAAAAGCGATAAGTTGGCGGATGAGCCTGTAAGCCGGATTCTGTCGAGTGAACGATTCGCGAAGCGAATTGTTCACCGCGGCGATCATTCCTCTAGGCCACGGTTCGCACCGTGACTCTAGCAGCCTACCCGAGGGTTCTCAATTCGCAGCGGCTTGCCTGCCGAAGGCAGGCTTGCGCCGCCACGAATGGAACACATTTTCGTTAGAAGATGTGCTCAGCGAGCCGGGCCAGCTCTCCCCTCCTATTTGGCCTTGCACCACGCGGGGTTTTCCGTGCCTCCGGTGTCACCACCGGAGCGGTGGGCTCTTACCCCACCTTTTCACCCTTGCCTAACCGAGCTAGCTTTTCGAAGACGCCTCGCAGGTTTCCCTGTTCGATGTCACCGAGCTCCACTCCGCCGGCGGTCTATTCTCTGTGGCACTTTCCGTGACGCCGTTGTAGCGGCGAGTTTACCTCGCCATCTTCAACTTCGCCCCCTGGCGTTACCAGGCGCGTTGCCCATGTCATGAGTTCCATCGGCCATTCCGCGCACGCCTTTCGGCGTTCGCAAATGACCAACGTGCCTCACAACGGTGTCCGGACTTTCCTCCCGCCTCGGCGTTGTAGCGGCGGCTTTACGCCGCCACTCCTCAGCGTCAGCCAGCGATCACCCGGCTCACCCGCCAGTTTCATTATACCCCGTCCACACCTCAACTAAGTTAGAATCCACGCGCACTGGCACTCATTTCCGCACGCAAGGACAATTCGATGATTCATCTTCTCCATCTGGAACGCCGCGGCTTTCTCGGCGGAGCTTTAGCGTCCTTTCCTTTGGCCCTGCTTGGGCAATCCACCAAAGCCCCCGCGGCCCCGACCATAGTCAAAGTTCCGGCGGGCGAAGACCGCCTCGGCGAGCGCCATACCACTGGCATCAGCACGACCGCCTACAAAGTTCTCACCTCCGACAGTTCCGGCGCGCTCTTTCTCTTCGAGCATCGCAACACCCCTGGCAAAAAAGGCGGCCCTCCCCGTCATCTGCACCACAACGAGGACGAATGGTTTTATGTCATCGAGGGCCAGTACATCGCCGAAGTCGGTTCGACGCACGTGGAACTCGGACCCGGCGACTCGATCCTCGGCCCGCGCGAAGTGCCCCATGCCTGGGCCTTTGTCGGCGACACTCCCGGCCGCGTGCTTATCGCGTTTACGCCTGCTAACAAAATGGAAGCTTTCTTTCGCGACAATGAGAAGCGTCGTGAGGGCGGCAAGTACGTCGATGATCCGCAGATTTACCACGCGTACGGCATGGAACTCCTCGGCCCGCCCCTTTCCGTCAAGTGAAACATCGTTTCTCCGGGTGATGCCCAGACTTTCCTACCGTTTACCCCGAGGCGCCGCAGGGAGTCGGAGGGCTTAGCCCTCGGTCCGGCAGCGCTCAAAGCAACCAGCGATCACCCGGCTCACCCGCCAATTCCAATTATGCCGCGAGAATGCATTACTCCAGAATGCGAAAAGCGGCCGTTAACGCCCCATCCCGATTTTCGTAGGGGCGGCGGGCCGGCAGTCGGTCGCGGGATGCACGCAATCCCACCGCTATGGAAACCGGTCTTGCACGTCACGCTTAAAGCCCCGGTGAATGTGGGATTATTCGAGCAGGAGACGAGCACCGAAGCCGTATGAATCAGACCGAGCAGATCGCCGTCAAAGGTTCGAACTACCCCATCGTCCGATTTTTCATGTGGGTCGCTCTCGCTTCATTAGGCATGATGTTCATTGCACTATGGTTCTCCAAATTCGTTCTGGCCGCCATCGGTTCACGTTGCTCTTAGTCGCACGGCTGGCAGGCGACTACTTTCATCGCAAAGGGGCGGGCAGTCCAGATGGTCTTCGATGCAAGAAGTGTGGCCAACCCTTAAACTTGCGACAAGTTCTTAGTACCGCCCCCCAAGATGATCGGGTTGCTCGGTGTCCTTACTGCGGGGAGCCATTTGGCAAATTCTCAAGCTGACCACGGCGAACGGCAGGACACTGCGCGAACGCTATTTCAGTCCGAGTAGTTTCTCGAATTCCCCTTCACTTAAAATCGTCACGCCCAACTCCTTCGCCTTGTCATACTTTGATCCCGGATCCGTCCCAACTACCACGTAATTCGTCTTGCTGCTCACCGACCCAGAAACTTTTCCTCCATGCTCCACCACAATCGCTCCGGCCTCTTCCCGCGTGCGATTCGCCAGCGTTCCCGTAAACACAAACGTCTTCCCCGCAAACTTATCGCTCTTGACCTCACGCTTCTCCGCCTTCGGCCGCACTCCCGCCTTCGCCAATTTCTTAATCAACTGCCGGTTCGCCGGCTCCGAGAAAAACTCCACAAGGCTCGCTGCCACTTTCGGCCCCACTTCCGGCACTTGCTCTAACTCCTCTTCTTTCGCCGCCGCCAATTCGTCTAGCGAAGAAAAATGTTCCGCCAGCAACTGCCCCGTCCGCTCGCCCACAAACTGAATCCCCAGCGCATAAATCAGCCGCGCCAGTGAATTTTTCTTGCTCGCCTCAATCTCCTCCCGCAAATTCTGCGCGGACTTCTCCGCCATGCGGTCCAGCGCCGCCACTTCTTCTTCTTTCAGCGCGTACAAATCCGCAACGTCTTTCACCATCCCTTTGTCTACAAGCTGATCCACAATCTTTTCGCCCAGCCCATCAATGTCCATCGCGTGCCGCCCCGCAAAATGCAGAATCGACTCTTTCCTCTTCGCCGGGCACGCCGCGTTCACGCACCGGTACGCCACTTCTCCGTCCACGTGATGAATCGCGCTCCCGCATTCCGGGCAATTCTTCGGCATGCGAAACGGCTTGCGCGGCTTCCCCTCTTTCACCACTTTCAGCACGTGCGGAATTACTTCTCCCGCGCGTTCAATCAGAACCGTGTCGCCAATCTGCACGCCCAGCCGCTCGATCTCGTCCATGTTGTGGAGTGTGGATCGGCTGACAGTGACGCCTCCCACTTGCACCGGCTCCAGGATCGCCACCGGCGTCAGCGCCCCCGTGCGCCCCACATTCACGCGAATGTCGTTCACCACGGTTGTTTCCTGCCGCGCCGGATACTTGAACGCAATCGCCCATCGCGGCGCCTTCGCCGTATAACCCAGCTCATTTTGTATCGCCGTGGCGTTCACTTTGATCACCACGCCGTCAATCTCGTAAGGCAGCTTCTCCCGTTTCGCGTCCCAATCCTCGCAATACTTGACCACCTCCTGAATCCCGTTGCACAGCTTCCAATCGTCCGAAGCGCGGAACCTTAATTGCTTCAAAGCTTCCAGGGATTCCGAATGCCTGGCGAACGGCACTTTTCCATCCACCAGCAGGTAGTACGCGAAGAAGTCCAGCTTCCGCGACGCCGTAATTGTGGGATCGAGCACGCGCACCGCTCCCGCGGCCGAGTTCCGCGGATTCACAAAAATCTTCCCCCCAATCCGCTCCTGCTGCCGGTTCAGCGCTTCAAACGCTTTCCGCGTCATCATTACTTCCCCGCGCACCTCGAAATCGGCCCGCAGCTTCACTTTTTTCAACGCCGCGGCGTCCACGCGCAACGGAACCGACCGGATCGTCTTCACATTCGGCGTCACTTCTTCGCCGGTCGTTCCGTCTCCGCGCGTCACGCCGCGCGCCAGCACGCTGTCTTCGTATTGCAACGAAATGCTCAGCCCATCGAACTTGTGCTCCGCGATGTACTCGATATCTTCCCTGCCGCTCCCTTCGCGTACGCGGCGATCCCAATCTTTCAAAGCGTCATAAGAAAAGGCGTTGTCGAGGCTGAGCATCGACCGTGCATGGCGCACGGTGGTAAAACCCTCGCGGGGCGTGCCGCCAACGCGAACTGTCGGCGAATCGGGGGTCGCCAACTCCGGATGCCCGGCTTCAATCTCCTTCAGGCGGTTCATCAAGAGGTCGAACTTGGCGTCTGAAATCTCGGGGGCGTCTTCCACGTAATAGAGATATTCATGGCGGCGGATTTTCTCGCGTAGTTCTTCCGCCTCTTTTCGCAGCGCCGGTATCGATGTTTTCGCCATTTCCGCCTTTGCCATTTGAGCCTCGCCAGGCCGGGATCGAGTCCTCCGTATTATATAGGTGCTTGCCGGCGGGTCT
>DATDNK010000341.1:0-2943 GCA_036518275.1 Candidatus Acidiferrum sp.
GCCGGGGCCGCGGACATTTCTTCCTATCGCCTACGTGCTGCGCAAGTGCTGCCCGGGCAGCTTGCGTCCATCATCTACACCTCCGGCACGACGGGCGAGCCCAAGGGCGTGATGCTCACGCACACGAATTTTTGCTCCAACGTCACGGATGTGGGACACGATTTCCATCTCAATCCCGCCCAAGACGTGGCGCTTTCTTTTCTGCCGCTTTCGCATGTTTATGAGCGAACGGTGGCTTACATCTATCTTTTCCAAGGAGCCCCGGTGGCCTACGTCGAGTCTATCGACGCAGTGGCTCAAGCTCTCCTGGAAGTCCGTCCTTCCGTCACTGCTGCGGTTCCGCGTTTTTTCGAGAAGATTTACGTGCGGCTGGTGGAACAGGGCTCGAAAACCACCGGCGTGAAACGCTTGATCTTCAACTGGGCCATGAAAAGTGCCAATCAGTCCGTGCATTGGCGAGCCAGCGGCGCGCATGCCAGCCTTGCGGTGAAGCTGCAATGGCTGCTGGCAAACCAGCTTGTTTACAAAAAGGTTCGTGCGGGATTGGGAGGACGCCTGCGGCTCGTGAGCTCCGGTGGAGCGCCACTTGCCAAAGAGCTTGCGGAATTCTTCTGGGCGGTGGGCGTGCCAATCTACCAGGGCTACGGATTGACGGAAACTTCGCCCATCGTTTCCAACAATTATCCGCAAAACCGCGTGGGCAGCTCCGGAAAACCGATCGCCAATGTGCAGGTGCGCACCGCGGAGGACGGAGAGATTCTGGTCAAAGGGCCTTGTGTCATGCAGGGCTATTACAAGAATCCGGAAGCCACCCGCGAAGCCCTTACGGAAGACGGCTGGTTCCGCACCGGGGACATTGGCTTTGTCGATGACGACGGCTATCTATACATCACCGACCGCAAAAAAGATTTGCTGAAGACGGCCGCCGGAAAATTCGTGGCGCCGCAGCCAATTGAGAACCTGCTGAAGACCAGCCCGTACATTTTGAATGCGATGGTGGTTGGCGATAAGCGCAAATTCGTTGCGGCGCTGATTGTTCCCAATCCCACGACCCTGGCCGAACGACTGGCCGCCGAAGGCCTGAAATTTTCTTCCAATGCGGAAATGGCTGCGCATGCGCGTACCCGCGCGCTGATCGAGAGCGAGGTCAAGCGCGTGTCCGCCCGCCTGGCGCAGTACGAGACCATCAAGCGCTTCGCGCTGCTTCCCGAGGATTTTACGTTTGCTGACGGCAGCCTCACTTTCACGCTGAAGCTCAAGCGCCGCGTGGTCGAAGAAAAATATCGCAGCGTGATCGAAGCGATGTACGCCGACGTCGCCGAGCCCCACCCCATCTTCCAGGAGTGAGAAGGCAGAAATTGGAAAAGTGAAAACGGAAATTGGGGCAGAGGCAAGCTTGCGGCAGTTTCATCCAGCTGCGTGACGTTGAAAGCAAGCCAGGATCCCTCGCTCGCGCCCACCCCCGCGAGCCAAAATCGGGCTCGCCGGGGCCCCGGTCTGCTCGGGATGACCCTTGTGGGGAGCGTGCCAAGGCTCGCGGACGTTGGTTGTGCCTGTTCGCTTGTACAGTTGCAATCTGCGGAACAACGCGTCGTCACGTCGAAGAATCCAAGCATCCCTTTCCAGTAAACTGGAATCATAGAGAGCAACGCCCACCTCAATTCCCGTACCTAAGCCGGTTACACCAAGCAAGAAGAGATAGCCCTTCGTCGCACTAAGGGCGAGAAGACAAAAAACAAGGATCAGAGGGGAAAAACCTAGTTTCGGAGGCAAAGGTGAAATTCATTCACGAATCAGTTTGGGGCCATCGGAGCGATCGTGGGAAATGCTGGACGGGTTGCGTGGCGTACATCGTCGGCGTTGCGCTTCTGTGCGTGGTTCTTCTAACGATGTGCCAGCCGGTGTTTGCGCAATCCCCGGTGCCTGCGGCCACGAATCCCGGAAGCAAGGATGCGGAGGGCTTTTCGCCGGGGTGGACTCTGGGCGCGCGATTCGAGGGCAGCAACAGCAGCGATGGCGGCGTGTATGATGTCGGGACCGCTCTTGGCTACAACTTTTCGCGCCACTTTGGCATGGACGCGGGTGTTCCGTTTTACTTTGTGTCGACGCCAACTGCCATTAAGCAAAGCAATCCCGGCGCGGTTTCGGGCGTGGGCATGGGTAACGCGTTTGTGGACCTGCTTTGGAACTATCCGCATTCGTCCTTGAATTACAGTTCTGGCATTCATTTGACCGCGCCGATTGCCACCACCAAAAAAGGATTTAGCACCGGCCACGCCACCTGGAACTATACCAACCACTTCGATCATGCTTTCGGGGATTGGTCGCCGTTCGTCGATGCGGGAGTCGGCAACACGATTATGGACACGCAATTTTTTACGCGGCCGTTCATGAGCTTTGGTTACAACGCAGCGTTCACGGGCGGCCTGGAATATGACAAAGGGCCGTTCAGTTTGCAGGCGGGAGCTTACGATGTCGCACCGTGGGGAAACCAGACGGTGGTTAGCCGGGTGTTTCGTTGCGGAACCGCCGCGACCTGTACTTCAGGCGGTTCGTCGCACAACCGGGGAGGCTTCACCAGTTCGAACGTTACGACCGGTGGCTCGGACCTGGTTCGCGACAACGGTTATGAAGCTGGGATCGACTTCAAGCCGGTGTATTACTTGGATTTTGAATTCGACTATAGCCGCAGCGTTCCTTTGCACCTGAACAACTATTCGTTCGGAATTGGAGTCAATCTGAGTTCGCTGGTGCGTCCGCACACGCACTGAGCTTGGATTCTGAGATTGAACAGCTAAAGACAGCGGCCTCCTGAGCCCGCTAGATTTGCTCGGCCGATTTGTGCCCGCACCTCACAGGGTCTAAAATCCCCTTGAGGTCACGTATGTCAGACAATCTAGTCATTGCGGGGCGCGCATTTCGGTCGCGCCTCATTGTGGGAAC
>DATDNK010000342.1:0-70974 GCA_036518275.1 Candidatus Acidiferrum sp.
ACGAAACCGGAAAGGTTCTGCTTGTCGATCTCGACGCAGCGCGAAAAAGCCTGTTTCGCGTCGGCAGGCCGTTTGACCCGCAAAAATACTTGTCCCTGAAGAAGGTACAGTGCGGCGTTATTCGGGTCGGAGTTGATTCTCTCCTGGATGAACTGGACTGCATCGGCGGATTTTCCTCGCTGATAATCGAGCTCCAGGATTCCCTGGATCGCGTCGAGGGAATTCGGCGAGCGGCTCAGCGCCTCACGATAAAGCGCCTCCGCTTCATTCCAGCGCTTGGTGAAGGCGCGAAGTTGCCCGAGCTTGGCATAGCCCAAGGGGTTCTGCGGAGCAACTTGAATCAATTGCTTCAAATCGGCTTCCGCGCCGGCTGCATCATTTTGATTCATGCGGGCCGTGGCGTGAAAGAGATATCCTCCCGGTATGGCGGGGGATATCTTCTTGATTTGCGTGCCGATCTGCTCGACAGCCGTCCAATCCTGCCGATCCGTCGCGACCTTGCCCAAAGCAACCCAAGCATCCGTCAAATCCGGGCGAATCTGCGTGGCTGCTCGCCACTCTCCCTCTGCCTGGTTGCCAATCCCTTTCGCGAAGTAAGCCATTCCCAGTTGGTAGTGCCCAAAGGCATTCCCGGGATTGGCTTTGACCGCTTGCTGCAGAGTCTGCACCGCGTCGTTGGTCTTGTTTGTCTGAAGCAAGATTTGACCTTTTAAGATGAGAGCGCTGTCATCCTGAGGTGCCTTTTTCAGAATTTCGTCGGTCAGTTTCGAAGCTTCGTCCAGTTGGTGAGAGAGAATCAAAAGTTGGGCGTAGGATTTTCGAACGCCCAAGTCTGCCGGGTGTTCGTTGGAAAGTGAGGAAAATTCGGTTAGCGCTTTTGCGGTGTCACCGTGATTGAAGTAGTAGTCCCCCAACATTCTGTAGCCGGCTGGGTCCGAACTGAGTTGCGCCTTAGCTTCCCGCAAAACCTCCTCGGCCTTATCGCCTTGCCCCTGAGCCATATAGACTGCGGCGAGCGCAGCCCGGGCGTTTGGATTCTTCGGTGCGACGGTGATGGCTGCCTGAAAAGCCGCCACGGCGTTTTCCCATTCCTTTTCGGCCGCATAAAGGTTGCCAAGAGCCATCGCGGGAGCAAGGGAGTTGGGGGCTAGTTTTCTGGCCTTCAGCAAATTCGCTTCAGCGTCTTGAAATGAGGAAGCTCTCTGCTGGATCCCAGCCAGATTGACGTACGTGTCCGCGTTATCCGGAAACATTTTGACTGCAGACGCTGCCTCCCGCAGTGCATCTTGGATGTTGTCCAACTGCGCGTCAGAGTCTGCCAACAGGAGTTGGGCGCCCAGATTACTGGGATTGCTCTTGAGGACGGTTAGAGCGAGATCTTTTGCATCTTCAGCCTTGCCGCCCGCAAGGTAGAGACGGCCCAGATCCAACTGAGCACCCCAGTTTTGGGGATCTAGCTCCAGCGTTCGCTGCAATTCCCGGTACGCGGAAGCCCAATTCGCTAACTGGAGATGGCATCCTGCGATTTTGTAATGGACATCGGCTGATTTTGCATCAATCTGGAGGGCGCGACCGTAGGTAAGCAAAGCTTCAGGATATTTTTCTTGGGCTACGTATCGGTCTCCCTCAGCGATGAACTTTTGTTTTCGTGCATTGGGGTCTAGAAGACATCCTGCGAGCAGCAGGCAGATTGGAAGAGCAGCCAAGACAGGTAGGGCACTCTTTCGCAAATTGGCAGTGTGAAAGGAGGGGAACCTCATACTAAATTCTTCCATTGCAGATGGCTTTGAATGCAATTCTGCGTCCGAGGAGAAGGGGCGAGCCTGACAAATATCCAAGGAACTAAGTTTAAGAAAATAAAGCACATATCACGCGTATCGTGACCTGGGCCTGCTTCAGTACACTAGCTTCTGTTGAGTGGAAGGAAGCGAAAAGAAGATAAATGGCAAGTTTTGGGGATATTCTGGGTAAGGAACTTCCACTACCTAAACCGGCATTCAAGGGAGGCGGCTCTCAGAATAATCCTCCTAAAGACCATGTAGCCGTAACTTATTGAAACAATAGTGATTAATGGTTAATTGGCCGGTCCGATCGGCGCGGGAACCCGTGGTTATTCACGTGCTTCCTCCCCTTTTGGGGTAGTCTGACCCTCCTTGGAGAGGCGAGTACATGGTTCGTAACGGCGAATTCAGCACCGTAGATGTTAAGAGAGTAGTGCGCAAGCATTGGTGGATAGTCCCCGCTTGTGCCTTAGGCTTCGGGGCGGCGGGCGTGCTGGTGGCTTCGCAGCTTCCAAAGGAATACACCTCCCGAACCCTGGTGTTGGTGTCGCGGCCAGCTGTTCCCTCTGATTACGTGAAGCCGGTTGTGACCGAAGACTTAAGCCAGCGCCTAGCCTCGATGAAAGGAGAGATTCTAAGCCGGAGTCGGCTCGAACCAATCATCGAGAAATTCAATCTTTACGTTCAAGATCGAGCCAAGGTTCATATGGAAGACTTGGTCGAGCGTCTGCGCAAAACGGTTGAGATCACTCCCCTGGAGCCTACCCCCGGAACCCAGGATCGAAATATTCCCGGTTTCTCGGTCAACGTAACCTTCAACAATTCCCAACTCGCGCAGCAGATTTGCACGGAAATCACCTCCATGTTCTTGGAACAGAATTCGCGAGCTTTGGAGCAGCAGGCCAGCCGCACGACGTCATTCATCGGTCAGCAGTTGGATGAAGCGAAGGCAAAACTGGATCAGCAGGACGCAAAGTTGGCTCAATTCAAGAGGCAATATATTGGATCGCTGCCAGAAGAGACTCAAGGCAATCTCACCCTCTTGACCACCCTCAACACCCAATTGGATGCAAATACTCAGGCGCTTTCTCGAGCGCAGCAAGATAAAGCATTCAATGAGAGTCTCCTAAGTCAGCAGGAAGCAAATTGGAAAAAATCACAAACAGAGCAGAACCCCGAGACGCTAGAGGAGCAACTGCGGACTCGACAAGAGCAACTGGCGGTTTTAGAGTCGAGGTATACATCTGAGCATCCTGACGTAGTCAAACTGAAGAATGAAATTGCGGAGCTCAGGAAGAAGATCGAGGAATCTCCAAATCCTAATGACACCCCTGCGAAATCGCGAAAACTAACTGAGCCCGTAGAGATGCAGCAACTCCGAGCAAAGATACAGGAAGCGGAGCTCAACCATCAGGAACTGCTAAAGCGGCAGACAAAGATTCAAGATCAGATTCGAGTTCTCGAGAGCCACATAGAGGCCAGCCCGATGGTGGAACAACAGTTGAAGGAATTGACGCGCAACTATCAGAGCGCGCTGGACTTCTACAACGAGCTCCTAAAGAAGCGGGACAATTCCGAGATGGCAAAAGACCTGGTTCACCAGCAAGAAGGTGAGCAATTTCGCGTGCTGGATCCACCGAGCCTACCAACAAGCCCTTCATTTCCCAAAATTTTGAATTTCGCAGCAGGAGGCTTGGGAGGAGGCACCATACTTTCCCTAATTATACTGTATTTGTTAATGGCTACGGATAGGGCGCTGCACTCTGAAAGGGAGGTTGAGGCGTATTTGCAGCTTCCCGTTCTCGCCAGTGTGCCATTGCTGGAATCCTTAACAGCAAGAGCCGCCGGCCCAAGATTTCTGAGGCGGTCTGCTACTGTGGGAGACTGACGGGCGGATAAACATACAGAGGAGAAGATGAGTCGCATCCACGAAGCGTTGAAGAAGGCTGCTGAGGAAAGGGCTGCGCAGCTTAGGACCGGAGTCGACGCCGGAGTCGCCGAGATTGTGGCCGAACCAAGCAGAAGCAGCCACGTCACGCAGCAGCCGGAGATAATCACGGCTATGCCTTTACCTCGCGCGACGATCCCCAAGAGTCAAGATGAAGGTTTTCGTTACGAGGAGCTTGTCAAGCGGTGCGCACATCCGGAGTGGCGGCCCGACCCGCTGAATAGCGTATTTCTCGGCTCGAGCACGGGCGAGGGCGGACCAGAACGGTTTCGCACTTTGCGTTCGCGCCTGTACAAGATTGCATCCACGCGCAAGCTGAAGAGTGTTCTGATAACCAGCAGCGTGGCTGCCGAAGGGAAGAGCTTCGTTGCTTCCAATCTTGCGCAAACGATCGTGCAGCAGCCAGAACTGCGGGTCCTGTTGATTGACGCGGATTTGCGAGCGTCGCGGTTGCACCTGCTGTTCGGAGCGCCAAACTGCCCGGGGCTCTCGGACTATCTGAGGGGCGAAGCAGATGAGTACGCAGTGATCCAAAAAGGCATGAACGAAAATCTTTTTTTGATTCCTTGCGGAAGCCCGGTATCCAATCCCAGCGAGCTGCTCCTAAGCGAAAGGATGAAGCAACTGCTCAATCTTCTCACACCGAGCTTCGATTGGATCATCATTGACTCTCCACCAGCGTTGCCGGTTCATGACGCGAGCAATCTTGCGGACATTGTGGATGGGGTATTGCTCGTGCTCCGGGCGGGCTCGACCGATGCGGAGATTGCGGAGAGGACAGCGGCTGAGTTCAAAGATAAGAATTTACTGGGCGTGATACTCAATCAAGTGGCGAAGAGTGACTCTTACGGGGACAAATACCAGAATTACTACGGCGATCGCAGTTGAAAATGTACTTGGCACAAATTTGCAGGCTGACAATGGCGCCTTGGGAAAAAGCGAAAACAGCCTATTGTGTTAGGGGCGGTTTGTTAAAGCATTGCCTTCTCACCTCGCGTGCGGAGAGGATTCAATTCCCTGCAAAGTAGTTTGTGATTCTATCTCCACATCTAAGAAACCTTAGGCAGAACCCGTAATTTCGATTCGGCTCGCTCTAAGAGAATGAGCAGGGGCAAGAGCAAAAGCAATGCCAGCAAAAAAAACACAATGCCTCCCTGACGATGTAACCTTCCGAAAAGAAAGCCTGGGTCGACATAGACTGCAAGAAGCGTGAGTGTGGCGATGCGGATTCCATTCTTCACTATCATCATGAAGAAGCCGACGGTGACAAACAGGATTTTGTACCACAAATTGCTCAGCCGAAAATGCGCGACCAGCAGCGCCAGAATGAGCAAAGCCATGCTTGAACGAATGCCACTGCACTCCTTTGCAACTTCGATGTTGACTCTTGTGAGATGAAATACTAAGCCCTCGCGCAGTGCCGGGACTCCGGCGAGGTCAAAGAACGCTCCGGTTATCAACGCGGAGCCTTCCTGAAGAAGGGCGATGATTCGATCGAGAGCGAAGTTGGGGATGGGAACCATCAAAAGGAGGAAGAGAAGCGGGAAGGTTGCTGCCTTCCATGCGCGTTTGCCGAACAATAAAGCAAAACCGGCCTCCCAAGTCAGTACAAGGGCCAAGACCCACCCTGAGAGTTGCAAGCCGGGCGGTGAACTGGCCGTCCCAAAACGAATGGCGAGAGACAGGCAGGCAGCCAGGAGAAGGGAAAGCCCGCCTAGCGTCTTGTCCATTGAAGCGAGGGGAAAGATTTTGTGACGGTCAAGATAAAGAACCGCAGCGCTCAAGAACGGAATGATCACAATGTGGGAGGCATCCTCTTGCGAAAGCGACAATCGGACGAGAGCGATGACTGGCTTTATGAACAGCAGCAAGGAGAGGACAGTCCAAGCGGACAATAACCACCACCGCTGTCTCATGGCTGCATCGAAATGACTCATTTCACTGACGTCAACGCTAGATTTGATTCGCTTCCATCTCCGGAGGAGTGTATATCATTTTGGATTCGTGGAAGGTAAAAGGACGAGCGTTGTCCATTGCAGAGTAGATAACTGACAAGTAAAATGAATATATCCTTAGCAGTTGAAGGCGCTTGGGAAGCGCATCTGCATCGAGAACCTTTCAGGATGATTCTCAATTCGCCGGTCGGCATGTTTTCAAAGAGCAACCTCGCGCAAGGATAACAAGCCGAGGCCAGAATAATGCAAAACTTTTCCATAGTTCGGACGGGGGCGGCAATACCGATGATCGTAACGGATGGGACGTTTCGCATCACATTGAAAACAAATAGGTTAAAGAGAGGTCGGACCGCAGCTGGGTGTAGGTTGTTTGGAACAGCGATTGCAATGCTCATGGAGTCGTTTCGTGTATCCGCAGAGGGAGAGCGTCTAATGCGAAGGTTGCTAGTGGTTCTGGGCTTACTGGCTGTGGGCTTGGTGTTCGAGGCCCCGGCCATGGGGGACAACATCAAGCTGTCGTGTCCGGCGTGTTCGGCGGGTAGCACGTCGCTGCTCTCATCTGCCCCTGATGCCCCTATTTCCTTTAGTTTTATTGATACCTCCAGCGGAACGGTAACGGGGAGCGGATTTATTGCGATTTTGGTGCCCACGGGTAGCGCAGCTCCGACGCTGACGGGTGGCACGCTGACGCAGACCGTGTCCTTTACCAGCGGTAATCTAGGGACCCTGCTGGGTCAAAACCTTAATAATTACAATCTGTCGAACTTTCAGATGGCTAGCGCCCAAGTAGGGGTGAACGCAAGTGGTTACACGGTGTATGTATTCTCCCTCGGCACTGTGACGCTGGGTCCGAACAGCACTGGAGTTACGGGGCTAGTGGCGAACGGCGTGGCGGCTGGCGGTGTAATCGTTGGTTTTCTGGACGCTTCCAATGGCAACACCTACCAAACTCCGTTAAGCGCAAGCATTACGGCGGTGCCTGAGCCTGCGTCGCTCACATTGCTTGGAGCGGGTCTATTGGTCTTTGGTTTACTTGGGCGTCGCCGTTTTCTGAGTAACTGATCAGCTCGGGTCGCCTACGATTCTAGCCCTTGCCACCGGCAATGGTCCCTTCGCTTGTCGGGCCCGTTGCGCCGCGCGCCACAACTGCGACGAAGTTAAATTCTTCCCTTGTTGGCCACCACGATACCTTTTGCTCGATAACCTCTTGAATTCGCCGGGTCCTACCCGGATAACCCAGCGGAAGTACGCTGGTCAATCATGGCAAGACTTTTCATCGTGGCGGTGATAAGGCTATTACTTGCTAGTTGACACGCTGAAATGGATATGACGTCTGTCAGGCTAAGGTATGTGTTGTCAAGCAAATACAGAATAGAGTAGGGATTGGCTGAAACCAATATCGTTTGGGAGTCCGGCAAGCCGATTGCGAGACCGATATGGTGCAAGTAGCGTCTGAAGGGCGGTAGCCTAGGCACACGAACTGCGAGCATCACGCTGCTGCAGGAAGCCTAGTTTTCGAGCATCCCCGAGTGCATCTTGTTAATTCGGAACGAATGCTAGAGTCCCCTAGCTGTGCCTTCTCGAGGTGATTGATGAGTGAGCTTTTAACTAGTCAAGTATCCACAAACATTGGACAGCAGACTCATATGCCACCGGTGTTCCCGCAAGAAGGCAAAAGGAATACGCTGCGCGTCGGCGTGATCGGTTACGGCTACTGGGGCCCCAACATTGTGCGGAATCTACACGGGCAGAAGAACTTGCAGGCAGTGATGGTCTGTGACAAAAGTCCCGCAGCGCTTGGGCGTGTTCGGAAAGCGTATCCAGATGTGCTCACGGTTTCCGATCCCCTCGAGGTCCTTCGTTCCCCAGAGATTGATGCAGTCGCGGTAATCACTCCTGTCTGGACTCATTATGAGTTGGCCAAGGCGGCGCTCGAACACGGGAAACACGTGTTTATTGAGAAGCCGTTTACCTCGAGTTCGGCCCAGGCGGAAGAGCTCATTGAGCTGGCAGCGCGAAAGAAATTGACGATCATGGTGGACCATACGTTCCTGTTCACCGGCGCCGTGCGCAAGATCCGCGAGCTGGCCGAGAGCGGAACACTCGGTGATCTGTATTATTACGATTCGCTGCGCGTGAATCTTGGGTTGTTCCAGCACGATGTCAGCGTGATCTGGGATCTGGCGCCGCATGACCTGTCCATCATGGACCACATTATCAAGGCTGAACCAGAGGCTATCGTCGCGACTGGAGAGAAACACCTCAATGGAGTCGAAGACGTCGCGTACATGACACTTTATTTTCCGAAGAATATTATTGCGCACATCAACGTCAACTGGCTCTCGCCGGTGAAAATTCGGACGACTTTAATTGGCGGCCAGAAGAAAATGGTCGTGTGGAACGATCTTGTGGCCGATGAAAAGGTCCGGATATACGACAAGGGCGTTCAAATTACCTCCGGAGAGGGAATTCGCGATCTCTTGGTGAGCTATCGCAGTGGTGACATGTGGGCGCCTCAACTGGAACAACTGGAAGCGCTGCACGTGGAGTTGGACTACTTCGCCGACTGCGTTATGAACAACAAAACACCTTTCAACGACGGCCATGCGGGCCTGCGGGTTGTGCGAATGCTGGAGGCCGCTGAAGAATCCATCCAAAAGAAAGGACAGTTAATCCGCCTGTGAACGAATTCTGCTCTATCGCGCCTAACGTAAAACTCGGGCGTGAAGTCAAGCTTTCCAAATTCATCAATCTTTATGGCTGTGAAATTGGCGATGAGACGAAGATTGGCGCATTTGTTGAAATCCAGAAGAATGCAAGCGTCGGAAAACGCTGCAAAGTATCAAGTCACACCTTCGTATGCGAAGGGGTGACCATTGAAGACAACGTCTTCATCGGTCATAGCGTGACTTTTATTAATGATTCCTACCCGCGAGCAACCACCTCGGATGGAGACCTTCAAACGGAGAAAGACTGGCGCGTCGAAACAACCCTGGTCAAGCGTGGCGCTTCGATTGGCTCCGGATCTACGATTCTTTCGAACGTGGTGATCGGCGAAAACGCCATCGTTGGCGCCGGCAGCGTTGTGACCCGCGATGTCCCTCCCAATACGATTGTTGCTGGAAATCCTGCAAGAGTCTTACGCTCAATTACAAATCCTACCGAGGTAAACCGATGACCCAGGACGTGAAGGTTCCCTTTGTTGATCTGGTGACTCTCCATCGAGAGCTCGAGAATGAGCTTCTGGAAGTATGCAAGAAAACGTTTGAAACGGCCGGCTTTATCGGAGGGCCGGAAGTAGTGGGATTTGAACGAGAGTTTGCGGCGTACTGTGAGACGAAGCACTGTGTTGGTGTCAGCAGCGGCACCGATGCGCTTCGCTTTGCGCTGATGGGCGCGGGTGTGCAGTCGGGCGACATTGTAGTGACTGTCCCCAATTCGTTCATTGCAACCACGGAGGCCATTTCTCAGGCCGGAGCCCGGCCCGAATTTGTCGATATCGACCGGCGCACCTACACCATGGATCCGGAAAAGCTGCGCGAGTACCTGGAGGTTTGGTGCGTGCTCGACCAAAGCACTGGCCGCTATGTCCACAAGAAGCTGGGGAGGCCGGTCACCGCGGTTGTCCCGGTCCACCTGTACGGCCAAACTGCCGACATGGACCCGATCTTGGATCTTGCGGCGCGCTACGGACTGGCTGTGATTGAAGATGCCTGCCAGGCGCACGGTGCCCAGTATTTCTCCAGGAAACAGAACCGCTGGCTGAAGGCGGGTTCGATCGGCCGGGCCGCAGCCTTCAGTTTTTACCCTGGAAAGAATCTGGGTGCCTGTGGCGAAGGCGGTGCAATCACCACAAATGAGGAATCCCTCGCACGCAAAGCCGCAATGTTGCGAGATCACGGGCAGTCCAAGAAGTATTATCACGACATCGAGGGCTACAATGGCCGGCTGGATTCCTTGCAGGCGGGAATTCTGCGCATCAAACTTCGCCATCTCTTGCGGTGGAACGAGCAGCGCCGAGCAGCGGCCCGCACTTACGATGAACTCCTGGCACCGCTAGAAGGCAGTGTTGCCCGCCCCGCTGAGGCCAGCACTGCAAAGTCCGTCTACCATCTCTATGTTGTGCGGACGCAATTCCGGGATGAGCTGCAGAAGCATCTGAACGCTGCCGGGATCGGCACTGGAATTCACTACCCTATCCCTATTCATTTGCAGGCTGCTTATGCGTCCATGGGATGGAAGAGCGGTGATTTCCCGGAAACGGAAGCAGCGGCCAATGAGATCTTGTCTCTCCCGATGTTTGCAGGACTGACCGCGGACCAACAAAGGCGAGTGACGGAAGCTATTTCCCAGTTTGCTGTCTCAACTATGGTGAGATAAGGCTTCCCAGCAGGAACACCCGAAGCGACAAACAGGAGTGCGGACGCCAAGGTGTCTGCGGCGTCCGGAATCAGGAGTTCTCGGGTGAGCTGGCCCCACATTTCTGCATTCCAGCTTCATTTAAAACGCTAATAAGAATGCCCCATCCGGGAGCATCCCTCGAACCTACTTCCCCTACGAGTGTGTTGGACGACATGCCGACGGCTAAGTGTAGCTCACCACTGGAAATTCCCGCGCTAAATGCGCTGGCATTGTGTTCGCTTGTTTCACTGCTTGACGAAAAAGCGGGACTTTTTTCGCGATCCCTTACTCTGAGACAGAACGGTTTCCAGCGCGAGGCGACTTCGCCGAGGCGGACAATCATTGCACTATTAGGATTACATCGCTTGAAATCGTCCGGGGAAACTCTGCCTTTCGATGTGTTTTCCATTTGCGAGGCCCTGTTGGGAGACACGACGTGGGTGAAAAGTCTGGGGGACCTCGGCCTTCTAACTTGGTTCACGGCAGAATGCGAACCCGACAGACTCAGAAATCTGTTTACTGAATTCAATTTTGCAGGCGCAATTGACAAGTATTGGGACGGTCGCCAGGCACAAACAGTGGGACTTGCCTGGTTTTTGGCCGGGATAGCACATGCGCGACTCACAGATCCTCAAGCAGTTCCAGATCTGATTGATGTTGCCGTAAATGCCTATCGCCGTCTTGAAGGCAACCAAGGCGAAAGCGGAATCTTCGGGCACGCCGCACTTCCAGGATTTCTGCAGCGAACGTTTTGCAGGCGGTTTGGAACGTTTAGCGATCAAATCTACTCTATTTACGCCCTCGTGGCCTTTGCGAGAGCGTTCCAAGTTGAAGAGCCGCTGGAGTCTGCTCTCAATTGCGGGAATGCGGTCCGCGCGCTCCAAGGAGAATTAGGGCAATGGTGGTTCCTCTACGATAAGGCAACATGCCGCGTTGTGAATCGATACCCTGTCCTTTCTTTGCATCAGACCGGTACGGCGCCGGTTGGACTGCTTGCCCTCGGAGAAGCCACAGGTCAAGGCTTTAACGAATCGATCTGCAAGGGATTGTCGTGGATTATGGGGGCAAATGAACTTGGGCATGATCTTCGACGCCCGAATCGAGGGTTAATTTCAGGGTCCATTCGTCTTCGAGAGAGGGCGCCCAATTATTGGGAGGCTGGGCTCAGCCTTATGAACATTTACCGCAGGCGGTGGTCAGACCCACTGACGATCGAATACGAAGTCAGGCCCGATCAATTAGGTTGGTTTCTTTACGCGTTCGGGAGGTCTGGCCTTCCGAAGGCAATTGTTAGTGCCCAGGCCCAGTCATCAGCAGGATAGGCGGTAAGGCTCCGGCAAGGCAGAATAAACCAGTCCGAGGTGGCTCCAGGGAAGGCGCCTAGCAATTGGTGGTAAGACTTTTCCCTCCCTCCCTTTGCGATCCAAGCTCTCTCTCTATTCGGAGATCGTGAGTCTCCCTCTTTCGAGGTAAGCTGCCTACTTTCAGCACATTAGGAGGGTGTTTATCCGTTTATTGTTCTACGAGCCTTCAGTGGGTCTGGCCGTACGATTGCGGTATTTTCTCTGGATTTTTGATGCCGCACTGTGTTGTTAAGTTGGTTGTTTTTAATTAGTTAGCTAAATACCAGTGAGATTGGCTCCCCCTTGGGCTTTCAATGGCGGTAGCTTGCCGAAAGTCGACTGGATACCTTTACCGAAGCAAGAAGCTTGGGCTGACAGGGGAAACTAGCCCAACTTGGATTGATTGCAGTGCGCGCCCTTCGTCCCTCGCGTGAAACTTCTTCCGATTTGTAGGGAGGCCTTGTAATGAGTGAACAGAAGAGCATTGTAGTTGTCGGTCTGGGCGAGGTCGGCCGCCCCCTGCTCGAACTTCTTTCGAAACGCTACTGTGTGGTGGGAGTCGATATAGCGCCACCCAGCGGGCCAGTAGGCCAGGTTGATGTTCTGCATATCTGCTTTCCATTCGAGATCAGAGATTTTGTGGGTGAGGTGGTTCGTTATATTGAGCTTTTCAAACCCTCAGTGACTGTGATTAACAGCACCGTGGGTGTAGGGACGACGCGCAAGATCGCACAAAGAACAGGCACCGCCGTAGTACACAGCCCAGTGCGCGGAAAACATGTGCGGATGTTGGAGGAACTCAGCCGCTATACGAAATTCATTGGCGCCCTGGATGAAACGGTCGGCAGGCGTGTCGCTGAACATTTTACAGGGGCAGGGATGAAGACAAGAATTCTCTCGACTCCAGAGGCAAGCGAACTCGCCAAATTGACCGAAACCACTTACTTTGGCTTGCTGATTAGCTGGGCTCAGGAGCTGGAGAGATACTGCGATCAATCAGGGGCATCTTACGACGAGATCATTGCCTTTTACGATGAGGTTTCGTTCTTTCCTTCCACCAAGTACTTCCCCGGCGTCATCGGTGGACACTGCGTGATGCCTAACATCGACATCCTGCTCAAGTTTGACGACTCCGAATTGCTAAAGGCAATCCAGTCTTCCAATCGAGCCAAGATTGAGCGCGAAGCGGCAAAGAAAACCTCCGACCTTGCTATGAGCGTCGCGAGTTCGATGCGCTGAAACGCCATCGGCCCGGGGCGACTCGACAGCATAATTTTTCTTCATCATATCCTAGCCATATCTTGCATGACTCAAATCTCTAGTACTGTCTCCGGTGTCCATTCCGAGGTTACGTCTAACAGCATGCGCTTTGCAGGGAAGCGCATCGCTATGGTCACCTTTTCTCCCTATCCTTTCGACCCTCGGCCACGCCGTGCCATTGACGCTCTTTTGAAAGAGGGAGCCAGCATCGATCTGATTTGTCTAGGAAACGATAATCAACCCGCCCGCGAAAGCCTTGCAGGAGTCGAAGTCCTGCGCGTTCCCCTCAAACATCAGCGGCGCAGCAAACTCGGCTACGCTTTTCGGTACGCTGCGTTCATTATCTATTCGTCAGTGGTCTTTGCGCTTCGAACTCTTGCCCACCGCTACGATCTGGTTTACGTACACAACATGCCGGACATCCTAGTGGCTAGCGCGCTGATCCCGAAGCTGCTCGGCGCCAGGGTTGTACTCGACTTACATGACCCTATGCCGGAACTCATGACCACGATCTTTCGTGCCAAACCGGAAGGCGGGAGTGTTCAACTTTTGAAGCGATTGGAGAAGTGGAGTATCGCGCGCGCGGATCTGGTGATTACCGTCAATATCGCATGCCAACGCATTTTCTCGAATCGCAGCTGCGGGCCGGAAAAGGTTGCAGTGGTCATGAATTCTCCCGACGGAAGAATCTTCCCATTTCGGCCGTCGCGGCAGGCTGACTTCGATGGTACGCGTGAGAATAAGCCGTTTATCATCATGTATCACGGTTCTCTGGTTGAGCGGAACGGCCTGGAGGTTGCCATTGATGCGCTCGAGCGCGTCAGGAAGGCTGTTCCAGCGGCAGAACTCCATATTTTTGGTCCGAGAACAGACTTTCTGGACCTGATGATGAACAAAGCTCGAGCCAAGAAGCTTGACAGTGTAATCCGTTATTTCGGACCGAAGCGGCTGGAAGAACTGGTGACGGAAATTGATGAGTGTGATCTGGGCGTGATTCCCAACCATCGGAACGCATTTACGGAAATCAACACGCCGACGCGAATCTTCGAGTATCTTGCACTAGGCAAGCCGGTGATCGCACCTTCTACGCCGGGCATTTTGGATTACTTCAGCAAAGAATCCTTATTGTTCTTCGAACCTGGCAACCCGGACGACCTGGCGCAACAAATCGAGTATGCCTTCTCTCACCCCGATGAGTTGTTCGAGGTCGCCCGAAAGGGGCAAGAAGTCTTTCTTGAACACACCTGGGACCGCGAGAGAGAAACCCTTCTTAGTCGTATCAATAGCGTTCTCTGCCATTAGGCAAATGGCGCAAGGAAACTAGAATCGAATGAAAAGAATCGCGCTAGTGACCGGAGCAGAGGGATTCATTGGATCGCACATGGTTGGGTTCCTGGCGCGCAGAGGCTGGAATGTCATCGGTACCCATTTGAATGCAGCTCCTGCTTCGATTCCGAAACTCTCGCGCCTTCATTTGACCAGATGTGACCTTCGGGATGGGCAGCGAGTGACGCACGTTGTAGCGCAATATCAACCAACTCATATCTTTCACTTTGGTGCTCAGAGTCTGCCCACAGACTCCTGGGCTGATCCCGTCACGACGTTTGAAACAAACATCATGGGTTCCTTGCATCTGTTTGAGGCAGTTCGGTACCTCAAACGGCCGTCGATTGTGGTTTCGGCATGTTCCAGCGCGGAATACGGCTACGTGGCTGGCGCCGATATGCCCGTTAAGGAAGAACACTCCCTGCGACCACTGCACCCATACGGAATCAGCAAAGTTTGCTTGGATCTTTTGGCACGCGAGTATTATCTCGATCACAAAATTCCGGCGGTAAACGTCCGGCTGTTCAACACCACCGGCCCGGGGAAGACTAACGATGCGCCTTCTGATTTCGTGAGACAACTTGTGCGCATCAAAAAGGGTTTGCAGGCTCCTATCATCGAAGTAGGAAATTTAAAACCTCGCCGGGCATTCTTGGATGTGCAGGACACGGTGCGTGGATTTTATCTTGCGGCCATGAAAGGAAAACGGGGCGAGGCGTATAACCTCTGCGCCGACAGGACCTATCCCATCCACGAGGTCCTACGAACGGCACTGCGTTTGTCCGGCGTTAAGGCGAAGATTCGACCTGTGACGCGCCTGATGCGGCCCTCGGACGAAAAGATTATCTTTGGCAGCACCCAAAAGATTCGCCGGGACACAGGCTGGAAGCCGATATGCTCACTCGAGCACACTCTCAGTTCGATGCTGGAGCACTGGCAAGCCGTTTTGTGATTGCAATTCCATGAACACCGAAGCCATCACTGGGCGGAGATATGGGGCCCCCTGGGGGCCTATTCCCGCGGTCCTACTCGTGGGCGGCATGGGAACGCGTCTGCAATCGGTGCTGCCGTCCACGCCTAAACCTCTTGCTCCAGTTGGCGAATTGCCCTTTCTTGAGCTTCTGGTTTTGCAGCTTCGCTCGCAGGGTATTCGTTATTTGGTGATGTGTACCGGTTATCGCGCAGAACAGGTCGAGCAGGAGTTCGGCGACGGCAAAAAGTGGAGTGTGACGATTGAGTATTCGCGCGAGACACGCCCGTTGGGAACCGCTGGCGCGTTGAAATTAGCGGAACCTTTCCTTCGGAGTGCGACTGATTTCCTGGTGATGAATGGCGATTCATTTCTGGAATTCGATTACCCTGAGTTGCTTCGTTTTCACCAGCAGCATGGCGGAGTGGCCAGCATCGCCGTGCGTGGTGTTCCGGATGCGAGCCGGTACGGAGCCGTGCAGTTCGATGCGCATCATAGAGTCACGGGTTTCTGCGAGAAAAAGATCTCCAGGTCACCCGGCATGGTGAACGGCGGCGTGTATCTATTCCGCCGCAATGTGTTGGAGTACCTCCCAAATGGTCCGGCTAGCCTAGAGAAGGACGTCTTTCCACGCTTGCTCGATCACGGCGTGTATGCAGCGGAGCAGGAAGGGATATTTATTGACATTGGGACGCCTGATGACTACGCGCGCGCCCAATCGCTTCACCAGAGCCTTTGGGAGGCAGCTCTCTCTGACCGCTCTTGTGGGGTCCCCGAACGGCATTCGGAACGACGTTAAATCTATGGCCAAGCCCGCTGCATTCCTGGATCGCGACGGCGTTATTAATCAAGAAGCTTCCGAAGGCCAATATGTAACGCGCTGGGAAGATTTCCGTGTTCTTCCGGGAGTAGTCGAAGGTATTGCCCAGTTAAATCGAGCCGGACTTTCCGTCATCGTGGTCACCAACCAGCGTTGTGTGGCAAAAGGTCTGATATCCGAGGTCGAGTTACAGAAGTTGCATCAAAAAATGATTGAATATTTTGCGGAAGCAGGCGCCACAATCGATGCCATTTATTACTGCCCGCACGCAGTTGAACCGCCCTGCCTTTGCCGCAAGCCGGCTCCAGGCATGTTACTGGAAGCAGCCCGCACACATGGCTTGGATCTAGCTGCATCGTGGATGATGGGCGACTCCGAAAGTGATATTCAAGCCGGCAAGAAAGCTGGGTGCAGAACCATTCGTTTGTCTCGGAAGGAACCAGCAAACGGAAAGACGACGATTACAAGCACTCTGTCCGACGACGCTGATGTTGTTGCGACTTCGCTGCTTGAGGCCGTCCGAAAGATTCTTCCGTCAGGCAATCCTCAAAAGGAAATCAGAGTATGATTATCACACGCACTCCACTCCGCATCTCCTTCTTCGGAGGAGGAACAGACTATCCCGTCTGGTATCGCGAGTTTGGCGGAGCTGTTTTATCCACGGCTATCGATAAGTGCTGCTATATCACCTGTAGGCGTCTTCCTCCTTTCTTCGAATACCATAGCCGTGTTTCCTATTCGAGAGTAGAAAACGTCGAGCAGAACAGCGCGATCGAGCATCCCTCGGTGCGTGGGTGCCTGCAGTTCATGGGAATCGACGAAGGCGTCGAGATTCACCACGTCGCGGACCTTCCCGCGCGAACCGGCTTGGGCACGAGCTCGGCTTTTACCGTAGGGCTCCTGCTTGGCCTGTATGCGCTGCGGGAGCAGATGCGCAATAAACATGCTCTGGCTAACGATGCCATCCATGTCGAGCAGGATATCCTCAAAGAAGCTGTCGGGTCGCAGGACCAGATCAGCGCCGCCTACGGGGGATTTAATCGAGTCAACTTCAACGTGGATGGCAGTTTTGAGGTCAAACAGCTTCTGATACCTGCGGCCAGGCTCGCGGCGCTCCAACAACATTGTGCACTCTTCTTCACCGGGTTTTCCCGGACGGCTTCAGAGATCGCCAAGGAACAGATCAAAGTGACGCCCAAGCGGAAGAAGGAGCTCGAGTCGATGCATCAGATGGTGGATGAAGCGGAAGCGATCGTGATCGACCCGAATCGCTCGCTCGACGAATTCGGCCATTTGTTGCATGAATCCTGGCAGATCAAGAGAACGCTTACGCAGAATATAACCAACAACAGCCTTGATGAAATTTATGAAGCCGGCCGCAGTGCCGGCGCTCTGGGCGGCAAGCTTCTTGGAGCCGGCGGCGGCGGATTCATGCTGTTCTTCGTTTCGCCAGAGCGGCGCAAGGAATTGCGGATGAGACTAAAGAATTTGCTGTGTGTGCCGTTTTCATTTTGCAATCGAGGCAGCCACGTTCTCGTACACGAGCCGGATGAAGTATACGACAAGTCGCTGGCCTTAGAACGGTGCGAAGTGTATGCACAAGCACCGTCCAACGGCACGTGCTAGCGCGTCAGATGATTCGCAGCATGTCTTCCTTAACTTGAAATCCGCAGCGACAGTTTAGTTTGTCCCTTCCGCGCCCGATGGTGACTAGCATGGACAAAAATGATGCGTCGAATTACCTGCCTTACGTTCTCATTAGCCCTGCTCGTAATGAGGAGAAATTCATCGAGAAGGTTATTCAGTCGGTGATCCACCAGACGGTGTTGCCTTGCAAGTGGGTAATTGTGAATGATGGCTCTACGGACGCGACTCAAGACATTGTGTCCCGATATCTAGCGAAATATGAATGGATAGAGCTCTTGAATCTATCTCCGCATAGAGACCGGAGCTTCGCTGCGAAAGTCTTTGCGTTCAATGCGGGCTTTGAAAGAATCAAGGATTTGGACTATGAAGTTGTCGGCAATCTTGATTCGGACCTTTCCTTTGATGACCCGGACTACTTTGCTTTTTTGATGAAAAAGTTCGAAGAAGACCGCAATCTCGGGGTTGCCGGAACTATTTTCCGCGAAGAGGGCTACAGTTCAGCGACAGATAGTTTTGAAGGACAGAACCACGTCGCAGGAGGCTGCCAGCTCTTTCGGCGTCGGTGCTTCCAAGATATCGGTGGATATGTTCCCAATAAAGCAGGCGGCATCGATTGGATTGCGGTCACCAGCGCTCGAATGAAGGGTTGGAAGACGCGATCCTTTCGCGAGAAATTCTTCTTTCACTATCGAAGTTTGGGCACTGCGGAGCGTTCTCTCCTTTCATCTGCATTTTCCTACGGCGAGAAGGACTATTACCTTGGCAATTCCCCACTGTGGGAGGCATTCAGGGTTTTATACCGATTGACAAAGAAGCCGCGTCTTTCCGGTGGCATTGCCTTATTTTTGGGCTATTTCTCCGCATTTCTTCGCCGAATGGAGAGACCCGTGTCCGACGAACTCATGCGCTTTCACCGCAAAGAGGAGTTAATGAAGCTGAAGCAGATATTCAAGTCGCTGGTGACGCTCAAGAGGATCGACAGTTTTGAGGTCAAGCCAACTTAATTTGAACATGGCAAGAGTAGAAAAGAAAAGCGAAGACGTGCGCGAGGCTGCGCTTCGGTTTGTGGCCTGGCTCGATCGCTACGGTGAGACGTCGTACGATCATCAGAGCTATTTTGCGGGCGAACTGGGACGCCGCGCCAAAGCTCTGTACTATCAGAAACCGCTGCTGGGCACCCTCGCGGTCTCCCCGATGATCTTCTCGGAGGCCTTTATTCCGTCAGCGCGGCGACTTTTCTGGAAGCCACAGCGATTTCCCATAGCCGACGCGCACTATGCGATGGGCTTTGCCTTCCTTGCCGAGGCGTACAAGCAAGACTCGTATCTCCAGAGGGCCATTCATTTCCTGGAAGTTCTCAAAGCGACCCGTTGCAAGGGTTTTCGCCATTATTGTTGGGGCTACCCCTTCGACTGGGAAACGAGGACTGGAACCTATCGGGAAGGAACGCCCATGATCACCTCCGTGCCCTACATGTACGAGGCGTTCCGCCAGGTAAACCAGCTTGACGGGAATTCTGAGTGGTTGGAAATCATGCAATCCATCGCTGAGCACGCCTTTGGGGACTATCAGGATTATGAGGTCTCGCCTGATGCTTCCACTTGTTCCTACACTCCCGGAATGGGCAATACACAAGGCGTCATAAATGCGAGTGCGTACCGGGCATTTCTCCTGACAAGGGCAGCATTCGATTTCTCAGAGGACAAATACAGAAAGGTGGCAGAGAGAAATCTCAACTTTGTGATCGAATCTCAGAATCTGAATGGGTCCTGGTATTACTCGACCGACACTGTGAGGGATTTCGTCGACCACTTTCATACCTGCTTCGTGCTGAAGGCTCTTGCAAAGATAGAGCAGCTCACAGGATCTCCGCAGTGCCGGCGCGCCATCGAGCGGGGCGTCAACTATTACGTAAGGAATTTGTTCGACGCGAATGGACTGCCGAAGCCATTTTCCAAACCGCCAAGAATGACGGTGTACCGGCGGGAACTCTACGACTATGCGGAATGCATCAATTTGAGCGTTTTGCTGCAGGGCCGGTTCCCGGAGTTAGACAGGATCTTATCCTTGGTGCTCAGCGACCTGCTGCAACGTTGGCAGAAATCCGATGGCTCATTTCGAGCGCGCGAACTGTTGTTTGGTTGGGACAATGTTCCGATGCATCGGTGGGCTCAGTCTCAGCTGTTTCGCAGTCTGTGTTTCTTTCTGGTTAAAAATCAAACCAATTCACAAAATGGCAATTCCAGTGATGCGGTGCTCTCTCTCCAATCAAAAGCGACGGACCAGTAAGCCCTATGTGCGGAATATGCGGACAATATAACTTCGGTGACCAAGCGCCTGTCCGGCGGGCGGACATCGAAGCTATGACCAGATCCATCGTTCATCGAGGTCCGGACGACGAGGGCTATTTTATTGCCGGGCCTCTTGGTTTTGGATTTCGCCGGCTTTCCATCATTGACCTTTCTGGCGGACACCAACCCATGTCGGATCAGGAACAATCCATTTGGGTGATTTTCAATGGTGAAATCTATAATTTCCCGGAACTAAAGCGAGAGCTGCAGAGCCACGGCCACGTATTCCGTACCAATTCCGACACGGAAGTCATTATCCACGGATACAAGCAGTGGGGCGATGAGGTGCTGAACCGCCTGAACGGCATGTTTGGCCTCGCCATCTGGGATGTTTGCCAGAAGCGGCTGGTTGTGGCCCGCGATCCGTTTGGAATCAAGCTCATTTATTACCGCATCGGCGGGAATACCTTGTATTTCGGCTCGGAAATGCGTCCTGTCCGTGCGGCTGCACCGGAGAAGGCCGAGATTGACACGACTTCGCTGAATCTCTTCCTGCGATATCGGTTCACGCCCTCACCTTATACGATACTCAAAGGAGTGCGAAAGCTTGCGCCGGGAACGAAACTAACGGTCCAGAATGGTTCATGCAAAGTCAGTCGGTGGTATCGATTCGCGCCTGCACGTTTTGCGCCCGAGAAATCGATAGCGGAAGCAAAAGAAGAACTGCTGTCCCTCTATAAGGACGCGATTAAACGGCAACTCATTAGCGATGTACCGGTGGGATTGCTTTTGAGCGGTGGTATCGATTCCGGTCTGCTGCTTGCGTTGATGAATCTGAACGGGAGTTCTTGGCCGACCTACACCATTGGATATGGCACAGAGTTCTCCGATGATGAAATGCTGGATGCGGCCGAGACTGCTCGGGTGCTGGGATCGAACCACACAAGCATAACCATCACCAAAGCAACCTTTGAAGAGGCGCTGCCTAAGATTGTGGCGGCATTGGAAGAGCCGATTGCTGCTTCGTCCATTGTTCCGATGTATTTCGTCTGCCAACGAGCCCGCCAGGACGTCAAAGTAGCCCTAGTCGGACAAGGGCCCGATGAATTATTCGGCGGCTATCGTCGTCACCTGGGCGTGCGTTATGGCGCGCTCTGGGGGGCCTTGCCTGGCTGGTTGCGAACACCGATCTCCTCGGCGGTTACTGCGCTGCCCAGAAATGAAACTTTGAAACGAGGCATACACTCTCTGGCGATTCCCGATCGAATGCGCCGGTATCAAAGTGTTTTCTCGCTTCTGCCTGGGGAACAAGTCGAAGGACTGTTTCAGGACGGACTTTTGTCTCCTGATGCGGGGGACACCATCCTCACATGCTGGCAGGATATGAGCGAGCTTATGGAAGGAACCGATGAATTAGGTGGGCTCCAGTTCCTGGAAGTGCGCTCCACGCTCCCCGATGAACTTTTGATGTATGCGGACAAGCTTTCCATGGCTCACGGTCTCGAACTTCGCGTGCCTTTCGTCGACAAAGAAATCGTGGAATATGTCGAGCGATTACCGGCCAGTCTTAAAGTGAGGAATGGCTCACGGAAATGGCTGCACCGCCAGGTCTGCCGAACGTTCCTGCCCGAGTCGATCGTGAAACGGCCGAAACGGGGATTCGCCGTAAATGTCGTGGATGACTGGTTCCGGGGCGCAATGAACAACAGAATGAAGGATGCATTGCTCGATGGCGGATCTCGAATCTTCCAATATTTTCGTCCGCAGGCCGTGCGCGAGTTATTCGAACAGCACGCTGCCGGACGAAACGATAATCATAAAGTGCTTTTTAGCCTTGTGGTGTTTGAAGAATGGCTCCGGGCGCATGAAGAGCCTGTCGTCGCCCTGACTTGAGGATTTGAGTTAATGATAGGTGTCATTGCGGATGCCGCGGACCAAGACGTGGTTCGCGAATTCTTCGAGCTGTTCAAAACTCCATGGGAGTTTTGCCGTAAGAATCAAAGGTACGATGTTCTGCTCTGTGCAGGAGGAGATGTACCGCTTGGCGCCAGCGCGAAACTCACACTCTGGTATGCGGGCAGGAAGAATCGATTTGACGATAAGAATGAGATCCACGTTGGCGACCAGCGCTCACATGCCTCCACACTCATGTACCTCGGGCAGAGAATTCCTATTTACGGCGAAACGATCACATTCGCGGAGGAATCGCGCGGACTTCTTAGAGACGAGAGCTCAAATGCGTGCGTCATATACGTAGACAAAAACAGCGAAGGAGTGTTCGTTAGAATTGGGTATAGCCTTTTAAGTGAAATCCGCCAGTTGTTAGTGCAAGGTCAGCCGAGCTCCAATGCGGCGATACCAACACTCGAGCTGCACATCGCGCTCCTGAGAGATTTGATTACAAATTACGGTGTTCCCTTGATCGAGATTCCTCCTGTTCCCGAGGGATATCGCTTTATCGCGTGCTTAACTCACGATGTCGATCATCCTTTCATCCGGCACCATAGATGGGATCATACAGTTTTTGGGTTCCTGTATCGTGCTGCCTTCGTCTCGTTGTGGAAGTTTTTCCAAGGGCAGATGCCCATAGGAGATGTGCTCAGGAACTGGGCGGCGATCACAAAGCTTCCATTCGTCTATTTAGGTTTTGCAAAAGACTTCTGGCGCGAATTCAGTGATCGCTACCTACAGATCGAAAAAGGGATTCACTCGACCTTTTTCATAATTCCATTCAGGGACTGTTCCGGTAAGACCTCTGCCGGGCTGGCACCTTCGTTTCGCGCAGCCCGCTATGAAGCAAAGGATCTCATAAACACGATCCAGAAGCTTGTGGATGCGGGATGTGAAGTCGGGCTGCACGGAATTGATGCTTGGCTTGATCCCTCTGAGGGGAAAAAAGAATTAGAAGAAATTCGCCGCCTTACTGGAGTCAAGGAAATTGGCGTGCGAATGCACTGGCTATATTTTAATAAGAAATCACCAATAGTTCTGGAAGAAGCCGGAGCCGCCTACGACTCGACCATAGGTTACAACGAAACAGTTGGGTATCGGACGGGTACAACGCAAGTATATAAGCCGCTCGACGTGAGTCGAATCCTAGAATTGCCAATGCACATTATGGACACTGCGCTTTTTTACCCTGACCATCTAGGATTATCCGCAGAAGGGGCGAGAGCACTGTTCGACTGCCTGGCAGAAAATGCAGTCAAGTTTGGAGGTTGCCTTTCGATCAACTGGCACGATCGCAGCATTGCGCCGGAGAGGCTTTGGGGGGCATGCTATCGCGACTTTGTTGACGAACTGAAGGCTCGAGGCGCGTGGTTTGCGACTGCGGGCGAGGCAGTCTCCTGGTTTAGAAGACGGCGATCAGTTGAGTTCGAAAAGGATCCCGAGTGTCCTACCTCAATGCGGGCGAAGATTCCATCTAATGTTAGCTGTGAATTGCCCGGTCTGCGCATGCGAATACACAGGGAACAGAACGTAGGCGAGAGCCAAACTTGTACCCCAGAGGCCTACGTTGATGTCGTTATTACAAAAGGGACTGAAAGCCAAAGCGTCGTAAGTCAATGATTAGGCCTCCCATTCAAATCAATTCTGCCGCTCGGAAACGCTTAAATCGGACTGCAATAGACAGATGACGTTGAAGCGTACAGTTTTAGAGGTCTGCGGCAAGATGATGCCACGCGAGTATTGCCCCTCTGCTGGTGTACTTTTTCCCTATGGCCATATCGTTAGTGACGTCGTACCGCTGCACGTAAAGCATCTGTACTCGATACCGAATATCACCAAGTTTAAGTCGGATATCGACTTCCTCTGTCAGCGTTATAAACCCCTACACCCGTCTGAACTGGAGAGGATCTCGGAGCATCGAAACGGTAACTCGTCTGCCCGTTATTTCCTTTTATCGTTCGATGATGGGATGCGGGAAGTATACGACGTAATTGCGCCGATCCTTCGAGATAAAGGTGTTCCTGCGATTTTTTTCCTGAACAGCGCGACTATTGATAACAAGCGGCTCATGTGGCGACACAAGATCAGTTTGCTAATCGAACGATCTCAACAAGCGCCGAGGCGGATTCCGCCTCAGCTAAACGTTCGCTCGACAGAAAGCTTGATTGCTCGATTGAAAGCCTTGCGATATGCCGATGAGTCTATTTTGGACGAGATCGCGAGTTTTCTTGAGCTTGACTTCGATGAATATTTGCGGCGCGTCAGACCCTATTTGTCAACCGCCCAAATCTCCGAGCTCGCTTCTTCTGGCTTTGAATTCGGAGCTCATAGCCACAGTCACCCCTATTTCAATCAAATCACGGTTGAGGATCAAAGGAGGCAAGTCTCCCAAAGTGTGTTATTTATTCGAGCGCTTGGGGTACCTTGCCGCTACTTTGCCTTTCCTTTTCATGATAGTGGGGTTCCGACTTCAGTTTTCAAGTATTTGAGGGACCTCAGTATTGTTCTCTCGTTTGGTACGAGTGAAGCGCGTTCAGATTCAGTTCCGTTTTCTTTCCAGCGCTTTGCGCTCGATGGAAGCAATGCTGCTTCGAGCATTCAAGACCTGCTGAAGCAGCTCGCAGCAAAATCAATCATTCGCCATCTTTGTGGAACAGATGTCATTCATCGGAGTTAAACGAAGATAGAAATGTTAGTTTTCATAGGCAGTCCATCGTTTATGCAGAGCCAGTTCAGGGCCGTAGAGCGATAGTGGGTGCGGTGCAATGCCTCCTTCGTTAGCGCTACTTGTCTGGTTCTTGCTTCTTTTAGTTCTGCTTTGCCTGGATCCCGCGAAGAAACGCGGCACGTCGGTGGCCCTATGGGTTCCAGTGCTTTGGTTCTTTTTCGTTGGAACGCGAATGCCTTCACAGTGGCTCGCCGTTCATATAGGAACGGCGGCTGAGGCCTTTGAGGATGCGGATCCTTTGAATCGGAACGTCTTTTTGGTACTAACCCTGGTCGCGATTGGCATCTTGATGGTGCGGTCCTTCAACTGGGGGGGGTTTGTAGCCCGGAACGTGTTCCTGATGGCATTTCTTCTCTTTGCCCTGATGAGCGTATCTTGGTCGGATTTTCCTCTTATCACCTTCAAGAGGTGGTTTCGAGACCTAGGGGCTTATTTGGTGATGCTGGTCGCTTTGTCGGACCCACACCCGCTCGAGGGTGTGCGTACAGTCTTGCGGCGTTTTTGTTACCTGGCGGTTCCACTTTCCATCGTGCTCGTCAAATACTTCCCTGACATGGGTAGGTCCTATGACGAGTGGACTGGCGCCGTCGTGGCTGTTGGGGCCGCCAACGGCAAGAACCAGCTTGGTGTCGCATGCCTAGTCGCTGGAGTTTTCTTTTTCTGGGATACGGTGACACGTTGGCCCGACCGTGCAGAAAGACGCACGAAACGGATATTGCTCGTGAACTTCATTTTCATGGCGATGACGGTTTGGCTGCTCAATTTTTGCAATAGCGCCACTGCAAACGTTTGCCTGGCTATTGGCTCGTTCATGATACTGGTAGCTGCTACGAAAGCAGTCAAGCGCCATCCTACTCTGTTCAAAGTGCTTATTCCGGCCTGTTTCGTCTGCTATGTGACTCTGGCGTACTGGTTCAACATCAATGCTTATCTGGTGGGCGCGGTCGGCCGCAATCCAACCCTTACGAATCGAACCTTTATCTGGGCGACTCTCTTTGGCATGACGACCAACCCGCTAATAGGCACCGGCTATAGGAGCTTCTTCCTAGGCGCCCGGTTGCGAGAATTGTGGCTGGTTATTCATGGAGTCATGGAGGCACACAACGGCTACCTCGACCTGTATCTCAATTTGGGGATCATCGGATTAGTGCTGTTCCTTGGTTTTCTGATCGCTAGCTACCGGACGATATGGGACAGGGTTAGAACGGCGCCCGCATTTGCTTCGCTTGGTCTCGCCATCTGGACCATTCTTTTGTTCTACAACGTTACGGAAGCAGGGTTCGTTGGCGGCTTGCTGTGGTTGATTCTCATGCTGACAGGCATTGACGTCCCTGGACTCACCGAGGATCCATCCCGCAACGTATCGCCATTGAAAATTGGGGCGGTGGGGGAACAGTTGCCTAAACCTATTCCAGAACCGGCAGGTTTTCGGAATAAATTCACAACTGATCGACCAAGCTTAAGCGCCCATTCGATTGCCGCGAGGAAAACATGAGCATCGGCCACACCGAGATCCGTGTTAGCGGAAGGACAGTTCACGTCTTGTCGGCGAAAATCGACGACCGGACAGTGATCACGAAAGGGAAACTGTTCAAGATAGCAGCTGTTCACGATGAAGAACTGAGAGAAGATGAAACAATCGCGGACCCCGAGTCGTTTATTTCGCAGTTAAAGGAAGTGGGGCTCAGCGCCGACATCTTCACATTTTCTCAGAATCTGCCCGCCATCACTCCCAAGTATAGTTATCACTTGGAGCTGGATAATTTCGCCGTAATACCGATAAAGACCTTCTCTGACTGGTGGGAAAACCGTATTGAATCGAGTGTGCGTAGGGCCGTCAAGAAAGCAGGTAAGGTTGGGGTTGTCGTCAAGTTGGCGGAATTCGATGACGCATTTGTTGAAGGCATTGTCCGCCTCTATAACGAGACCCCGATCAGGCGAGGCAAGCCGTTTTGGCACTATGGGAAGAGCTTCGACACCGTGAAGTACGAAAATTCAACCTATCCGGGAAGAAATGGTTTCCTGGGCGCCTACTACAATGGCGAATTGATCGGCTTTATCAGGATGATTTACGCCGGCAGCGTAGCCCATATTATTCAGCAGCTTACAATGGCGAAGCACTACGACAAGAGGGTGGCAAATGCGCTGATCGCAAAGGCTGTCGAAGTTTGTGAGAAAAAGGGAATTTCCCATCTGACCTACTGCAATTATGTTTATCATGACCCGGGAAGCTCTATGACCGAGTTCAAGCGGCGAAACGGGTTTCAGCAGGTATTCCTGCCTCGATACTACATTCCCCTTACGCTTAAAGGAAGAATTGTGCTGAGATTGAGACTCCACCGCGGCTTCATAAAGCTCATTCCAAAGCCCATTGTTATACGCCTCCTCAGACTTAGAGGTCTTTGGTACGCGCGCAAGTTGAAGGCCGTCGAAGAGTCTCTCTAGGAACGTCCATGCCAGGAATCGTCGGGCTTATCACCAGAATGCCGCGCGAAGAGGCGGAACAAGCACTTCGTCGGATGGTCGAGGCTATGAGTCACGAAAGCTTCTGCGTGACGGGTACATGGGCCGAAGAGTCTCTGGGAGTCTACGTCGGGTGGGTTGCAAGAAAGGGCTCTTTCTCCGACGGAATGCCCCTGCGAAATGAGTGCGCAGACTCTGTTCTCATCTTCTCAGGTGAGGAGTTTCCTGATCCAAATGCAATAAAGCAGCTCGAGAAAAAGGGTCAGGGGGTTTGCGGTGGCGGCGCTTCCTATCTGCTCCATATTTCCGAGGAAGGTCCGTCATTCCCTGCCAGGTTAAATGGTCGATTCCACGGGTTGCTGATAGAGCGTCGCAAAGCAACGGCAACGCTCTTCAATGACCGGTACGGGATGCACCGGATCTATTTCCACGACTCGAAAGACGCTTTCTATTTCGCTGCGGAGGCCAAAGCGATTCTTGCCGTGCGTCCTGAACTAAGGAGGATGAATCCACGTGGGGTTGGAGAGTTCATCGCCTGTGGAGCGGTCTTGGAGAATAGGACGCTGTTTGAGGGCATCGAGGCTCTGCCGCCAGCTTCCGCGTGGGCCTTTCGTCACGGCTTGCTCGAACGCAAGAGCAGCTATTTCAATCCACGAGAATGGGAAGTCCAAGAAACGCTTGATCCGGAATCCTATTATCGGGAACTCCGGGAGGTTTTCACGCAAAATCTGCCTCGGTATTTCAATGGTCGCGAGCGGGTCGGTATATCGCTCACCGGAGGACTGGATTCCCGAATGATCATGGCTTGCCGGAAGGCTGACCCGGGGTCCCTTCCATGCTACACCTTCGGCAGCATGTTCCACGAAAACCAGGATGTCCGCGTCGCGCGGAACGTGGCAAAAGCGTGCAAGCAGCCGTTTCAGGTCATCGCCGCCGACCAGGGATTCTTATCGCGATTCGCACATTATGCTGAGCGCACTGTGTACCTCACCGACGGGTGCACGGATGTGGGCCTTTCCCCGATACTCTATGTCAATGAAAAGGCGCGCCAAGTCGCCCCGGTGCGAATAAGCGGGGTCTTTGGCGGAGAGGTTCTTCGCGGGGTCCGAGCGTTCAAACCTGAGATGAACAGGCATTGGTTGTTCCAACCTGAACTGCGCTCTTATGTGGACCAGGGAGCCGAGACGTACGGGAGTGTTCTTCGCGCGCACCCGGTTTCCTTCGCCGCCTTCAAGCAGGCCCCTTGGTACCACTCCGGGATCTTAGCGCTCGAGCAGACACAACTTGCTGTGCGCTCCCCCTATCTTGACAACGACTTTGTCCGTACAGTTTTTCGCGCGCCGAAATCCGCGCTCTCGAGCGATGGGGTTTCCTTTCGACTGATTGCCGACGGCAATCCGGACCTGTTGCGGTTCGCAACGGATCGCGGCGTGCGCGGAGACAAGCGGCGCCTTTTGGGCGCGTTTTCCCACTCTCTCCTCAAATTTCAATTTAAAGCTGAATATGCCTACGACTACGGAATGCCGCAGTTGGCCGCCCAGATCGACCACCTCTTTTCGTCGTTCCACCTTGAGCGACTGTTTCTCGGTCGGCACAAGTTCTATCATTTCCGCGTTTGGTATCGAGACGCCCTTGCCGGGTACGTCCGGGAAATGTTGCTCGATCCGTGCAGTCTTTCGAGGCCATACATTGAACGAAAAGCACTTGAGGGAATAGTGAGGGACCACCTCAAAGGTAACCGGAACTATACCGCCGAAATCCACATGGCGCTAACCCTCGAAATCCTGCACCGCCTTTTCCTTGATCCGCGTTGACATTCAGCTTCGTAGAGAGGTCCGATGGCGAGCAAGCCGATTTCTTTTGACAAATACATTACACGATGGATGCCTACAGTCCAAGGCTACATGACACCTTTAGACGCAAGGGTAATAGGCGCGCTCCTCTCTTATCAAAACGAGAGCAACATCCGGGGTCATTTATGCGAGATCGGCGTTCACCACGGGCGGCTGTTCCTCATGCTTGCGCTTGCTCGTCGTCCGGGCGAATGCTCGCTGGCAATAGATTTGTTTGAGGATGATAGGTTGAACGCCAGCACCGAGCACGCGGGGCGTGACCTCGCCATGTTCGAAAATGCAAGGCGGCTGGGTGTCAAGCTCACGGATCAGGAGGTTTTCAAAACTTCCTCAATGGGCGTCGAGCCTGCCGACATTCTCGCCCGAGCGACCGGGCCTGTAAGATTCTATAGCATCGATGGCAGTCACCTTTACAATGGCGTCGAGAACGACCTGCGGCTCGCAGAGCGGACGCTGACGCCCGACGGAATAATCGCCGTCGACGACTTCTTCAATCCTGGATGGGCAGATGTCAGCTTTGCCGTCCACGATTTCCTCCGCAGGACTGACGCAATAGTCCCATTCGCAATCACTCCTGCCAAGATCTACCTCGCCCCGCTCCGAGCGGCAGAGAAATACAAGGCTGCTCTGCTGAGACACGCTCGCGCAGCTGACACGGAGTTGGTTCAAGTCCTTGGAAAAGAGACGCTGCGCCTCAAGCAAAGTGCTTTAAGAAGGGGATATGATCTCCTGCACAATGCCATTGCTCGGTATGCCTTGCGATTGGCGTGAGTTCTTTATTTGCAACGCTGAGAAGTCGACACATTATTCAACGAACTACAACTCAAGACACTAGCTATAAGAGGCTAGAAAATTTAGATCCAGATCAATTAACAACAGCCTTAAGATTCGTCGGAGCAGCAGGAGGCGTTCCCGAGCCGAGAGTGAGCGGGTGCGGGTACGCATAGGGCGTGTAGAAGGCATTCGTCCAAGTGTTCGTACTACTACAAATATCCAGCACCCCGTTTCCTGCTCCGTTCCCGCTGGTGTTCCAGCTACCTTGGTCTGTAGAAAAGTAAGCAACTCCGCTCGTGCAGGTCGCGGGCCGCGCTGAGCGTGCTCCGCAGCCAACACCAGTCGCTCCCGTGAAACCCGTACAGTCCGTCGGGGAGTTAGGGTCTGACGAAACATAGTAATCCTGATTCTGCGTCCAGATGCTGCCATTAAGCACGATAAGGCCATTGTCGTTGCCGCCGCCAAGTGGCTGAAATTGATTCAGCCAGAAATAAAGCGGCTCTAGTTTCTGGTGTGGCCAAGTTCCGTTGAACGTTGAGCATCCCGTCGTCTGGTCGCACTTTGTAGGAAAGCTGCCAGTTAACAGATCGCCCTGCCCGCGTGTGGGCTGGTCGATGCAGGGATACCCACTGGCGTTAGTGTTGCCGTCCCATCCGCTTCCACTGCCGCAGAATCCAAATCCGTTAGGAGGAGTAGGAGGCGAGTAACCGCACCTGCTACTGCCTGACGGAGAGCGGCAATCGGTCAGTTGCACCCAACTGGCGTATCCCTGTCCCACTGGATTGTTCCCCCAGATGAGCGCGGGGCCGCTGCTGAAGAAGAAGTTCGTGTTGGAGAACGCGGTTGTGAACGGTATCGTGACAATCCACTGATTCTTGTATATCTCTGTCGCTCGACACCCGCGAAGCTGTACGCCACTTCCCGTTGGGTGTGTCTGAAGGTGAGCTCCGTTGAAGAACGTGTTGAAACGATAGACCGCTTTTCCGCCGAAGTCGCAGTCAACTGCTTGGTTCGAGCCAATCCCGGCTGTGTTGTTCTGGAAGAGGTTCTGCTCTACGACAAGGAAGTTGGCACCACCAAAGCCTGTCGGCACTGCCCAAGCGCCATCTTGGTTGCTGCCTTCGTTCCCGTTGCAATTCACGCCGTTGTAGGGGACGATGCCGAAGCCAGTCGTTCCCGTGAGATTCTGAAAAATGTTATGATCAGCCACGCCATAGGAACAGCCGCTAACGTCCAGCATCGCACTAGCTGTCCCGCCCGTGTCGCTGTTAAAGCGATTATGGTCTATGCGAATCTCGTTGGCTCCAGTACCGCCATTTATCATAACTACGCCGTCGTTCTTCGTCGTGCTGGACTGGAACGTGATGCCCGTCAGTCGAATGAATCCGCTGGCCGACAACTTCAGCATGAAATCTCCGTTAGCTGCTGTGCCGTCCTTAATGATTGTGTTGTCCGTACAGGCGAGGTTGTTGTTAGCAGGGTCGCCACTGCCTGTGCATGTCGTCTGGCCTCGAATCGTTAAGCTCGTTACTGCGGCCGGAGCCGTGTAGTTGATGGCGGTCGTCCATTGGCAGGTTCCGGCGGGGATATTTACCGTTGCTGTCGATGCAGTTACGGAATTTAAGGCGGTCTGAACGTCCGACTGAGCGCAGCTCGTTGCATTTATGACCTGGGCGCGCAGCGCCGTGGGAAGGCATAACGAGGTCAGAAAAAACAAAATGAAACACTTCACCACTTTGGACATTTCTTCCGTCCCTTCCGACGATCCCCCACTTATACAATGATGATTCTGCTCGCGGACAACATAGATTTCAACTGTCCCAGTGACCAGTCTTGGGACAGGATGCCGCCAAGTGAGAAATTACTCAGGATTTTCAGATTTGATGTTCTGGTAATGCGCAAAGAGGGATGAACCAGCTGTGGTGCCAGGACTAACGAAGTGAAGTCTGCGGCCAGTGGCGAATTCCTGCTTTAGACGCGGTGCAGCCATCGCCGATCGATTCACCTTTTCTGCCGCACGAAAGGATGTCGTTTTGAGCAAGGGTGGACAACTTCCAGTCGCAGTAGCGGTGCTTACCGGCGGTTCCGACAGGCCGTATGTATTCGGTCTCGTAAAAGAGCTCATCTCCAGGGGAGTTGTTGTCGATCTAATTGGAAGCGATGAACTGGACTTTCCCGAATTCCGCGACGCCTCCCAAGTCAGGCTCTTTAAGCTGCGCGGCGAACAACACTCCAATGCGGGAGTCGCAAGCAAGGTCTTCAGGATTTGCGCATACTACGCAAGGCTAGTCCGCTATGCAGCGATGGCTAAGCCAAGAGTGTTTCACGTCCTTTGGAACAACAAGTTCGAACTTTTCGATCGGACCATCCTCATGTTGTACTACAGGATGTTGAATAAAAGGGTCGTGCTAACCGCTCATAATGTGAACCTCGGTAGGCGAAATTCGAAAGATACCTTTTTCAATCGATTTACGTTGCGAATCCAATATCGGCTTGCCGACTGTATTTTTGTGCACACCCAAGAGATGCAGCTTGAACTCATACAGGAATTCGGCGCGCAAGCCGACAAGGTCCGTGTCATTCCGTTCGGCATCAACAACCAGGTTCCGAGCACAAGTCTTTCCCCAAACGAAGCAAAGGGGCGGCTAGGACTCCCAAGCGCTGATAAGACGATTCTATTTTTTGGGAAAATCAGGCCTTACAAAGGGCTTGAATACCTTGTGGAAGCCTTTCTACGTTTGGCAAAAGAGAGCGAACAATACCGGATGGTTATAGCGGGAAAGCCCGGAAAGGGTTGCGAGAAATACTGGGAGGAAATTCAAGAACAGATCCGTGGATATGTCCAGGATGGGCGAATTCTAGTCAGGACAGACTACGTCCCGGATGACGAGGTGGAAGTTTATTTCAAGGCAGCGGATGTCATGGTCTTGCCCTACCGGAGCATCTATCAAAGCGGTGTATTGTTCTTGGGCTATAATTTTGGTTTGCCTGCTCTTGCGGCCGACGTCGGATCACTGAAAGAAGATGTCATAGAGGGCGAGACGGGGTTTGTATTCAAGCCTGAAGATCCGATTGAGCTAGCTGCAGTGATCGAGCGCTATTTCGCCAGCGATTTGTACAAAGAGTTGGGCATTCGACGCGACGTGGTGCGCTCTCTTGCGGTAAACCGCCATTCTTGGGAAGTGGTTGGCCAAGCCACCACAAGTGTGTATACGGATTTGATTCGCACATGCGAACGACGAAAAGCTTTGAACCGCCAGGCATCTACAACGCCTCATGAATGAGGTTTCGCTTGGGCAGCAGGAACAAGGGCTCATTCTACAACTGGTTTCCACGATACCTTACATCTTGCGACTAGCATCAAGCTAAAGGTGGCATAGAGAGCGCGCATGCTTACGACGCAAAAGGGAGCGATGAAGATGGTCGAATCTCAGAACGATCCGCAGACCGGACTGCCTCTAGCAAACTTGATTATCGGGGGCGTGAATCGGTCGGCCACAACTTCACTGTTTACTTATTTGTCTGAGCATCCGGAAATATGCGCATCGACGATTAAGGAGACGAACTACTTTCTTCCTGTGATGATGGGAAATGCGCTTGAGCCAATCGATGTGTATGCCGAGTATTTCAAGCGTTATAGGAAGCAGCAGTATCGGATGGAGGCATCACCACGGTACATCTTTGGAGGCGCGAGAATAGCCGAGACAATCCATCGGTGCCTTGGGCCGGTCCGAATCATATTCGTTTTGCGCGACCCAATCACCAGGATGGTGTCTTACTTTCATCAGAGGAGGCGCAGCGGAGAGTTGCCAGCCGCCATGAGTATTGACGAGTATGCCCAGCGCGGTTTGGAGGAACTTTCTGCCATCCTGCCGTCGAAAAATGGAAAGCCAATTGACGTTTATCGCACGAGCATCTTTGCCCGCGGGTTGGCGCAGGGATTTTATGCAGACTATCTTGAAGAGTGGTATCGAGTATTTCCTGAGAGCATCCACGTCAGTTTCTTTGAACATGTAAGCCGGGATCCCAGGTCTGTTGTGGAGGAAGTGTGCAAGTGGCTCGGTTTGGATGCGTCGGTATACAAGAGCATTGAATTCACTCAAGAGAACCGTACAGTCAAACACAAGAACGACACGCTGTTCAGGATGGCCAGCCGTATCAACGATGCATTTGAGCCGTTTTGGAGAAAGCACATAAATCTCAAGCACTGGATCAGGAACGTCTATCTTCGCGTAAACGAAGAACGTTCTGCAGATACCCCGTTGTCCCAGTCTGTGGGTGTTGAGCTTGAGCGCGGCTACGCGAGCCGCAACCAGAAATTGCGGGAGATGCTCTGCCAAAGAGGCTATCGGGATCTCCCAGCTTGGCTTACTCAAATTGCCTGAAAACCAAACATCGGAGATCATCCATTGCCATGGAACCGGGCTCGTAAGCCTTTGTTTCCAATTAGATTTTGCAGTAGCGCGTGCGCGCTGTGGCCGATTTCCCAGCGATTGATTGGAAGGTGCCGTCTTGCAAAGCTTGGCAAAACAGTTAGATAGGATCACAGCGATTTGGGGAGAACACATCGATGTAGCTAAGGCGCTTCCCAGACTGGCGGCGGAGGTATCGAATGCTGTTGATTTGATGTACTTTTCACTGGCGGCGGGCGGTCAATTGTTTTTCGCGGGAAACGGGGGTTCTGCGGCCGATGCGCAGCACTTGGCAGCCGAGCTTACCGGGCGATTCTTTCGCGAACGGCGCCCACTCCGGGCCCTGGCTTTACACGCCAACACATCAGCGCTTACGGCGATCGGGAATGATTACGGTTTTGAACATATTTTTGCCCGCGAGCTCAAAGCTCATGCCCGACCAGGCGATGCACTCGTAGCCATCTCCACCAGCGGCAATAGCTCGAACATTCTGCGGGCAATTCAGGCTGCTCGGGAGACAAAGGTGTCGGTTATCGGACTCACAGGCGAATCTGGGGGACAAATGCGAACGGCATGCGACCTGTGCCTGTGTGTTCCCTCCAAATCGACGCCGCGAATTCAGGAAATGCACATCGTGATTGGTCACACTATTTGTGAACTCCTGGAGGAGAGATTAACAGGAGTGTAACAGCGGGTGGGACCATGGCTCGATTGGTCGTCGACGGATGCCTCCCGAAGGTGTAGAGCTTGCCTGGCGCAGCCAAGGGCATTTCCGCTCGCCCATCAGGCAACAGAGGAACGAGTGGTTGACGGAGGTAGTCCTCCGAGACCGCCATCCCACGAAATCCGACATTACTTTCTGCAGCAGAAAAAGGAGAAAACAAATGATTTCACCGCTCATTCCAAGCCTTTTTGAGCACCAGTTGATCACGTTGATAACGCAATTGCGAACAACGCGTATGGAAGGCCATTCTCACGCAAGGATTTCCAAATGAATAGTGTCCAACATTTGAATCAACCGCACGGCGGCACCCTTGTTGATTTGATTGTCGAATCCGGACGGAGAGAAGAGCTCCGCATCGCCTCGAAAGATTGGCTCTCCTGGGATCTTACCGCCAGGCAGACGTGCGATTTGGAACTGCTGATGTGCGGAGCCTTCTCGCCGCTGCAGGGATTCATGGGCCAAGCTGACTATGAATCGGTCTGCTCGTCCATGCGCCTTAAGAATGGTTTAGTTTGGCCCATGCCCATTGTTCTCGACATCTCAGAGGGCCTTGCCAAACAGCTCAAGCCCGGGACTGTTCTGGCACTTCGCGATGCAGAAGGCGTGATGCTCGCGGCGCTTCATGTGGAAGAAATCTGGCAGCCGGATCGAGAATGGGAAGCAAAGCAAGTTTTCGGGACCGCGGACCGTAAGCATCCAGGGGTTAGCTACACGATTGAAAAAACGAGTCCGTTTTATGTCTCGGGTAAGCTGGAAGGTATCCAGCTTCCTTCCCATTATGACTATAAGAGCCTACGACTGACTCCCGCCGAAACGCGCTCGGAATTCGCGAGGCTGGGTTGGCGCCGCGTGGTTGCCTTCCAGACTCGTAACCCCATGCACCGCGCCCACGTTGAGTTGACTTTCCGTGCCGCGAAAGAAGCCTCTGCAAATCTCCTGATCCAACCGTCGGTGGGCATGACGAAACCGGGCGACGTCGATCACTACACGCGCGTGCGCTGCTACCAGTCGATTGTCTCCCATTATCCTCCAAATACAGTCAAGCTTGCGTTACTCCCGCTGGCGATGCGCATGGGCGGGCCACGCGAGGCGGTTTGGCATGCAATCATTCGCAAGAATTATGGTTGCACGCATTTTATAGTGGGGAGAGACCATGCCGGCCCGGGAAAGGATTCCAAAGGGAAACCGTTCTATGACGCCTACGGCGCGCAGAATCTTCTACGAAAGTATGAACAAGAGATCGGCGTCACCATGGTTCCTTTCAAGGAAATGAAATATCTGCAAGATCAGGACGTATATGTTCCCGAGGATGAAGTTCCCCAGGAAAGCCGAGTATTAAGCATTTCGGGCACAGAATTCCGGGATCGTCTAGCCGGGGGCCGAGATATACCGAGTTGGTTCAGCTATCCGCAAGTCGTCGCGGAACTTCGCCGCACATACCCCGCGCGCCACAAGCAAGGACTCACGGTTTTTTTCACGGGATTGTCTGGTTCAGGAAAATCAACGATTGCGAACGTGTTGCTTGTCAAGTTCTTGGAAATGGGCGGGCGGCCGGTCACACTGTTAGACGGCGATATCGTGCGCAAAAATCTCTCATCCGAGCTTACCTTCTCCAAGGAGCATCGCGATTTGAATATTCGGCGCATCGGATTCGTGGCCCGAGAAATTACGAAGAATGGCGGGATCGCTATCTGTGCCCCTATCGCCCCGTACGACAATATCCGGAAGGAAGTGCGTCAATCGATCGACGGCAACGGCGGCTTCATTCTGGTTCACACAGCGACGTCGCTAGAGATCTGCGAACAGCGTGATCGTAAAGGCCTTTACGCAAAGGCCCGGGCCGGCCTTATCCCAAATTTCACAGGTGTTTCCGATCCCTACGAGACACCGACGGATGCCGATATTGTAATTGATACGACAAACGTCACCCCCGAGGAAGCTGCACAAGAGATCTTGCTGTATTTGGAAAAGCAGGGATACGTGGGAGAAGCGGCGGGCACAGTCTAAAGCCCATGACCGCTGGCCGGTAGCGCTCTCGTGCGTGCAGTGGTTCTCGCCACAATTGGAGCGGGCCATCCCGGCTTGGAACCATCGACAGGTTCAATTCCGGAGCTTTGTTCGCCTTTCAGTTCGTCACCTTCATGCGAACAACGTGGCTGGCGACAGCTCAATTCTCCCTTTTGGTTGTGATCCGCATTTCGATGCTTTGACTTTCTCGTCGTGCAACACGTCCTCACAGGATCGTTGGAATGAATTGCTTGCGGTTCGAAGCCTGAGCGTTCGACTCGGAGAATGATGGATACACGTCAAAAAGATCTTGCCCGAATCTTAGAAGCACTGGAGGCTGCGAAAAAGGTTTACCGCTCACGTTCGGCGGACTGCGTTCAAGTGGAATGGAAGAGCGGCGGAGATCCGGTCACTGACGCGGAACGCACTGTCAATCAATTGCTGTTTGAAATGCTGGTGCGTGACGGCGAGGGGTGGCTCTCCGAGGAAAGCGCCGACAGTGACGACCGTCTGCATCGGTCACGTATCTGGCTCGTTGATCCGCTGGACGGCACCAAGGAATATATCTCGGGAATTCCGGAGTGGTGCATCAGCATCGCCCTGCTGGAAGACGGTGAATTTGCGGCAGGGGGAATTTGCAATCCGATGACCGAAGAGATGTTTTACGGCTCTCAAGGAGCCGGAGTTGTTTATGAATGTGAGTCCAAGCACCAGGCTCAGCATCCTGACTTTCAATCAGGGGAACCTTTGACCCTCGCGAGTCGCAGTGAAGTGAAACGAGGGGAGTGGGAGAGGTTTCGAGGAGTTCCGTTCAAGACGAAGCCAGTAGGTTCGGTTGCTTACAAACTCGCTCTAGTAGCCGCCGGAAAAGCCGACGCCACCTGGACTCTTGTGCCCAAGCATGAATGGGACGTCGCCGGCGGCGTTGCACTTATGCTGTCTGCCGGCGGTCACGTACTGACGTCCGAGGGGGTGCCGCCCGCATTTAACAAGCGTGATCTATTGTTCCCCGGTGTCGTCGCCCTTTCTCAGACGGGAATAGAGCGTTTAGAGCCGTTCTTCGCTCGCGCCATGAATGATCCTGTCTTTCAGGATTGCCGACCCTGGGTGAGCGCATTGAAAGCAAGGGATCTAAAAGCTTAGCCACGGCCAAGAGGGTTGCCTCTCAAGCAACTGGTCAGGTGCAGACGTGCGATCCAGAGTATCCGAGGTTATCTTTCAGATAGATTCTTCACCGAGACGCCGCCAAAGGTGATACACCAAATTAATCCGTTACAGGATCCGCGTTGGGGAGAATTCGCAGGCCGGCACCCCGATGCTTCCGTGTTTCATACCGTGGCTTGGCTGCAGGCCCTGAAACGCACCTACGAGTACGAGCCGGTGGTATTTACGACATCGTCTCCGAGTGGTGCACTCAAAAATGGGCTCGTGTTTTGTCGCGTGGACAGTTGGATCACAGGTTCCCGCCTCGTGTCCCTACCCTTTTCAGATCACTGTGAGCCTCTTTGCGACTCACGCGAGGACCTGAACTTCCTGGTTCGGTATCTGCAAACTCGCCTGGAACACGAGCGCTGGAGATATATGGAGATTCGATCTACTAGCGCAAACCTTGAGAAAATAACCGACGTGAAGAATTCGCGACCCCGTCCCAGTTACTTTCTTCATGTTCTCGATCTCCGTCCAGAACTGAACGAGGTGTTTTCAAGTTTGGACAAGGATTGCGTTCAGCGGCGCATTCGTCGTGCGGAGCGAGCTGGTTTAACCGAGAAATTGGGTAGGTCTGAGGAGCTCCTTAGAGAATTCTACGGTCTTTTCGTGGCTACGCGCGGCAGACAAGGGGTGCCGCCGACGCCCTACACTTGGTTCAAAAACCTGGTTCACTGCTTGGGCGGCGCGGCAGAGATTCGAGTCGCGCAGTATGGCGGCGTGCCTATCGCCGCCATTCTGACCCTGCGATTCCGGAATGTTCTTTATTACAAATACAGCTGCTCGGACGTGCGCTTCAAGAACCTTGGTGCTACGCCGTGGCTGCTGTGGAATGCCATTGTTGCGGCGAAGGCAACTGGCGCAACAGCACTTGACATGGGCCGAACGCAGGAAGATCACAGGGGACTCCTTGAGTTCAAAGACCACTGGGTCAGCCAATCAAGACGACTGGTGTATTCCTACTTTCCCAATGCTTCCGGTCCCGAGTCAGTCGAAGGGTGGCGCCTCAAAATTGCAAAGCGAGCTCTTTCTCACATGCCGAATAAACTGCTTGCACTAACAGGGAAGATGCTCTACCGCCATGTTGGGTAGACTGCCTTACATCGATCTGAATCTCAGCTTCAAACCCGCCAAGATGAAAAGTGAATCAAGCAGTCAGCCATTGTGGGTCACCAAATTGTGAACTTGACCAATACGCGGTTTTGCGGTGTCTAAACATTGTCCTCTTCAATATTTTGCCCCAATATCTGAACGTAAGCCTGGGGAGCAACGGGCAGCGGCGTTTCGCAGCTGCTCACCCAGTGAATGAATAGCCGGCTCAGCGAGTGAGGAAATGAGTTCGACCGAAACATCCACTTCTTTGAGACAGCCTTTCCATGGCGCGATGTCTGCACGAAAGCCTCGTATCTGCATGCCGTCGGGCAGACTCTTCAAGAAGAAGATCTTCCTTTGTGGACATTACGAAGCGCAGGACGTCCTCAAAGAAGTGGACGATGTGGATCTAATCTGTCTCGAACCGGGCCCCAGATATGAATTCAAGGAGAAGTGGCAGAGACGGCTGCTGTTCCGTGATTATTCTCGGAAACTGATCTTTCAGAATCCAGGCCTAAGAAAGGTCCGACTCAAGCAGGAATACGATCTGTTTCTTGCCTTTTGTCAGTACACCCACGATTTTGTTCATATCAATGCCATTGAGGGCTGGGAGGACAAGTGCAAAGTCAAGGTGTGCTGGATCGACGAATTATGGGCGGCAGACATACCTCACTTCGAACATTGGATTCATGCGCTGAAAAAGTTCGATCACGTATTTGTGAGTTGCCAGGGCACGGTCGAAGCCCTGTCGAAGGCCATTGACAAACCCTGCCACTGGCTTCCGGCCGGTGTGGATACGCTGCGGTTCAGTCCATTTCCGAATGCCCACTCCCGCGTGGTTGATGTCTACAGTATTGGGCGGAGGTACGAGGGAATTCACAGAGAGCTATCCAAGGCAGCCAAGAACGGATCGATCTTCTATTTTCACGACACGTTCGGAGGGTCCCTTTCGGATGTATACGATTACAGGGAACATCGCGATCTTTTCTCCAACGTAGCCAAGCGATCGAAATATTTCATGGTGGCGCCGGGAAAGGTGAACCTTTCGGACGAAACTCAAGGACAGGAGGAAATCGGGCATCGCTACTACGAAGGAGCAGCGGCGGGCACGGTTATGCTCGGGCAGGCCCCGAGATGTGATTCATTCTCGAAAATGTTTCCTTGGGCCGATGCAGTGATCAAGATCCAACCTGATGGTTCTGACGTGATGGAGGCGATTGCGAAATTAGACGCAGTGCCGGAGCGGGTTCTTGCAATCGGGCAAAGGAACGCCCGTGAGGCTCTGTTGCGTCAGGATTGGACGTATCGATGGAAAGAACTCCTTCGAGTTGCGGGGCTCAATCCTTTGCCAGCAATGGCAGACCGTGAGCTACGTTTGCAAGAATTGGCGGACTGTTTTGTCACCAGCACTGCAACTCCGTGTCCTTAAGAACAGGATTGAACATTATTTGCACTGAGCTGTCGCTTTCTGCCGTTGACGAATTCGTAGCAATCCGGACGAAAGGATTTCTCTGCGTGCGACGCAGTTTCAGAATCCTTTGGCGTTGATGGTTTTCGTTTCCAGCATGCTATATCACTTCGAGGATTAAACAGTTATGTCTTACGTACACGAGTTGCCAGCCTCAGTCTCCTTTCGCGGTAAAGGTCTTTTCGGGTATTCCTTTGGCGCTCTGCGAAACAAAGATCTGGAGGTTCTGTACATTGAGTCCGAGACTGGGCACGACACCTTCATGATCTGCAAAGGCGTTACACGCATATACTATGTGCTCGCCGGAAGCGGCTCCTTTACGATTGAAGGTCGTACACATGGCGTTCGTGCCGGCATGTTGGTCGAGGCCCCTGCTGGTGTCGAATATTCCTACTCTGGCCGGATGACAATGCTGGGGTTTTGCAAGCGACGCTGGCCTAGGAGGAAAGACAAGTTCACGAGATGGAATCGTGACGTAGTCGGCAAAGATGCACCATGGCCACTTGCTGGCGATTCCTGGCTGACGCGGTTTGTTAGGATGCGGGTTTTCGGAAAATCACCTACCAATGCGTTTCTGCGGCTCAATCAACGTCTTTGGAAGACTCTTTCTCCATCCCTTGTCCGCCTTCGGCCGCTCGAGTGGTACGGTCGCTTTTTACACGGATTAGCTCGCATACAGGGTGTTCGCGCGCAGGCGCCCAATACGTTTTTTCTCCGGAACCGTCCTCAGTTAGATTTGATGCAACGCCTGCTTAGCTGCAAGAAAACTGGCGATACGGTTCGAGTCGCGGTGCTGGGTTGCAGCACTGGTGCGGAGGTGTATTCGATTGCGTGGGCGATAAGGAAGGCAAGGCCAGACCTAAGGCTTGTCGTTCATGCTGTCGATGTTTCGAATGAGGCGGTGGAATTTGCGCGGCGTGGAGTTTACCCGCGAAACGCGAAGTTGGCCCTTAATCACATTCGCGACTGCATGGCGGCAGGGCACTGGCGTGTCGGCGAACCAGGTTCAGATCTTGTCGGCTCAGAAATATTTGAGCGGATGACGGAACGGGAAATGGCTGAGTTTTTTGACCTTCACGAAGATGCCGCTGTCGTAAAGGATTGGCTCAGGGAAGGAATCGATTGGGGAGTTGCGGACGTGAGAGAGGCCGAGATTGCGGATAAAATGGGCCTTCACGATATCGTTGTCGCCAGCAACTTCCTCTGTCACATGGAGCGCTCGGAGGCGGAGCGATGCCTGCGAAATATCGTCTCCCTTGTCGTTTCTCGAGGACTTCTTATCGTGTCGGGAATCGATTTGGATATCCGCCAGAAGGTTGCTTGTGACCTCGGGTGGGAGCCAGTTGCCGACTTACTTGAGGAGATTCATGACGGGGACTCTTGCTTGAGAGGCCAGTGGCCCTTCGAGTACGCGGGCTTGGAGCCTCTGAACAAGAGAAGAAGAGATTGGCAAACTCGCTATGCAGCTGCCTTTCAGGTAGTCTCTCCCGCAACGAACGGCCAGCGATTGCATTACGACGGAACAACTTCTCTGGAGGAGCTTAAGCCTCAAAATACAAAGGCTTAGTGCGTCTTTTGGCGGAAAGCTCCGGCCTATCGCCCGTCATTGTCGGATCTGCACGTTGATTTGGTTTCATAGGCTATCGATATTTCCGAGGGTGCGTAAAACACGATGAAGGATTTAAAAGAGCGGACCATTCGCGGTGGTCTTGCACGGGTCTGCGCCCAAGCGGCTAATTTTCTCATTCGTGGCGGGTCACTGATGATACTGGCGCGCCTCCTGAGTCCGAGAGACTTCGGGTTGGTGGGCATGGTCACCGCGTTCACGGGAGTCCTGAATCTGCTAAAGGATTTTGGGCTTTCGTCTGCCGCCGTCCAGCGGACCAAGGTAACGGACGAACAAATTTCGACATTATTCTGGATTAACATATTGGTGGGCGCGCTCCTTGGACTACTAACGCTCGCAGCGGCTCCGCTTATCGCGAGTTTCTATCACGAGCCCCGGCTTTTTGCTGTAACGGCCGTTCTAGCTGCTGGATTCGTCTTCAACGCGGCAGGGGTGCAACATTCAGCTCTTCTCCAACGCCAAATGCGCTTTACGGCGATATCCGTAATCGCGGTTGTCTCCCTAATCGCCGGCACCGCTGTTGCCATTGCAGGAGCTAAGGCCGGGTACGGGTACTGGGCTCTCGCGGCAATGACGGTCGTTATGCCACTCACAGCAAGTATTGCAGCGTGGCTGACCGCCGGCTGGGTACCTGGCATGCCAAAGAGGCGTACCGGCATTCGATCTATGTTGCGCTTTGGGGGAATGGTAAGCCTAAATGGCATCATAGCTTATGTTGCATATAACATCGATAAAGTCCTAATCGGCAGATTTTGGGGAAGTGGCGTCCTCGGAATCTACGGGAGAGCCTATCAGCTGACGAATATCCCGACGGACAATCTGAATTCAACTGTAGGAGAGGTGGCATTCTCGGCGTTGTCGCGACTTCAAGACGACCCGAAGCGCCTTAGGAGCTACTTCTTAAAGGGTTACTCGTTGGTTCTGTCGATGACATTACCTCTGACGTTAGCCTGTGTGATTTTTGCTAAGGACGTTGTTTACGTTCTGCTGGGGCCAAAGTGGATGAGTGCAGTAGTCATTTTTCGCTTTCTTGCCCCGACGATTATGGTCTTTGCTCTCATCAATCCTATGGGGTGGTTGCTCTACTCTTTGGGATTGGTGAGGAGAAGTCTGAACATCGCCCTGGTTTTCTCTCCCACAATCATCGCGGGCTATTTCGTTGGATTGCCTTATGGACCCAAAGGAGTAGCATTCGCCTACTCCGCGGTGATGGTCCTGTGGGTCATCCCTTTTATTGCATGGTGCGTCCGAGGAACAGCAGTCTCCTTCTGGGATGTTTTGCAGACCCTGATGCGGCCGCTCGCCTGCGGCATTTTGGCGGGAGGGCTTGCCTTCGTGGTAGGGGCAGCCTGCGAGCAATCATTGGCGCCTTTGCCGAGGCTCGTTCTCGAGAGCAGTGTGCTTTTAATCATCTTCTTCGGGCTGCTGTTGTTTGTCGGGGGGCAGAAAACTCTCTATTTGAATCTGGTTCGCGGTTTGTGGAAATCTTCCGTAACCAAAAGCGCGGCGATTAGCCTCGACTTAAGCAAAACGTGAAATAGCAACCGTATATAGGTTTTTATGCGCAGATCGCCACTCGCAGGAACCAAACCCACGCGGCACAAGATCGCGCTGTTCGGAGCTTTTGGTGTTGGAAACCTTGGTAACGAATGCACGCTGCAAGCGCTGCTATACAACATTCGAAGGTATGTTCCGCATGCGGAGATAAGTTGCATTTGTCCGGGGCCGGAGGAGACGCGCTCGGCCTACAAAATACCTAGCTCCCTGATCAAGGAAATGCCCCTTTCGCCAATTAAGAATCGCACTCTGCGATTGCTAAGAAGAATTTTCGTTGGCGTTCCGATGGAGTTGTTTCGATGGTGCAAGGTGATCGCCAGGCTAAAAGACGTCGACCTGCTAGTAATGGCAGGAACAGGCATGCTGGGAGACTTCGGTATCGCTCCTCTCGGTTTACACTACGAAATTTTGAAGTGGACAATTGCGGCAAAATTGTGCAGATGCAAAGTCATATTTCTCAGTGTTGGTGCAGGGCCGCTTCGTCAAGCCCTCAGTAGGTATTTCGTGAAAGCGGCGCTGTCGTGCGCCGACTACCGATCCTATCGCGATGAGTTCTCGAAGGATTATTTGCAAAGCATACGTTTCCATGCCGAAGGGGACCACGTGTATCCGGACCTGGCATTCAGCTTTCCGACAGATACGCTGCCGCGGGGTTCTGATCACAGCGGCGACAAACCGATCATTGGCCTTGGCCTGATAACGTATTTCAACAGGCGCTGCGACTCATCCGAAGATGAGACTATTTATCGCGACTATCTGAAGAAGGTAGCGAATTTCGTGGCCTGGCTGCTCGAGAGGAAGTATACAGTACGGCTGCTCATCGGCGATGTGAGCTATGACCAGCGTGCGAGACAGGACCTCCGAATAATCCTCGAAGAGCGGGGCTTCAACTGCAGTAATGGTAGCATCATCGATGCCCCAGCCTCTTCTGTGGAAGAGGTTTTATCACAACTCGCGGCGACAGATCTCGTTGTCGCCAGCAGGTTTCATAACATCTTATTGGCTTTGATGCTCGGTAAGCCGGTGCTGGCGATTTCCTATCACGAAAAAGTTGACGCCCTGATGGCAGACGCGGGGTTGGTGGAATTCTGCCAGAATATTGAGCGTATTGATCTCGAAAAGATGATCGGACAATTCGGTGTTTTACGAAAACAAGCGGCGAGCACAAAAATACAGCTTGAGCGAAATGCGAAAGCCTGTCGCACCGCGCTAGATGATCAGTACAATCACATTTTTAGCAATCACTTCGAGTAATTGCGATGCCAATCTGAGCAGGGCCGCGAGCAATTAGTTCGTAATCAAGCGGTGATTTTGGCGCGGGTTTGATGATTGCTGCTGGGGCGCATAACCGGGTGACGGGTGTGCGTCTTGACCACCTGCGGCGAAGTTAGTGTTAATGGAACAAGTAATTCTAAGAAAGATTTAACCTTGCACCGTCGCGGAGATGGTTAGCGGCAACGTTAGGTTTCCGACATCTGCACCGCACTGGGTCTAGCGGGGCTACATTCACTCCAATAGACTCACAATCGGCCCGCATCTAGTCTGGCCCGCGCTTTCCGGTCATTGGGTTGGAACTACAGAAGACCCAGAGCATGCTTAGCTGCCTCACTGAATATTATCGATGCCCAGAACAATACCTGAGCTTCGCCCAAACAGGGCCTCTCTCCGTAAACGCCGGTTACTTCCAGTTTGGACGCGGAGCTATCTGCTACGGAAGATATATAGGTCGTGAACCTGCTGCGCATCCTCCTGGCGAGCACCTGAATGCTGTGTGCGATGTCCAACTTAAAGACGGAACGATCTACCTCCCATTCGACCCTTTGGAGGTGGTCAATAATCTTCGTCTCGAGAACTATGCGGCTGACTGGCGTAAGGGATTTCCTATGTCTGCGCTGGCCGCCCTTTATTACTTTGTGCGGCCGATGCTGCCAGTTCATGTGCGGAAACACGTCCAGGAGTTTTACTTCAGAGGTTGGAAGAATCTGAAGTTTCCTCGTTGGCCGGTCGAATGTTCAGTTGATAATCTTCTTGCTCAGTTGCTTGCGCTTTCATTGAAAGCAAGTCGCACGGGTCGAATCCCATTTATTTGGTTCTGGCCACAAGGCGCGACGAGTTGCGTCATTATGACCCACGACGTGGAAACGCAACGAGGTTGCAATTCTTGCAAGACTTTGATGGATTTGGACGATTCGTTCGGAATCAAAGCATCCTTCCAATTAATACCAGAACAGCGCTATATCGTAACGACGGAGTTTCTAGCTTCCATCCGCGATCGAGGTTTTGAAATTGTCATCCACGATTTAAATCATGACGGACACCTCTATAGAAATCGCAAGCAGTTTCTTGAGCGGGCTGCCAAGATCAACTCGTACGCAACCGCGTATGGCGCTGAAGGATTCCGGGCCGCATCCCTGTACCGAAAACAAGTGTGGTATGACGCGCTCAATTTCTCATACGACATGTCGATCCCAAACGTGGCTCACTTGGACCCGCAGCGGGGCGGGTGCTGTACGGTTATGCCGTTCTTTATCGGCGATATTTTAGAACTGCCAGTCACTACGACTCAGGACTACACGTTATTTAATATCCTGAACGATTTCTCCATCGAGTTGTGGAAGCAACAGATGGAAATCATCATGGAAAAGCATGGGCTAATCAGTTTTGTCGTGCATCCGGACTACATCGTCAAATCGCGCCACCGGCAGGTCTACCAAGCGCTGCTCACCCGTTTGCGCTGTTTGCAGAAGGAAAGTGGTGTTTGGATAGCAACTCCTGGCGAGGTGAATCATTGGTGGAGGCAGCGAGCCGAAATGCGATTGCGTCATGGCGGGGATAGCTGGCACATCGAGGGACTCGGAAGCGAGCGGGCGGCTCTGGCGTACGCCGTCTTGGATGGCGATCAATTGAAGTATGAGATCGACGGGGTGCCAATCGGGGACCGAATGGGGTCCGTTTGCGAGTCGCCTAGTCAATGACTGACGGAAAAGTTTTTCTCTCAAAACGAGAGGACGTTTCCTGCAGGCTTAATTCCAGCTCTGTTTAATTAAGGGCTTCCAGTAAGGCATGTAGAATCAGTAGTTTATAAGCACTCGGCTCCTTTGAGGCCTCGGCGGCGCGTCCAGTTTGGTAGATGGATTGCTTGTATGGATGATTTGAGCTTAAAGATAGACTGCTGGCTTTCCCTTATGGCGGTAGTCTGCCCGTGGCCAGGACGTAGACACGGGCTACCTTTCATTTCGAGTGTCGGTTTGCCTCAATGCTTGCCCATTGATTTCATTCCATTGTTTTAGTTCTCATCAGGAGTCACTCAAATGAAAATACTGTTAACGGGACATCTAGGATACATCGGCGCTGTTGCAGGCCAGATGTTGACCGCTGCCGGGCACGAAGTGGTTGGATTAGATACTGACCTGTTCGCGGGTTGCGATTTTGGTACGCCTGCCCCGAAAATTTCCGAGCTTCGCAAAGACATCCGAGACGTAACGATAGCAGACCTCAAGGGTTTTGAAGCGGTTGTCCATTTGGCAGCGTTGTCTAACGATCCAGTGAGTAATCTGGATCCAAGTCTCACCTACGATATCAACCATCAAGCATCCGTTCGTCTCGCTGAGTTAGCAAAACGGGCGGGCGTGAGCCGCTTCGTGTTCTCTTCCTCTTGCAGCACGTATGGCTCTGCCGGAGATGACTTCCTCGACGAGTCAGGGACTCTCAATCCCGTCACTCCCTATGGAGAATCCAAGGTTTTCGTGGAACGGGACATCGCGGCCCTTGCCAACGAACACTTCAGCCCGGCCTTCATGAGAAATGCCACTGCCTACGGAGTTTCACCCCGTTTACGGCTGGATATCGTACTGAACGATTTTGTTGCTTCGGCTTTTACCACCGGTCGGATCCACATTAAGAGTGATGGTACGCCTTGGCGGCCCATCGTGCACATTCGCGACATTATTCAAGCCATGATTTGTGTCTTGGATGCTCCGAGAGATGCTGTTCACAACGCAACCTTTAATGTGGGGAGCACGAGCGAAAACTATCGCATCAGTGAGCTTGCTGCCATTGTGGAAGAAATTGTGCCTGGTTGCCGCATTGAGTATGCACCGGGCGGCGGGCCCGACAAACGCTGCTACCGCGTCAATTGCGACAAGATAGTTCGCGTTTTGCCGCAATTCCAACCACAGTGGACTGCGCGGCGAGGCGCACAGGAACTCTACGATGCCTATCGTGCCGCAGGACTAACTGCCGATGATGTAACGAGCGGACGGTATTTCCGCATTAACACCATCCAGCGTTTGCAGAAGGCCAGAAAACTCGATGCTGCGTTGCGCTGGTCGGCTTCCTCCGACAGGTTTGTGCTGTCGCACTAGCTGAGCTGGAGCCGGACGGCGAAAATTAAACAGGAGAGCTACTTCGATGATCTTTGCAGAAACCAAACTCCGTGGCGCATTCGTGATTGATATTGAGCGTCGCGAGGATTCTCGAGGCTTCTTTGCGCGAGTCTTCTGCCAGCGCGAATTTGATGCGCACGGGTTGAAGCCTATCATCGCTCAAGCCAACGTTGCATATAACCGCAAGAAAGGGACGCTCCGCGGCATGCATTTTCAATTTCCACCCGCTGCCGAAACGAAATTAGTACGCTGCACTCGCGGCGCAATCCTCGATATCATCGTCGATTTGCGGCCAGAAAGCCCGACTTATCTCCAGCACGTAGCGGTTGAACTAACAGAAGAAAACTGCCGTGCCCTTTATGTGCCCGAACGTTTCGCTCACGGCTACCAGGTGCTTCGAGACAACACCGAAACGAGCTACCAGGTCGGTGAGTTCTACACACCTGGTTCGGAGGGCGGCCTGCTGTACAACGATCCTCGTCTGGGCCTGGAGTGGCCGCTTCCAGTGAGCACAATTTCTGATAAGGACCAGGGCTGGAAGCTGCTCGAGGAACAGGAAGAAGAAGTCAAGCGGAGGATGAGCTCCCTGCCGCTGGAAATGGCCAAGTAAATTCAGTTTGAGCCGAGGAACTTCCAATGATTATCGTTGATGACGCCTTGAAAGCACGGGAAGTGGAAGGGCGCCCCATCCGCGTCGCGTTGCTTGGCGCTGGTTTTATGTCCCGAGGCTTGGCGAATCATATCGTCCACACTAAACCAGGAATGCGGCTTGTAGGTGTTTTCAATCGCGGGATTCAGCGCGCTTTCGATCTTTGCCAATACGTCGGTGTCACAGACGTAGCGGCGCCATGTACCCAGCAGGAGGCGGAACTCGCCATCAGCGAGGGCAAGATTGTCGTGACCGACGACGCTTTCCTGCTGGCGCGTTCCACCGGGATCGACATCCTCGTGGACGTCACGGGCTCGGTGGAATTTGGTGCCCGCGTGGCTCTCGAAGCGTTCCGCCACAAAAAGGACGTAGTCCTACTGAACGCGGAAATTGACGCTACGATTGGACCCATTCTTCAGCTTTATGCAGAAAAACATGGCGTGGTCTTATCTGCTTGTGATGGTGACGAACCCGGACTCCAGATCAATCTCTACCGTTGGGTCAAAGGGCTGGGCTTGACGCCGCGCGTCATCGGTAACGTCAAGGGTCTCCAAGATCCTTACCGAAATCCCACGACTCAAAAGGGCTTCGCCGAAAAATGGGGACAAAACCCGGCGATGGTGACGAGTTTTGCCGACGGCTCCAAAATCAGTTTTGAGCAAGCCATCGTCGCAAACGCCACGGGATTCCTGGTGCGCTCTCGGGGCATGTCGAGAGGAATGGAATACAAAGATGATGTCATGAAGATTGGCAAAATCTACGACATTGACGAAGTCCGCAGGCTAGGCGGCATCGTGGATTATGTTGTAGGCACTCCGCTGACAAAATTGTACGTTCTCGCGGAACATCCGGATCCTAAACAACAGCACTACTTAAATCTTTACAAGATGGGCGATGGGCCTCTCTACTCGTTTTTCACGCCCTATCACCTGGTGCATTTCGACGTGCCCAACGCCGTTGCCCGTGTCGCCCTGTTCCGTGACTCTGTTGCCAAACCTTTGGGCGGCCCGGTAGTCGAGGTCTGCGCCGTGACCAAGCGTGATTTGAAGGCCGGGGAAACTCTGGACGATTACGGCATGTATATGACCTACGGCGAGGCGGTAAACGCTAATGAAATGTGCCGTAACCAGTACATCCCTGAGGGCTTGGTAGAAGGTTGCGTTTTAACCCGCGACGTGCCCAAAGACTCAGTCATAACGTACCGCGACGTCATCCTTCCCCCTGACCGGCTGGCGGACCAATTGCGCGCCGAGCAATACCGGCATTTCCGTGGTGAAACCTGGTTGGAAGAAATCGTAGCCTCGCGCGTGTGAGGATTATGAGCACAGCGAAGGAGTCCACATGAAGGTTGTCCTTTTCTGCGGTGGGCTGGGACTACGCATTCGCGATGCGGAAGATATTCCCAAGCCCATGGTAAACATAGGTTATCGGCCAATCCTCTGGCATGTCATGAAGTACTACGCGCACTTCGGGCATAAGGATTTCATTCTGTGCCTCGGGTACCGGGCCGAAGCTGTAAAAAATTATTTTCTCAATTACAACGAATGCGCCTCTAACAATTTTGTTCTTTCGGGCGGCGGCAAAAAAATAGATCTGCTCAACAGCGACATACACGATTGGCGCATCACCTTCGTGGATACGGGAATCAATTCCAATATCGGGCAGCGCCTGAAAGCAGTGGAGGGTTATCTGGAAGGGGAAGAGGAGTTCCTGGCCAACTACAGTGATGGGCTGACGGACCTGCCCTTACCCCAGCAACTTCAGCACTTTCACGAGCAGGACAAAATCGCCAGCTTTCTCTGCGTGCGTCCGAACCTCAGCTATCACTTGGTCTCGCTGTCTCAGGGCAACGGCAGTCTGGTTTCCAGAATCCACGCAATTAACGACGGCAACGTCCGGATCAATGGTGGATTTTTCATCTTCAAAAAGAAAATTTTCGAATATATTCGCCCGAAAGAAGAGTTGGTGATTGAACCATTCCACCGGCTGGTTGCGGAGAAACAATTGATCGGCTACCCGTACGATGGCTTCTGGGCCAGCATGGATACCTTCAAGGACAAGCAGCAGCTCGAGAGCCTTTGTGCCGGCGGCAGTGCGCCCTGGGAGGTTTGGAAGCCGAACGGCAACGGCGGAAATCACTGAGGCCGCGAAAGACCTGACCAACGCACATGTTTGCCTTAGATTTTGGCCGAAAGGCCGCGGGTCCCCTCAAAATCCTCTGTTTGGGCGCGCACTCCGATGATATCGAAATCGGGTGTGGTGGCACCATTTTGCGGCTGCTCGGCAGCCAGCAAGAGATCGAAATCGTCTGGGTAGTGTTTGGTGCAGGCGGCAAACGCGAGCAAGAAGCTCGTAACAGCGCTGGGCTCTTCCTGAGTCGCGCGAAGAACAAAGACGTGATCGTGAAAAAGTTTCGGGACGGTTTTTTCCCATTCGAGGGCGCACAGATCAAGGATTACTTCGAGGAACTGAAAGCGAGGACAGCGCCAGACCTGATTTTCACGCACAACCGCAAGGATGCCCATCAAGATCACCGGCTGATTGCGGAACTGACCTGGAACACTTTCAGGAATCATCTGGTTCTCGAATACGAAATTCCCAAATATGACGGGGATTTGGGGCAGCCGAACCTTTTTGTGCCACTCGATCGAGAAGTTTGCGAAGAAAAAGTCAATTACATTGAAGAAGCTTTCGAGACGCAGCGCGCAAAAAAGTGGTTTGGGAAAGATACTTTTTTTGCGCTCATGCGTTTGCGTGGAATGGAATGCGTCGCCGACAGTGGCTACGCCGAGGCCTTCTATTGCCGCAAACTCGTGCTGTAAGCTCTAGCCGCAGCGAACCAAACTGAAGCGTTCGGTCCATTTGCGGATGGGGCTTGGGCAATACTCGGGCGGATGTTGAAAAACGCTTATAAATTAGGATCACGGGTCCTGCCTGCCCCTGGTTCGACACCGTCGCATTGGGAATATTGCTAGTGAACACCATATGAGCGAAAGCCGCTAACTCGGCCCGGCGCAAAGCCCAGCTGTGGCTACGAAGGGTTGGCAAGGAGCAACTTTATACCGCAGCGGCGCACCGCGCGAGGAGGAGCGGGTTCGGAACGACTTTCCACAAAATTCGCAGCAAAGTTCACTCGCCTTAGCCTCGAAAGCCAACTGTCTGTAGAGTCGGGCTCGTCGCACGCCTTAATCCATTGAAAGTAAATAGGTTAACTGGTGCTCTTAGCTCGCTGGCGAGCAGGGAGTCTGGCCTAGCAATTGCTAATCTCTACTTGAATAGTCGACTTAGTCGAGATAGTGGAGTTCTTGAGATTCCGTGAAAGTCTCGCAGAAGGGCCTGTACGCTCTCAAAGCCTTGACACTCTTGGGCCGCCGGTACTCTGAGGGCCCTATCAAGATTCGAGAAATCGCGGAGAACGAGGAGTTGCCGGAGAAGTTTCTCGAATTGATCCTCCTTGAACTCAACCACGCCCGCGTCGTCGAGAGCGCCAGGGGTGCCAAGGGGGGGTACCGGCTGAAGCGGCCCCCTAAAGAGATCTTTCTCGGGGAAATCATCCGGATAATCGACGGCCCACTGGCGCCGTTCGAGGATGCCGAATCGCTGCGTCGACTAGTAGGAGAAGACAAGCAGCACAGCGAGCTCTTCCGCGTGTTTCTCGCTGTGCGGAACGCCGCGGCAGGCATTCTTGATCACACATCGCTCGCAGACATTTCCGGAGCACAGCGTAGTTGACCATGAATAGGCGGGTTTGAAGAAGCTGAAAAGGGTTTTGGACGCGGATCGCTGAGTTTATTCCTAGAGATTCGTAGGGACCGAGGGACGCGATGGATTTTAGAGTATCAGGCTTGGGCTTCTTAGTTGGCCTCCTCGTCGGACTGACTGGTATGGGTGGCGGGGCCGTCATGACGCCAGCTTTAATTTTGTTGGGTCTATCTCGGCCAGTCATCGCCGTAGGCACAGATCTCGTGTGGGGAACACTCACAAAAGCCACCGGCTCGCTGATTCACTGGCGCCAAAAGACCGTTGACCTCAAGATCGTGTTTCGCCTCGCACTCGGGAGTGTTCCCGGGGCACTCTTAGGATTGGCTGTCCTATTTCACTTTCACCGGTCGAACAGCTCTACGATGGACAAGTTTGTCGTTCGTATGCTTGGAATCGCGCTAATAGTTGTAGCATCGAGCCTTTTTCTACGCTCGCTTCGGAAGCGGCGCATCCAGACAACGAGCGAGCAAGTCGACCCAAAACGGCTTGCGCGGCTGACGGTGCTGATTGGGGCAGTCGTTGGCTTCCTGGTGAGTCTTACTTCCGTTGGAAGCGGAAGCCTCATCATTGCGTGCTTGGTGGTTCTTTACCCTGCTACACCTCTGCGTCGAATCGTTGGGTCAGACATCGTTCATGCACTCCTTCTGCTGGGTGTCTCCGCGGTGGGGCACCTTGGGATTGGTAGTGTTGACGTCCCATTGCTTGGCGCGCTACTGATTGGTTCGATTCCGGGTGTGTGGTTTGGAAGTAAGTTAAGCGCAACGGTCCCAGAGAAGCTCCTGCAACCAATCCTGGCGACAACCCTTTTCCTGCTCGGCTACAAATTGCTGTAGCTGTATGAAGAAAACTCGATGAATGTGCAGGGAATTCTGCAGCGGTATATGCGGCATAGAGAGTTTTCTAACCTGATTTTGGACGGCAACCGTCAGAGTCCTATCCAGCAGCCGTTTTGGAAGGACCTTGGGCACTCGAGAATCCAATCTATAGCTGCAAAAATCCCGCCCGCCGCAGCATTTGCAGTAATGGCCTTTCTCGTCCCCAGCGCAAGACCGCATGACTGTCCCGAAAGACGCGAAGCCACGTGGGTGAATCTCGAGGAAAGCAGCACAGAAGCGACTCCCGGCGCTTGCCAGGACCAAGTCGCGGCGCAAGAGTCGACCCAGGAAAAGGCTGGGAAGAAACGTAGCCTGTTTCGCTCGTGGCTTAAGATGGCGGAGCAAGTGCAAGCTACGCAACCGGATTGGCTTTCGCCCTTAGCGACCACATCGGGGCGCTTGAAACAGGAGTTCCGCTACGATATTTGGGACCAACCAACCGCTGACGGAAACCGCACCTACCAATTGGGGGGGAACAAGGGCTTGGAGTTCATCCCAAGTTCGCGCACGCAACTCCTGGTGGGTGTCCCTACTTACACCTTGATATCTCCGAATGGGCCGCGTGGTGGATTCGGCGACTTGCCGCTAATGCTGAAATTTCGGATCGCGTCGGCGGAGCGCGCTGAAGGCAATTATCTGCTGACCTTCATTTTGGCTGCGACTGCGCCAACGGGTTCGCATCGCTATGGATCGGGCAGCGGAGTGATGACGCCAACACTGGCGTTCGGGAAGGGTTGGAAGAGCTTTGATGTGCAGTCCACTGTTGGGGTCAACCTGCCCGCAGGAGACACAGCAAAGTTGGGCAGGCAGGTGCTCTGGAACACGGCGTTCCAATATCAGACGAGTTGGAAACTCTGGCCGGAATTGGAGGCAAACTCCACTTTCTACGAAACGGGCAAGCACGCAGGTGACACCCAACTGTTCCTGACACCTGGCCTCGGATTTGGACGGGTGCACCTTGCGGGGCGATTCCGTTTCTCTTCCGCGTTGGGCATGCAAATCGCTGCGACCAGGTTCCATTCCTACGATCATCGCTTAATGCTTTCGACACGCTTCTCCTTCTGATTTCTGCGACAGACACATCCGAGAAGCCTACTCAATGTGTGCAGAGGAGTTCCCTAGTCCTGAGAGCGTTGAAGCAGATTGTGTCTGCAGTGGAGGCTGGAACTCATACCAAAGGAAGGGCTTAACAATATTTTGATGTATTCCCTTCTCGCGGAGCCGGCTATTTTAACTGCTTAAATGCTGAAAGCAGGAAGCCCCGATGAGGCTTAGCGTTTAATCGCATTTATTTATAACGAAGCCTGCAAATATCCTGCCTCTAATCACGAATATAGAGTTGGCTTGGGGCGGAATCGATTATGAAACTCTTACAATGGATGAAACATGGAATCAGTACGTGACCTTGGAGGCTCAATGGACAGGCCAATGACAGTATACGTGCGCGCGTTAACGACCCGTCGCCCTTTGGCCTTCATTGTTTTGTTCGCATTGATAGCAAATGTGATGCTGGCCGTGGTCGTGCCGAAGGTGGAAGTTTGGAACGATACCGAGGTTGCGCATATCGCCGCCTCCATCGCGAACGGGCAGGGGTTTAGCTCTCCCTACGCACACCCATCGGGTCCTTCAGCTTGGATACCTCCGGTGTATCCATACCTGCTCGCGACGATCCTCCGCGTTTTTGGTGGCTTCACCGCAACTTCCTACTGGATAGCTATCGGCATGAATATCGTGGTACACGCATTGACTTGTGTTCTACTTTTCTGGTGCGCTAAAGACGTATTCGGTCCCCGCGTCGGCTGGTACTCAGCGTGTGCTCTCGCCGGCCTGCCTCTCTTCGCTTATCCACTTGTGCTTTTGCACTTGGTGAGCTTTGGCGGGCAGGGTTTGTTAGGCTTATTCATCTCGCCGAAAATCATCTGGTACACCCACCTTTCTGAGCTCGCGATTGTTCTCCTGATCTGGTTCACACTGCACCCACCGCACTGGGTAATCTATGGAACCACTTGGGCGGCTGTGTCTCTTCTTAACCCAACCATCCTGGCTTTGGCGCCCGCGTTTGTGGCGTGGCGATTTCGACGTCGCGAAAGTTGGCGGTACCTAGGTTTGACTATCGCTGTCGCGGCTTTGTGTGTCACGCCTTGGCTGGTTCGCAACTACTTTGTGTTTCATCGTCCAGTGTTCATTCGCGACAATTTCGGGGTCGAACTCAGGGTAGGCAATCAGCCGGGCAACAGGGGTCTCCTTAGTCGGGACGTTCACCCGATGTCCAACGAATACGAATTGAGCCGGCTTATCGAGCTAGGCGAACCCGAATACAGCCGGGTCGCGGGGCAAGAGGCCTTGGACTCCATCCGCACTCACCGCGGCGAGTTCGTCCGCAACACAATTCTTCGTGTGGGCTACTTTTGGCTCGGCACACCGATGAGATCCCGTCTCGGTAGTCTGGCGTTCGTGAAATACTTGCCGGCGTTAACGGTTTCGCTGCTGGCTTTCTACGGAGCAGTTCGCTCGCTGCGACGCAGTAGTGAAAGCGCATTTTTGTTCGTCGCAGTGCTCTTGTTTTATCCTATCGTTTACTATATTACGCATACAAACTCGGGTTACTTCTATCAGTACCCCATCCAACCGCAGATGTTGGCTCTGGCTATTTCAGTCCTAGTCCGACAACGCACGCCCCAGAGGTCCCAAGGTGATCATGAAGCTTGCGGGAATGAATCCTTACCAGCGTAACTCTTATGGCTGCAGTCTCCTGGTTCCAAAATGGAGCAACGGACAATTACTTGTAGGTTGGTCGCTGCAGCCGCTGGATTCGACTGTGACGCCGCCATTCGTACTGTTCATCGTGTACTGAAGATCATGTTCCCAATTTCAAGCCCAGCAACGAACCTACGGCCCTGAGTTGTCATCTGTGTTCATGCGATTTGAAAGCTGCCCCCGTACTATAGAAACGACCGAGGCGCGTCGCGTCAGCAACTTGAACTTTGGAAGCCGATCTGATATCTTCTCGATTTTCAATTCGGTGATTGAACAGCTTGCGAACTTTCGTCGACCTTCAGAGATTGCGGTTGCCTCCGCGAAACATTTGCTTGAGTCGAGCACCCGGAACAGGACAAGAATGAAGCACCTCTCCCTCGTTTCTGTATTGGCGCTTGATTGTCCTCTGTCGCAAGCGGACCTTGTTAACTCAAAAGAGCGCTCACGTCTGCTGGCTGGATGCCTAGAAATCTTATCGTCGCTATTTGGGTATGACGCTGGGCGTCGCTCGCCATGAAAATCTCCGTGGTCGTTCCCGCATTTAATGAACGCGCTTCGATCGAAGAGATTTTGCTGCGCGTTCAGGCAGTTACGTGGGAGAAGGAGGTCGTGGTGATCGATGACGGATCAAGCGACGGCACGCGCGAGCTCTTGCAAAACTGGGCTGGCGCTCAGCTAGCGGGCCAGCAGACGATTTCTGTTCAAAATGGCCGGTCCGTTCTTTCGCTGGAAGGAATACGCATTTTCTTCCAGGATCGAAATCGTGGCAAGGGTGCCGCGCTTCGCCGCGGCTTCGAAGTCGCCACTGGTGACGTCCTTCTCGTCCAAGATGCCGACCTCGAATACAATCCGAAGGATTACGCGGTATTGCTGGAACCGATCTTCGATGGCCGCGCCGATGTGGTTTTTGGCTCGCGGTTCCTGGGCGGACCGCAGCGCGTCCACTACTTCTGGCACTATGCAGGGAACAAATTCCTAACGCTGCTGTCGAACATACTGTCCAATTTGAAACTCAGCGATATGGAGACCTGTTACAAAGTCTTCCGCCGCGAAGTGCTCAACGACATCAAGCTCGAGTCTGATCGCTTTGGCTTCGAGCCCGAGATCACCGCCAAAATTGCCAAGGGGGACTGGCGCATCTATGAAGTGCCCATCTCCTATTCCGGCCGGACCTATGCCGAAGGCAAGAAGATTACATGGAAGGACGGAATTTCCACCCTTTGGTATATCCTCAAATACAATCTATTTGGTTAACTGAGATATCCCTCTGCGGAGGTCGCTATCGCATCCAGCATAGCACTAAGGTCCACTTCCCCCCCTCACCGAGTCGAGAATGATGACTTATATGCCTGATGCCGTTTGACAGCGCAAGGTGGGGGAGCTAACGCAAGCAACGACTACTGCACAATCGCCTGCAATCCTGTCGGAGGGGCGGGTGGCGTTCCCTGCGTATTTCCGGCCTCCAGAGCGATGGCGCCTGATGTAAACGTGGTTGCGGGGGTAGTGTCGAACCACGTAAAAGTGATTGCACTGGTTCCAGCGTTGAAGAAGTAGCTGAACCCGCCGCCTTCGTTCATGTCTCCTGCGTCCGTGATGCCTGTGTAGAGCGGGTAATTGAATGTTGCACCTGGGGGGGACGTAGAGACCGCCACCTGCGGCCCTACACCCTCATTGATCTGAGCGATAACGAGGTCGGTCGCCAGCGTCGGCGTAATCGTCAGTCCCCCATACTGGAAACAGGTTAGGGACGTGAAAGGTAGCGGGCAGGCTACACCAGTGCTGCCACCGTCAACTCCGGCTCGCTCCGCCTCTTTGTCGAAGCAGGCTTGATTCGACGAGTTTTTCAGTCCCGCGATTTCGACAATCTGGATGTTCCAGTCATTGTTCGACCCTCCGGTCGGGTGCATCAGCGTATCTCCGGCAATCGAGGTGCAGGTCAGTTGCCATCGTGGAGGCGTCACACCTCCGCCTCCATTGCCGAAGGCTTGCCACGTGTTGCCTAGTGTGTCGCTAAAGCCTGTCCATTGACTATTAGGTGCAGGAGCACCGGAGATGCCACCGAATACTACAGCGTCATTCGCATTGAAGATGTGGGCTTGGAACGTCGGACTACCAGTACCGGAGGCCGTTTGATCAAACTGCTGGATGATGTGGACGCCAATAGGTGCGGTGCCAGCACCAGCAGATGTCTTGAAGGCGACCATTGTGCAGTTGCCGTCCCCGCCGGATGGACCGCCCACAAAGTTTATTGTTCCTGTTAACGCGCCCGTTGAAGCATCAATTCCCGCAATGCTTCCGTAGCCATAGCCGGTCTCAAGGTCGAGCGCAGTGAACCCAGCTGACGCCGTTGCTTGGCTGACCGTCTGCGGCCATCCGCCCGGGATTGGTGCGAAGGTACAGAACTGATCAACTAAATCGTTTGCCGTGGTTGTCGTCAGGGACGTTGAGAAGGCAGGACCGCTCGTATCTATTCCGCCGCCTGTAGCGTCAACAGGAGACGACGTGGCAACCTCACGCCATTCCTTCAGCGTGGCCTCCGCGTCTATCCAAACAGACGACGCCACGACCGTGACGGTCTTGCATCCTGGTGCGGCTCCGGCGATGTAATAGCTAAATGTGTCCGTGTTGTCTCCAGGGTTAAGCACGGACTTTGCAAGAGTCCAAATCCAGGTCGTATGGCCCGTATCGCTGTTGCAGTAGATGTTCGACACAGTGGGAACGGTCCCAGAGTATCTCCATGAGAAGTCCATCTTGAGCAGATTGCCCGCCAAGCTGGCTTGCGGGAACGGCACGATCAGATTGCACACACCCGTGCATGGTTCTTGCGAAACGCCTGTGTGCACCATCTGCACCAGGTCGCTGGGGATGCTTTGCGCCCCGCATGGCACCGCGAGAAAAAAGAAGAACGCGAACAGCGTAAGCAAGAGATGAATTCGAGGGACTTCTCTCATCGGCAAACATCCGTCATTTTGGCTATTGCTCTCATGAAAACGCAGGGCAATTCTAAGATTAGAGGCTAGCTGGATTCCTCTTGGACAGCCAAGGTCGCACTTCCCGCGGACCTTAGCATGATACATTACTTTCCTGCGCAAGACCGAATCCGCGCCCGACGCCTCGTTCGCGAGGAACTTGACCAGTCGGAGTTCAGCGCCCCGGACGACACAAAACAACTGCAGCACCCACTCCGGACCTGTTGACGCGACGTCTCGGCTTTAGTCCCGTGCCCAAACAGTTTAGGCGGCCGGCCAAATCGCCGTCTACTGGACGTGGGGACAGAGAAAGTACGGGAACCACTTCCTGTCCCGCCAGCGCGCTACCTTCTTACTCCCGCTATTGGCAAAGATTTCCCCGCTTGGCGAGCGTATTTCCTCTTCACAAGACTTTGAAAACAGGCAAGTTCTACGACAGCGGAGTTCACAGAGTGACCGGCAACGATGGATCACGATCAGCTGCAGCATAAGATTCGGGTTACAGTCCGAACATAAAAAGAGCCTGACCTGCTGCCAACAAGATGACTTGGTGCCCATCCACTGTGATTGAGATTGGCGCAGCATAGCTATAGCCTCCCAGATAGACGCGCCACAACTCTTTTCCAGTCGCCGAATCTATCGCAAAAGCGAATCCCCCCGATTCCCCAAACACAAGGCGTCCGCCAGTCGCCAAGAGACCACTATATCCCAGTTGCTTCCCACCAGCGGGCGGGTAATGCTCCCATTTCTTCACTCCGGTTGCCGCATCCAAGGCTCGCACCACCGACACTTGATCGTATTCGCCCGCGGTACCCGAGCTTCCTGGATAGAATCCTTGGTTCCCCCGCCTGGGCTTCGGCGACTTTGTGAATACCGAAGCCCCTTCGGTGGCCGGAACGAAGACTAGCCCGCTCTTGTAGTCAAACGCGGCGTTTTGCCAGTTGATGCCGCCCCCGCTCCCTGGTTTCGTCAGTCGCCCAGAAGAAGTGAGGTCGGCATGTGAAGTCAGAATTGGACGCCCCGCCGAGTCGAGCTCTTTGGCCCAGTTCTCTTCGACAAAAGGTACGCCGACTAGGAACTCACCGGTCGTTCGGTCAAGCACATAATAGAATCCATTCCTGTCCGGCACGCACAATACTTGACGTAACACACCCTTAATCTTCAGGTCGGCCAGAATGGGAGTCTGGGTTGCATCCCAGTCGTGCTCGTCATGAGGAGTGAACTGGAAATACCATGCCAGCTTTCCTGTGCTGGCATGCAAAGCGACCAAGCTGTCGGTGAACAGGTTGTCGCCTGGACGAACGTCTCCGTTGAACGCCGGAGCAGGATTACCTACGCCCCAATAAACGAGATCGAGAGATGGATCGTAACTACCCGTGACCCACGTTGACCCTCCTCCGGATTGCCAGGCATCATTTTTCCACGTATCGTGTCCAAATTCACCGGGACCGGGGATTGTGTTGAACCTCCACTTCTGCTGGCCGGTTTCCGCGTCGTAGGCTGCCACGAAACCCCGAATACCATATTCGGCGCCCGCAACGCCCACGATGACAGACCCGTTTGCGATGAGCGGTGCACCGGTCATGGTGTAATCATCAGACGGGTTGCACACCTTGGTTTGCCAAATTACGTTTCCATTCTTTGCATCAATAGCAACCAAAACACAGTCGAGCTTTTGCAAGAAGAGCACATTTCCCAAGACGGCAAGACCTCTATTGGACGCGGTGGTGTCTATCGGCAGGTTATCTGGGACGCTTCCCTTGTACGACCATCGGATATCTCCGGTCTTAGCATCTAAGGCAACGACATCAGAAGGCGGTAGCGTTGTGAAAATGAATCCGCCCGCAACGATTGGTGTTGATTCAATCTTGCCCGTAGATATGTCGAATTGGCGAACCCATCGAAGCCGCAGCCGTGAAACGTTTTCCTGCGTGATCTCCTTCAACGGGGTATACCGTCGTCCATCGAGAGTGCCTGAGTAAGTCAACCACTGATCCTGCGCACTTCCCGCAGTACGAATTTGTTCATTGCTCACATGCAGTTCTATAGCTGACAATGGGTCTAGATTTCGGCTGGAAGCAGCAAACTGAAGAGCTCTCAGGTAGCCAACTACCTGCCATCGCTCCTTGGTCGACATCGACACGGAAGCCATACCGGTTTGCGGGATCCCGTCTCTTAAGACCTTGTACATGGCGAGGTCACTATCGCCGTGTCTAAGTGCCGAATGATTCAGTGCCGGCGCCAATCCCCCGGTTGCTTCATTACCGTGGCAGACCGAGCAGTGTTCTCGAAAGATTTGCTTACCCGCTTGATAATCGTTGGGCGTATTGAATGAATTCATCAGTGAACCATCTAAGCTGGAACCGGTTGTTACGAAGTTTTCCAGAGCGAAACCGCCGTGAACGTGGGTCATGAACCACAATTCGCGCCAAGACAAATCAGGTATGTCGCCTTCCGCTTTGCGCGCAAAAAGGCGAGCGCGCCATAATACCTTGTTCCATGTCAAGCCATTTGCGCCGCCAACCAGTGATTTGAATACAAAGATGGCCCCTGCTACGAGCGTAACTATGACTGCGAGCGCGGCGACCGCAAGTAGCTTCCGCGGCAGTTTCGTTCGCGAGCGGTAATGCTTGGCGATTATGAGTGACAAACCGATGACAAGGACCGCTGCCAAGACGGAAAAAAGTATCATGACTGAGGATGTATCGGACTAAAGCCGGCACGCAACATGTAATTTGTCATTGTTTCGCCGCATTCACTTGGCGTCATGGGGTGACCCCGTTTACAAACTTCCCCGCGCAGAACCAAGAAACCTAGGCGATTTTAACGATCGTGGTGCATTCGCCAAGATCCGATTCCCTGCCGTTTGGCATCTGCGCAGAAACAGCAAACATGTGTCTGCCAGGATTGAATAGAAGTGGCTTGGTTGTGACAGACATGCCTTTGACAAGCCCCGCGGAGCCAGGGGGTACGGCAAATGAACCCAGCTTCACGCGTTTAGGTATCCCCGCAGAAATGTCGTAAAAGTTGAATTGTTCCACACACTTTTCTTTTACTGTTGGAGAACAAGCAGGAGTGATCTTGAAGTCGTAGTCAAAGGTAAAGGTAATCGTGTGCGTGGATTGCGACCTCAGGACGCTACCGCAAAGCATACTCACCAAGACCGGTGCCAATAGCTTATGCTTCATGTTCGGTGTAGCCGAAATTCCCGTCTATATATGAGCGCTTCGATTAACGCCCTGTTGCTAAGGAGGCTACTTCCGCCCCCTTCCAGGTGTCGGCTCAGGTGGATTCAGCCGGAATCGCAGGAGCGCGTGTCCGAGATTCTGTATGAACGCTTCGGAGGTGTACACATCGGAGCTCGAATTCAGGCCGGGGGGTGCCACCGGTTCCACTTCGTCCAGTTGGAATTCTCGCGCCACTTCTTCGATGTCGTCCGGCTCGATTGGACGTTTCTTCTGCGCATAGCCATTGATCAGGGAATGTTCGCAAATCAAGTTGATGACGCGTGGAATACCGAGAGAAAACATGTGAATAGCTTCGAGAGCCTTGGGGCTGAAGATCGTCTCCCCCGAATTCGCGCCTGCAATGTGCAACCTCGCAAGGACGTAGTCATGCGTCTGCTCTTTATTGAGGGGCCCCGTCTTGCTGCGAATCATGATGCGCTGCCGCAACTGACGTAACTCCGGCAACTTGAGTTTTTCCTCGAGCTCGGGTTGCCCGGAGAGGACAATCTGGAGAAGTTTTTCTGTCGAGGTCTCTAGATTCGTGAGCATCCGGATCTCTTCGAGCACCGAGAGTGTCAGATTCTGGGCCTCATCTATAATCAAAATGGTTGTTTCTCCAGCCCGATAGCGCTCCAAAAGCCACTGATTCAGTTTCATCAGCTGTTGGCTTTTGGATTGCGAATCACACACAATCTCAAATTCTGCGAGGATGAAGTCGAATAGCTGCATCGAATTCATCCTCGAGTTAAAAATAAAGGCCGTCCGCGCCCGGCTCTCGCGCAGCCAGTCGAGGAGCCGATTTATCAAGGTCGTCTTTCCAGTTCCCACCTCACCGGTTAGCGTGATGATGCCTTTTCGAGTCTGGATACCGTACATGAGGCTGGACAGAGCTTCTTCCAGCTCTTTTGTCATGAAGAGGTATCTTGGATCTGGATTTACGTTGAAGGGGTTTTCTTTGAGCCCCCAAAAAGCTTTATACATGGTCTCCCTACTAGTTATCTTTTAATTATACCAGTTCTCGTTCAGTGGCTTCGTCCGCTTCTCTCGTCAATCGCTGAGGATGCTTCGCATCGGGACAAGCCTGCTAGTGCAGCACGAACGGTTGGGCACGCCAGTTTAAACCAACCGTGATCAAGTGTGTGGTGAAGCTCGCCCCACAATTCGCTGCTCCACACCCCGCATTGTTCGAAGTCTGTATGTTCGCGTTGTAGTTCAATCTGAAATCCGTAGTTCGGCTTAGTGGCCGCTGCAATCCTGCGCCTACATAGATAGCATTGAACGCCGGCGTTTGCGTTCCCGTTGCTCCGCCCAAATTCGTGTTCCGTGCGTATCCGACGCTTGCGTTTCCGCTCCATATGCGAGTTAATTTTCGTGTCCCGCTCCCCATGATCTGATCCGACGTTGCCCCCAACAAAACGCCGCCTCCGTTATTCACTCCGTGGTTGTAGCTCAGAGAAACTTCCGCAGCCTGGAATGCATATGTCAAGTTTGCTGAAGCCGAAGGCGCGATATATTGGGTCTTTGTACCAGGTCCTTGGGGCACCCTATAGTTCGTTACTTCCGGGCCGCCCGAGAGCTGGAGCGCTAGGCGCCCAGTCAGTTTCTTACCGTACACGGCCTGTGCCAGATGATCTCCGATGGCCTGTGGCGTAGCAAGATAGTGATACGCACTAAACCGGTACGACAGGCCGAGTGTGTCGGTCCTGCTCACTTGCAGGTTGTAGCCCGCGGCCAGGTTTACGTCATTGGATTCCACGTTTCCCGATTTCGTGAATCGCAGAATGCTAAAGACTCCGCCAAACGTTAGTGAATTCCTCGGTGTAAGTGCGTAATTGAGTTGTGTTCCAGAAGAATTGGAGTAACGCGGGCCGAGTGCTGCAAAAATCGACTGGTTCGGTGTGAACCCATTCTGCAGGCCGGGCAAGGTGGGAGCCAGTGGACCACCCACTCCCGGAACAGCGAGCGGAGTACCTGCTCCAAAACCAAACTGTGAAGCCGGAAGGTAGGAAAATTGATCCAACATAGTCAGTTGGGTGCGGCGCCCATTGAATGTCTGGAATGCTCCGAATTGCTCAAATTGTCCGTTACCCACGGCGGAGTTAGATGAAAGAGTTCCACCCCCTGAGTAGTTCAATGACAACTGCGACGATCTCCAATTCTGAGAAAGACTGAGGTTCCCCACCACGTAGCTCGTTGAGGACCAACCACCACCGCCTCCTTGTGCGAGCCCATTCGATTGGATAGTGTTCGTGTAGGAAATGCCCGGAATCCAATAGCTGTGCCTTTCGGGAGGCGTCCCGATGGTCAGTTGCTGAAAGCCAGTCAAAGGGTGATCGTCTGGTTGCATCGCTTCAATTGGCTGATTGGGTTCCTGATCTTCCCCGCCCCCGATCGGAAAGAGCACTTTCGCCGCGGGTTTTGGTGGTGTGTCGTTCTGCTGGTCTTGTGCACGGGTCTCAACCGGAAACAAGGCTATCCCAGCCAGAACTACTGCAGCACTAAGGAATTTCTTCCAGGATTTCATCTTCGACTCCTATGGCACAATAATCGTGTCTCCCGGCTGTAATTGAAGGTTGTCCTCCGGTTTCTTCCCGTTGATGACGTCTTTGTAGTTAAACGGGCGTTTCACCTGTTTCTCACCCTCCATCCGCAACACGTAAATGCCTTTGATCTTTGCGAATTGCGTGAACCCGCCAGCGCTCGTGAGTGCTTGTAACACTGTCATGCCCGGCAGAAGTGCGAATGAGCCTGGATGGGTCACTTCGCCGGTCACATAAACTCGTCGGCTATTAATTTCCACCATGCTGACTGTTACCTGCGGGTTGGTAAGATATTTCTTAAGCTCATCGCGAATGACGCCCGCTAACTCCATGGGAGTTAGCCCGACAGCTTGTATATCATTCAACAGCGGTAGGGTGATCTTCCCATCCGGGCGGACTGGGACGGTCCGCGTAAACTGGTCTTCTCTCCAAACATCGATCTTAAGTACGTCCTGCGCCCCAATCTTGTACGCGGGATCGTCTGCCGCGGCAGGAGCAGCGCTTGGACTTGCAAGACTCTTTGATTCTTTCGCGTCTTCTTTCTTTTCTTGCGCTGCAGTGTCCTGAGCATTTGCAGTTAAGCTGGTCGCCATTAAAGCGGTCAGCATGATTAAAATCAAATTTCGCATTGTTCCGTTCCTTCCTACTCCTCTTCGAGGCCGGTTTGTTTAATCTTGTAGAGAAGTGATTTGTAACTGATTTGGAGTTGTTGGGCCGCCCGTTTCCGGTTCCAATGGGTCAGCTCAAGGGCTTTCGCAATCAAGTCGCGCTCCGCCTTTCTCGAGGCGGTTCTGGCGGCTGCTTTCAACGAAAGACTTCGTGGCTCTTCCCAATGCCCGGCCTCAAGCACTGGCCTCTCTCGGAGTTCTTGAATCGCTTTTGCCGAATCACCCAGCAGCACGACCCTTCTGGCAAGATTCTCCAATTCGCGGACATTACCTGGCCAGTCGTGCATCATGAGGAATTCCATCTCGTTATCACTGAGGACGGGAGCGTCACGCCCTAATTCGGCGGCGTGTTTCGCCAGGAAATAGACCAGGAAGGGTGGGATATCTTCCTTTCTGTCTCGAAGCGGTGGGAGGTGTACGCAAACGCCGTTGATGCGAAAATACAACTCTCGCCGAAACCTCCCTGATTCAATTTGTTTTTCCAAGTCCCGCGAAGTCGAGGCGATGAGGCGCACACGATTGAGGTGGCTCTCGTCCGCTTCTCCGTCCGGCAAGATAGAAAGCAACACCTTTTGGTTTTCTAGGTCCAGCTCATCAATATTGTCCAAAAAAAGCGTTCCCAGCCCATTCGCAGAGCTCTCAACGCCCCGTCTCAACTCCAGCCTGAGTGTGAATAGCTCAGCCTGTTCCACTGCCCGGCAGCTCACTTTCCTCAGCGGCACGTGGCCGTGCTCGGAAAGCCGATGAATCATCCTGCCATAGACTTCTTTCCCAGTTCCGCTCTCCCCCATTAGCAGCACCGGGATATTGGTACGAGCAATCTCCTCAACCAGCGAATTTAGACCTTGGATGGTCGGGGAATGGCCCTTTACGAAGTTATTGCGTACAGGCCGCACAGAGGCGTCATTGAGGAATGAACTCATAAACCTAGCCTAATTAGGAAGATGAAAGCAAAAGGTCGTCCATGAGGACAATTCTTTCACGACACCAAGTCCTTAGCTAAGTTGTTTAGTGTCAGCACTTTACCGGAAATCGAATGGTTAGTTCTTGCGATGCACAGTCCCCAAAGTCCCAATTCTTTTCCCAGAAGTTCTAGTTTCTTGCCCTGCCCCACATAGGGTGAGGCATCGCTTTCCAAGGGTAGGACTAACGACCGTGTGCGTACCTCGCGGCGGGATAACACGAAGCGACTTGCACAGACAGCAATCACTGAGAGGATACAACGTTCCCTCGGAATCCTAAGGGTTAGGAATTGTCGCCGAGACCTGATTGGAGTTTGCGCTCTCTACCTGACTCGAATCCACGGCAGTCACAACGTAGAAGTAAGTGTGGCCGGATTGGACGCTGGAGTCCTTATATTGAGTCGTCGTAACCAGTGAGGAATTGAGCGGCGTGTAGGGCCCCCCGTCTTGCGTTCCCCGATACACGTTGTAGCCGATCACGGTAGACGTGCTGGCAGTCCAATCCAATGTCACCGAATGGGGAACTGGCGGTGGCTGAACGCTTGGCGAGCCGGCACATCCTGGTAGCGTAAGCGCTGCGAGCAGGACCATCAGGATCGATAATAGCCCAAACGGTTCACACCCATTCCAGCCGCTGTCCCCACAAGATGAGAAGTGGGGATGGCGGTGTTGAACTCGCTTTGGCGTGTGGGCACTCATCACGAGTAATCAGATCATCTTCCTCAGCGGCAGGTGGCTGTACTTGGAAAGCCGATGAATCATCCTTCCGTAGGCTTCTTTTCCAGTTCCATTCTCCCCCATTACCAGCACCGGGATAATGGTGCGAGCAATCTCTTCAACAAGCGAATTCAAGCCCTGGCTGGTCCGGGATTGGCCCCTTGTGAAGTTATTGCGCAATGGGCGGATAGAGGCGTCACTCAGGAATGAGCTCATAGACCTAGCCTAATAAGAAGATGAATGCAAAAGGTCATCCATGAGGACAACTCTTTCAGGACACCAAGTCCTTAACTAAGCTCTGTAATTTCAGTATTTTACAGAGAATGGAATCGTTAGTTCTTGCTATGCCCAGTCCCCAAAGTCCCAATTCTTTTCGCAGAAGTTCCAGTTTCTTGCCCTGCCCCGCATAGGGTGACGGCATCGCATTCAAAAGGCTAGGTTCCGAGTAGAACAGGAACAGCAAGCGATAACGTGACTCTCGGTGTTATATCTCCATTGCTCGTTCGGCAAGTAGTGTCCATTCCAAGGTATGCAGCAAGGTCAAATCGCTAGCCTCCGGGGTTGTGCGCAGCGGCTTTATGCCGATTGGAGGGCGGCCAAGGGGCAGGTTCAATCCGGAGCCGTCGATGACCAGTGGCTAAGAATCGGTGAAGGACTCAAGCTGGAAGCTATATAATCCCCGCGCCAAATTCTTGCCCTGAGGTGGCCTATGTTTCGCATCCTGCGCGGCGTTTTGTTTTCACTGTGTTTATTCTCCGGCTCCTGCTTTGCTCAGTCCAAACCCTGCACGGTGACCGATCACGCGGAGTACACGAAAAGAATCAAAGAGTTCACCACCGAATCATTTTTCAGCACCGAACTGGTTGACCATCTTCCGCTCAGCTCGTGCGTCCCCCCGCCCGACGCGTTCTTGCATCACATCGTCGGCGCTCCCGATGTCCTCGATTACACCAAAGACATCAACGCCTATTTCCGCCTCCTTGCGAGCAAAAGCCCTCGCGTCAAAGTCTGGAGCATCGGAACCTCCGAAGAAGGCCGCGAAATGCTGGTCGCTGCGGTCTCCGACGAAGCCAACCTCGCCAAGCTCGATCGCTACAAGGAAATCACCGCGCGCCTGGCCGATCCCCGCGGCCTCAGCGAAGCCGAAGCTCAAAAACTCATCGCCGAAGGCAAGCCCATGTATTGGGCCGACGGAAGCATCCATTCTCCGGAAACGGGCGCCCCCGAAATGCTCATGGAGCTTGCCTATCGCCTTGCTGTTGAAGACACTCCCTTCATCCAGAAAATTCGCAACGACTCCATTGTGCTTATGACCCCCATTGTCGAAGTCGACGGCCACGACCGCATGGTCGACATTTACCTTCAACACAAAAAGCACCTCGACCAGCCGCCCTATCCGCTCATCTGGTGGGGACACTACGTCTCTCACGACAACAATCGTGACAATCTCGGCGTCACCCTCGCGCTCTCCCGCAACATGCTCAAGACCTACCTCGACTGGCATCCCACCGTCATGCACGACCTCCACGAATCCGTCCCCTACCTCTACATCATGACCGGCACCGGCCCGTACAACGCCTGGCTCGATCCCATCGTCGTCAGCGAGTGGCAGGAAATGGCCTACCACGAGATTGAGGAGATGACCAAGCGCGGTGTCATCGGCGTTTGGACGCACGGCTTCTACGATGGCTGGGCTCCTAACTATCTCCTCTCCATCGCCAACAATCACAATTCCATCGGCCGCTTCTACGAAACTTTCGGCAACGGCGGCGCCGACACGCGCGTCCGCACGCTTCGTCCCTCCGACACCAACCGCGAGTGGTATCGCCCGAATCCGCCCCTCCCCAAAGTGAAATGGTCGGCGCGCGACAACATAAACATGCAGCAAAGCGCCATCCTTTTCGGCATGAATAATGTCGCTTCCAACGGCCAAAAATTCCTCAATAATTTCTATCTGAAGAGCAAGCGTGCCGTTGCCAAAGCTCGCGCCGAAGGCCCCGCGGCCTGGGTCTTTCCTGCAGACGATCCCCGGCCCGCCGAGCAAGCCGGCTTGCTGAATCTCTTCGAGCTTCAGGGCATCGAGGTTCATCGCACAGAAAAAGAAATTCGTCTTCCCGCCGCCGAAAGCGGTCGCGATTCGGATGCGCGCAAAGAAAAATCAGCGGAAAAGTCAGCAGACAAATCGGCCGAAAAGCCAGACGCCGACGCCAAATCGAAAGAAGAAAAGAAGCCCACCGAAACCGTTATTCCCACCGGCAGCTACGTTGTCCGCATGGACCAGCCTTATAGCCGCCTCGCCGACATGGTCCTCGACACGCAGTATTACAGCCCGCGCGACCCCCGCTCCTACGACGATACTGGGTGGACCCTCGGTGCTCTTCGCGGCGTGAAGACCATGCGCGTCACCGAGGTCTCCATCCTTGCCGCGCCCATGCGCAAAGTCGGCAAGATCGATCCTCCTGGCGGCATCGACGGCCAAGGCAAAACTTTCCTCATCCGCCACAATACCGACAACACGCTCGCTACTCTCCGTTTCCGCCTCGCGTCCGTTCCCATGGAAGCGGCCGAAGATTCCTTCGAAGCCGACGGCCTCAAGTTCAATGCCGGCAGCTTCATCCTTCGCAACATTGATCGCGCTCAACTCGAAAAAGTCGCCGCCGAACTCGGCCTCCACATCCACGCCACGAACGCAGCACTCAAGGTTGCCTCGCATCCCATGTCTGCTCCCCGCGTCGGCATCGTCCACAACTGGCAGAACACGCAGAACGACGGCTGGTTCCGCATCGCATTTGACGAACTGAAAATCCCTTACACCTACGTTGCCGACACGTGGCTTCGCGAAAACTCCAACCTCCGCGAAAAATTCGACGTCCTGATCCTTCCTCCGATGGGTGGCGGAGGCGGCGCCGCCGGTCTCAGCTCTGCGATTCGTGGCCTGCCCATGCGCGGCAGCCCGCGTCCTTGGCAAAACACTCCCGACACTCCTAATTTCGTGGCCCCCGGCCTCGACTCCACGGCGGACATTCGCGGCGGTCTCGGCTATCAGGGTCTCGCCAATCTCGAGCGCTTCGTCAGCGAAGGCGGTCTCTTGCTCGCCGTGCAATCCAGCGCCGCGCTTCCCGTCGCCGGCGGAATGACCGAGATGATCAACGTTTCCGACGCTCGCGCCATGCAGGCGCCTGGCAGCGTCGTGCTCTCCACCGTCGACGACAAGAAAAGCCCCATCACCTACGGCTACGACGACAAGCTGTACGTTTATTTCCGCCAAGGGCCGGTCATCACTGTCGGCGGAGTCCTCGGCGGCTTCGGCCGGGAAGAAGGCCCCGGCGCTTCAGCGCGCTCCAGCGGCCGCGGCTCCCTCACCGATCCCGATGTCATTCAGGCACGCCCCTACATGCCGCCAGAAAAGCCGGTCAAGCGCACGCCGCACGAGCAGGAACTGTACATTCCTGAAGATTTGGCGGAATTTGCTCGATGGGCCATTCCTCCCGCGGACCAGCAGCCTCGCGTTGTTCTTCGCTTCGCGGCCGAAAAGGATCTTCTTCTCAGCGGCATGATCACCGGCGCCAACGAAATTGCCGAAAAGCCCGCCGTCGTCGACGTTCCACACGGCAAAGGCCACGTCGTCCTCTTCGCCAATAATCCCATCTGGCGCGCCGAAACCACCGGCAGCTACTTCCTCGTCTTCAACGCCATCATGAACTTCGACCACCTCAACGCCGGCTTCGCCCCTGTCGCGCCGCCGTCTCCCGCGCCAATCAAAGCCGAAGGCGCCGACCAAGGCGACCACGACAATTAAACGTAAGGGCGGCCTTCCAAAAGCCGCCCGCTCTTCCATCCCGAAGTTCGCAGTATGCAGG
>DATDNK010000343.1:0-11489 GCA_036518275.1 Candidatus Acidiferrum sp.
TCAATCGGCTTCTGAAAGAACATTTCCGCTCCGGCTTCCAATGCCCGCTGCTGGTTGACGAGCGGGTCGCGCGCGCTAACTACAATGATTGGAGTGAGCATCAAGTCATAGTTGGACTTGAGTCGCTGCATGACCGTGAACCCGTCCCCAGCCGGGAGGCCAAGGTCCAGGACAATCAAATCTGGCTTTTCCTTGCGGGCAGTGCTGATAGCGGAGATGGCATCGTTCGCCACAACGATTTGATAGCCCTTAGCCTTGAAGCGTACGGCCATAGCCCGCACGGTGTCTTTGTCATCTTCAATGAGAAGGATCTTGTTGTTGTTCACTGTGGTTTGCTCCTGTTTTGGATTGTTTCAATAACTGTTCCAGATGGTGGCCAACGCGGGCAGCGCAGCGCTCCGGGGGCAAATCCTTAACAAGATCGGCCAAACTGAACACTTTGCTGTCCAACGAAAAACGAATTTGCTCATTTCTGGCATCGTCGCACCGCGTCACTTGTTCGCGAATCCGCGAAAGAAGAACGTGCGCGCCTCGTACGTCGGCCCGCGCAACGACAGCGAACAGGTCTAAACCGGCGCAGTTCTCAACCGGCAACAGAACGTCGACGTCCGGGAGTACACACCGCTCCAGAAGCTGATGAATCCTGTGTATTACCCGCTCGCGTTGAATTTCGTTTCGCCACTCGTTAGTTGGTGCGACTCTCATGGTGAGAAGTGCAAGCGAAGGAGCCAACCGTCCCTCCCCAGCTAGAAGTGGAGCAATCATGTTCTCGATAGTGAAAACGGGCAAAGTGAAATGAAAGGTGCTTCCGGCCCCCGGTTTTGTGTCCACCCAGATGGAACCGCTATGCAGGTCAACAAGCTGCTTGCAAATGTAGAGGCCAAGACCCAGGCCACGGCGGCTTTCATCCATGGAGTCCTTGACCTGATACAATCGGTCAAAAACCCGGTCAGCTTCCTCGCGCTTGATACCGCAGCCACAATCGGCGACAGAAACCCGTATATAATGCGGATCCTCTTCGAAGGGCCTTGCCGTCAAAGTGATAGTCGTTTTGACGGGAGAGAACTTTATGGCATTGTCGAGCAAGTTGCCAACAACCTGGAGAATTCTCGCTTGGTCGGCGTACACAAAAGGGAGTTTGTCGGAGGCGGAGGATTCGAGGGAAATACCTTTTTTGCCTGCGATGGTTTGATACGACTTAATGGCCTGAGCGATCACATTGTCGATCGGAATAGACGACCGCCGCACGGCCAGCTTTCCTACATCTGCGCGGGAAGCTTCCAGGAGGTCATCAATCATGCCTTTCAGCTGGTTGATGTTGCGCAGGGAGATCTCGAGGTACTCGCGCTGGTCGGACGTGAGAGATCCCCCCAGGCCGTCGAGCAGAATGGTCGTAAACTGATGGACGACTCCCAGCGGCGAACGAAGTTCATGGGACACGTGAGAAAGAAATTCGCCTTTCATTCTCAGCCGTTCCTCATTGCTCCTCGCTGCTTCCGTTTCGGCTCTCTGCCGCTCGGCAATTTGCAATTGTAGAGAGCGGTTGGTTTGCTCCAGGTCTGAGGTTCGCTCGGAGACACGGCGTTCCAGTTCGATATTGAGTTCCTCGAGTTCCTTAATCTTTTGATAAAGCTTATTGCTCAGAACTTTAACAGCCTCGCCCTCTAGAGCTCCACTGTGTGCAATTGGCGCATTTTCCCCTTCATTGAGAGCAAGGCTTTCATCGACAGCTTTCAATACCTGCTCCGGCTCGACTGGCTTGCAAATGACGCGATTCACGCCGCAAGCCCGGGCTAAGGCCATGGCTTCTCCCTCCAAGTAAGTGGCACTGTAGAAAATAATTTGGGGCTGATGGACGAGGGGGAGATTGCGAATTTTTCGAACGAACTCGTAACCATCCATTTCGGGCATGAGGATGTCCGTAATGACCAGTTCAGGGCTTTCTGCTTGTACTTTGCGCAGCCCTTCGGGTCCACTGGAGGCCTCCAGGAGACGATGGCCTCCGTAACCGAGGACCGCAGTCAGCACGTTCCGATTCAAATCCCGGTCGTCCACAACAAGGATCGTCGCCATGATCAGGTCTCCGCCCTTTTCCGCAGACAGCCCTCAATTTCTTCGAGAAGGTCCTGCGGTTCGATCGGCCGCGACAGAAATTTTGTAGCTCCCTGTGCCAGGGCTTGAACTCTTTCGCGCGTAGACCACACGGAGGCGGTCAGGAATACAAACGGAATGGGCCGCAGCAACGGGTCGTTTTGAACCATGCGCATAAAGCTGTAGCCATCCTCAACCCCCATGTGCACATCGGAGAGGATCAGGTCGGGTTTCCGGCGGCGAGCAAGATCCAGTCCGTCTCGCGCGGACATGGCTGTGGCAACTTCGAAGCCGGACGGTTCCAAAATGCTGCGTACGAGATCAATGTTGGTTTGCGTGTTGTCCACGAAGAGGATTACCGCATTCTTTTTGGGGGCTATTTCAGGAGGCTCCTGTCGCTCCCACACACGTGCGAGGGCAACGGCAAATTGCTTTGCTGGCATGCAGAGGAAGCCCGCGACTTGGGATAGAAACATTTCTGCCTCGATGGGTTTCGCAATATAACCGTTGAAGCCGGCAGCAAGGATTCTTTCCCGATCTCCCACCATGGCCAAGGCCGTGACCGCCACGATGGGAATCCGCGAGCACACGGGATCTGCCCGGAGCCGGCGTGCGACTTCGTACCCGTCCATTTGCGGCATGTGAATATCGAGAAGGACAAGGTCAGGGTTCTCTGCCTTCGCCCTTCGCAGCCCTTCGTTGCCCTCATGGGCTTCCAAGGCCTCGTGTCCACTCGCTGAGAGCAGATAGGCCATAAGCTGCAGGTTCGTCGGGTTATCTTCGATGATTAGGATCCTTGCCGTACAACCTCCTCTACAAGCGGAACGGAAATGAAGAAGGTGCTTCCTTTGCCGTGTACGCTGTCGAATCGAATCGATCCGCCAATCATATGGGCGAGCTTTTGACTGACATGCAGTCCCAGTCCGGTGCCTTCGTACGCCCGCGTGGAGGAACTATCCACCTGCATGAAGGCTTGGAAAAGCTTGGCCTTATCTTCGTCGCGGATCCCGATGCCTGTATCCACGACCGCGATTTCGGCAAGCGGATGGCCATTGTCTCTTCTTTCTTCCAGTTCAATCCGAATGGAGCCTTTTTTTGTAAACTTGATGGCGTTGTTAGCCAAATTGATAAGAACCTGAGTCAAGGAGCGCCGATCGGTTTGCACGAGCAACTCTTCGCTGGGAAGGCGGATTTCGAACTTAAGGCCTTTGCTTTCGGCAAGAGGCCGCAGCGTGGTGCTAACGTCCTCGATCACCGAACGGCAGTCCAGAGTCTCGGCATTCAATTCCACCTTGCCGGACTCAATCTTTGCCAAGTCGAGCAGATCGTTAATGAGTGACAGCAAGTGGCGGCTGCTGGCCTGTATGGTTCGAAGCTGCTTCTCCTGTTCACCGGTGAGCGGTCCGGGCAGTTTCATCAATAGGGTGCCTGTGAAACCAACGATGGCATTGAGCGGCGTGCGAAGCTCATGGCTCATGCTTGCCAGGAAACGGTCTTTGGCGAGGCTGGCGTTCTCCAGTTCGACGTTTTTTTCCTGAAGGGTTTGTTCGAAGCGCTTGCGTTCGGTAACGTCACGGGCCGCGGCGAAAACACCTTGTAGTTTGCCAGCTTGGTCATTGAAGGTTGTAGCGTTGTAGCTGACTACCGTCTCACGTCCGGTTTTTGAGCGCGCCGTCAATTCATAGTTCGTGACGCGGCTTTCCTTGAGCACCAGCCGGATGCCTTCTTCCGCGCGCTTTGGATCGATGAAGTAGTTCTTAAAGGGAGTTCCAATCAATTCCTCGCGCGTGCCACCAGTGAGAGCTTCCATTTGCTGGTTTACGTCTGTAATGATGCCGAGCGGGTCCGTGGTCATCAGCGCGTCGATGTTCGACTCGATCAGCGATCGCGTGTAGAACTGAGAATCGCGAAGCGGTTTTTCCAGGCCTTTTTGCGCAGTAGTATCGCGCGCCCCCGCCAGGATGCCGAGGGCTGTGCCTCCGGCGTCTGTGAATACGCCCGCATTGAAGCTCACGGGAATGCGCCGGCCGTATCTCGTAATTAGAATGAGTTCGTAACCGATGACGCGCTTTTCGGCGAGCGTTTGTTGGACTCCCGCACGTGCGGTCTCTGGCTCGGTGAAGTATTCGGAAAATCGCGAGTTGATCAGATGTTTGCGCGAGTAGCCGGTCAGCCGGGTCGCTTCCTCGTTAACGTCGGTAATTGTGCCGTCGGGCGCAATTGCAAAGAGCGCATCGGCCGATGCTTCGATCAGTGAGCGGTTGTAAGCTTGCTGTTCCGTGAGCTGTAAGCCCAGCCGCGCCTGCTCTGAAATGTCGCGAGCCGAAGCGAAGATTCCCTGAACTTGGCCGTCGGGCGTTCGAAAGATCGAGGCGTTAAAGGAAACGGTGGCCTTGCGCCCTGCTTTCGACCGCAAGACGAGTTCGTAATTGGTGACGGTTGCTTCGGTCAGAGTGCGCTTGACTCCCAGGTCTGCCCGGTCCGGTTCGGTGAAGTATTGTTTGAAGATGGACCCCACCAATTCTTCGCGCGTGTAACCAGTCATGCGGCACATTTGTTCGTTGACGTCGGTGATAAAACCCGTGGGATCCACGGTGATGAGGCCGTCCACGGAACTCTCAATCAAACCGCGCAGGTAGATTTGTTGTTCACGGAGGCGTTCCTCAAGTCGAACGCGGTCGGTGATATCGCGCGCAGAGGCAAAGATGCCTTTCACATTACCGACGGGATCTTTGAAGACTGAGGCATTAAACGAGACCTGGAGTAATCGTCTTGTCCGGGAAACAAGGGTTAGCGCGTACTCAGTGACAACACCTGTATCAAAGGTTTGCTTTACGCCAGCAGTGGCCCGCACGGGCTCGGTGAAATAATCGGCGAATTGGCTCCCGACAAGCTCAACACGTCCGTAGCCGGTCATCCGGCACATTTGCTCGTTGACGTCGGTGATGATTCCTGCCGGATCCACGGTGATCAGGCCATCTACGGAGCTTTCGATGAGGCCGCGGTTGTAAGCTTGCTGTTCGCGGAGCTGTTGCTCGAGTTTCTTCTGCTCTGTAATATCGCGGGCCGCAGCAAACACGCCCTGGAGTTTTCCCGACTGATCGTTGAACGTCGCGGCGTTGTAGCTGACGACCGTCTCGCGTCCCTTTTTCGACCGGGCAGTCAACTCGTAGTTCGTTACCTTGCCTTTTTCCAAAACCAGCCGGATGCCGTCTTCGGCGCGCGCAGGATCGGTGAAGTGAATTTTGAAGGGAGTTCCGATAAGTTCGTCGCGCGTGCACCCGGTCAGCGCCTCCATCTGCTGGTTCACGTCGGTGATGATTCCCAAGGAATCCGTGGTCATCAGCGCATCGATGTTGGACTCGATGAGAGAGCGCGTGTAAAACTGTGACGCCTGGAGTTGGCCTTCGAGCTGCTTCTGTGAAGTAATGTCGCGCGCGGAGGCGAAAATGCCCCGGACCACGCCGCCCGAATCGCGAAAGACCGCGGCGTTGAAAGACACGGGGATTTGCTTTCCGGCTGCGGCCTGAAGAGTCAGAACGTAGTTGGTAACTGAACCTTCCTTGAAGGTGAGGCGCACCCCTTCTGCGGCCCTTTCTCGTTCGAGAAAATAATCAGGGAACGAAGAGCCGATGAGTTGTGTTCTGGATTTTCCGGCCATTTGGCTCATCGTTTCGTTTACGTCAGTGATCAGCATTTCCTCGTTGACGGTCACCAGGCCGTCGACGGATGCCTCGATCAGTCCGCGGTTATACGCCCGCTCTTCCGCCAACTGCCCCTGCAGACGGGACTGGTCGGTAATGTCGCGCGCCGATGCAAAAATCCCGCGCACTTTTCCGGAATCGTCTTTGAATATTGCCGCGTTGAAAGAGACAAGAAGCTCTTGCCCGTCTTTGCGCCGAAGGGTTAGTTCGTAGTTGGTGACTGCGCCCTTGTCGAGCGTTTGCCTCACGCCGTCGGCGGCACTTTTTGCGTTCGTAAAATATTGTTGGAAAGGCGTACCGATCAGCTCGCTGCGGGTGTATCCCGACATCCGACACATCGTTTCGTTCACGTCGGTGATGCTGAGAGCGGGGTCGACGGTGATCAGGCCGTCTAAGGAGGCTTCGATCAGCCCCCGGTTATATGCCCGCTCCTCTGCGAGCTGGGATTGCAAACGTGCTTGTTCGGTGATGTCGCGAGCAGATGCAAAAATCCCTTTTACGTCGCCGGAAGCGTCCTTAAACACTGAGGCGTTGAACGAAACACGCAGCGAAGAACTGGCGCGCCGGGCAAGTGTTAGAACGTAGTCGGTGACCATGCCTTTTTCGAAGGTTTCCCGCACTCCCGCCGTGGCGCGGTCGGAATCCTGAAAGTAATCGGAGAACGGTGTACCGATCAATTCTTCCCGCGTGTAACCCGACATTCGGCACATCTGGTCGTTCACATCCGAAATCGTCCCCGAGGGATCCACGGTAATCAGTCCATCGACAGAGGCCTCGATGAGGCCCCGGTTGTATGCTTCTGATTCGCGGAGCTGTTGCTCCAACTTTTTTTGTTCGGTAATGTCACGGGCCGCGGCGAACACGCCTTGGAGCTTGTTGGCGGAGTCGCGGAAAGTGGAAGCGTTATAGGAAACGACTGTGGTGCGGCCGTCTTTGGACCGCGCGGTGAGCTCGTAGTTGGTGACCTTGCCTTCACGCAGCACCAGGCGAATGCCTTCTTCCGCCCGTACAGGGTCCGTGAAGAAGTTCTTGAAGGCTGTTCCGATTAATTCTTCGCGCGAATAGCCAGTCAGAGCTTCCATTTGCTGGTTTACGTCGGTAATGATCCCCAGCGGATCGGTGGTCATCAGGGCATCGATATTGGATTCAATCAGAGAGCGTGTGTAAAACTGCGTTGCTTTCAGCTGCTCCGTCAGCCGGATTTCGTCAGAAATGTCCTTGGAAATGAGCAGGAAACCAATGGGCTTGCCGGTCGAATCTCTTCGCGGCGTAATGACCACGCGTGCCGTAAACTGTTCGCCATTCTTGCGGCGGCGATGAATGGTCCCTTCCCACTTCCCATCTCGCAAGGCAGCATCAAGCAGCTCGCGAGGCTTGCCGCTAGCGACATCTTCCGGGGCATGAAGGATCGCGGAATTCGCTCGCCCTACGACTTCTTCGGGCTCGTAGCCGTAGAGTCTCCGCGCGCCCTCGTTCCAAAGCAGGATTTTCCCGTCCAGGTCCTTTCCGATAATCGAGTACTCTGTAGATGACTCCAGAATGTTCGCGATGAAATCTACTGCTTCCTGAGCGTTGCCAACAATGGCGTTGTCAAATAGTTTGGTCTTTCGAATCTCCTCAGCAAACCGCAACTCATGAGAAATGTCCTTGGAAATGAGAAGGAATCCAATGGGCTTGCTTTTGGAATCGCGCCGCGGAGTTATGACTACGCGCGCTGTGATACGCCGGCCGTCTTTTCGAATGCGGCCGATTACACCTTCCCACTTTCCCCGCTGCAAGGCGGTTTGCATCATTTCCTTGGGCTTTCCCGCGTCAACGTCCTCGGGGGTGTGGAGGACATCCGAGTTGAGTTTCCCTACGACCTCATCCGGCTCGTAGCCGTACATCCGGCGCGCACCCTCATTCCAGAGCAAAATCTTGCCGTCGAGATCCTTGCCAATGACGGAGTACTCGGTTGAGGATTCGAGGATGTTCGCGATGAAGTCGAGCGCTTCCTGAGCAGTGCTGACGATGGAGCTGTCAAATAACCTGGCTTTCATCGGCTCACCTTTTTCGATTTTTGCGGGTCACATTTCATCCGATAGCCCTTTGTTGAACTCCGGGCCTCGCACACAGTCACACGTACCTGTGTTTAGCGGCTGCGTAGCCAGTCACTGCCTCAATGGAAAGGGAATTGCCTGCGACCTACTCTTGCGCCTGATTCAACTTGCACAGACAGAGACTCGCGGACAATTGGAAGGGTTGCTTATTAATACTCCCAAACGACTGTGTTGACAAGCCCTGCTCAGACTAGTTGTCGAATCAGTTCAGGTAGGGTGGCAGATGGAAAGGGTCTTTCCCCTTTAGCGCCTCTTAGTAAGTGAGGGATTCTTTCCCGGTCTCCTTTCCGGGCTTGATGGAGCCGTCCCACTTTGGTCAACCGTATTGCCTGAATAAATGCACCCAATTCTCGACGTGAATGGGGCGGAAGCCCTTTTCAGGTGCGACTTCAGGTAAAGCGAGCTGTGTCTTCGGTTCGGATCGCACCGAGTCTCACGAGTCGCGGCTTGCGTCAAGCCGTGCAAAAGAGCTCTGTCGAGCAGGCTGCATGATGCGGCTCATGCAACTTTGTCCGACAAGATTGCATAACGGAAGGAGACGACAGTTGCCACTCTTAAAGGCACAACCCAAACAACCCAAGTCAGCGACCATTCAAATCCGAGTTGAGGAGAATGTAAAACTTAGGCTCGACAAGTACGCGGAGTTCATCGATTCCTCATCGGCTTACGTGGTTGCCGAGGCTCTCAACCTTCTCTTCAACAAGGACTGAGAGTTCAAATCCTGGCTAGGCCAACATACCAGGAACTCTGAGGCTCAACCTCACCCATCGAAGGCAGCAATCTCGAAAGGAGAGTCCGTCCAACCGGCACTCAAATAAAAACTCATGGACCGACGCCTCCAACTCGGTACGCGTGAGAACCCAGCGTCCAATGGACGACATGGCTCACGCTTCGTAGTACGTAGTGAAAGGGCCTCGGAGTGTGCGAACGGAGAGGAGCATGAACAGCGAACTTCTGCCGTCCCGAATAGAAACACCATAGACGCTCGACATAATGCAGCACACCAGGTGGCCACAGGGGGAGAGAGAAGTCCGTTTGCAAGCGACCAACCCAAGAGCGAGCGGCAGCTAGGGAGGGCAGTCACAGAAATCTTCGAACCTTTGATAGGCAGCGGGCAGGCAGCAAGCCTGTTAGGCAACATTCATGTGAAGACGCTTCAACGTTACGCACGCCTCGGCAGGATTCCGGGATATCAAATTGGAGGTCATTGGTATTTTCGCGAATCGGAGCTAGACGCATGGCTCCGACATCAGATAAATTCAAAACGCCAATTCGTCCGCTAGAACCGAGGAGAAGCCTAAGCCAATGTTCAAGCGGATACGCTATCAGCACGGATGTATTTCACGTGAAGGACGCAGTAATGGACCAGACGTTTGGATTTTTCGATGGCGTGAGACCCAACCAAACGGACAGAGAACGAACCGCAAAGTCGTTGTGGGCACTGTGGATCAGTACTCCACTCGCGCCGCAGCCCAGAAAGCGGCGGACGCGCTTCGTGTCCACATCAACAAAGAAACCCCTCGGTCGGTGCTTCAGCCGCTTACGTGTGAGCAACTGATCGCACACTACACGGAAACGGAGCTGGCACAGGGCAACCACAAACTGGCGTACTCAACGAAGGCTGCATACAAGTGCTACGTGGACAATTGGATTGTTCCTCGTTGGGGATCGTACCGCGTCAGCGACGTCAAAACAGTCGCTGTTGAGGAGTGGCTCGGAAATCTTTCGTTAGCAGCAGGAACAAAGGCGAAACTGCGAAATATCATTAGCGCCATTTTCAATCATGCGATCCGTTACGAGTGGTTGGACAAGAATCCAATATCACTCGTTCGGCAGAGCGCCAAGCGCGAGAGCATTCCAGCAATTTTGGATGCCTCTGAAATTGGCGCTTTGCTGACCGAACTTCCGTGTCCATACGGACAGATGGTCTTCCTGGCAGCAACGACCGGACTCCGCGTGAGCGAACTTCTGGGCTTGAAATGGGATGACATCCATTTTGAATCGCAGGAGATTCAGCTCAATCGGGGAGTCGTGCACCAAGTCGTAGGCGACCTAAAGACAGAAGCCTCACGCAAGCCACTGCCTCTAGACCCCGACCTTGCACAATCACTTCTTGCATAGCGGCGAGTGTCGCCATTCAGTCAGGAACACGATTGGGTCTTTGCCAGCCCCGAGATGCAAGGCAAACAGCCCTATTGGCCCGAGAACCTCTTACGCCGGCACATTCGCCCTGCGGCGAAGCGATGCGGCATTGACAAGTCCATTGGTTGGCATACATTCAGGCACAGCTACGCAACCCACCTGAAGGCGAATGGCGAAGACGTGAAGGTCGTCCAAGAGTCTTTGCGACACGCTAACAGCCGAATTACACTCGACACTTACACGCAGGCGTTGACGCCTGCAAAGAGAGAAGCACAGTCCAAAGTCGTCAGAATGATCTTGCCGGAGCGGACTCAAACCGCCACGACGGGAGGAGGGAAGTGACTCTTCTTATTGTTCCTTTTTGTTCCCTCGCCGGGAAACCACATTTCCCGCAAGTGCTTGAAAAGAATGGCGGGGACGACGGGACTCGAACCCGCGGCCTCTGCCGTGACAGCACCCATTTTTATCGTAACTGATTGAAACTACGCGGCACGGATGGCTACCACAACCGCGGTTCGGCATCTCACGTAACAATTATTGGACCATGAATGGACCAAGAAACGGACTCTGCCGCAAGAAGGCAGCGATAGTTCCCGAGTGGCCGGCCATCCGGGAGTGCACGCCGGTCGAAACTTAATGCATTTGAAAACGGCGCTTCAAACGAAACGAAATCCACCTCAGCATCACCATCCTACAGCAGTCGGCAAGGGCCGCTCAGCAAGCGGTGCGCGAGGGCTTCGCTCCCCGCGATAATTGATCAGCCGGTTATACGGGGCGGCGGCACTGATTGCCATAAGGCCAGAGCTAAGTTACTTGCATAGAATCTCCGAGAGTGGTAAGACACTGATTGAACATCATATGCGCTAAAGAGGCGCCACCGGTCACCCGTTTGCTTCGAGCGGATAAAGCATTTCTTCAGGTCGGACGGAGCTTCCATGACGGACACAGTGATCCTGTTGCTCGCAGTATTGCTGGCAGGAATCGTGTTGGTGATTTTGGTCCGTAACGGTTGGCGTTTTTCCGGTCTTTCAACCTTTGCGATCTCGATCATTGCGGCTATTGTGTCGACAACTGGCGCCTACCTGGCGTTACTCGTTTATCTTCGGTTTTTCTCTCATAGTGTGTGGTCCGAGCCCGCGCGCTGGGTTCGTGGGCACAAGGCCCCATGGCCGTTCACGGTATGGACAGCCGTAATTCTGGGGGTTTGTTTTCTCGTTACTCTGATCTTGGTAGATGTTCTTGTGAAGCGGAAGCGTTCAGCACAGGCGCTTCTGGCTCCATTGCTAGCCCCACTGGTTGGTGCAGCCGTCCTGGCAGCCGGAGGATCGACATTCTTCGCCCTTCGCATAGCGCCACCGGGTCCCACGCAACAGCACTTTGATCATCCGGTCTGGAATGTCTGGCAAGAGGATTACCAAGGCAAACAGCCTGCGTTTAATCGTGTCTCTATGCA
>DATDNK010000344.1:0-8221 GCA_036518275.1 Candidatus Acidiferrum sp.
GGCGCGATTCGCGCAGCGGTGCACGATGTGGATCCCAGCCAGCCTGTTTCAGACTTGCGGACGATGGACCAGCGCATCACTCTTTCCATGGGGCCGCGTCGCTCCGCGGTAACGCTGCTCAGCGTGTTTGCGGCGATGGCACTGTGCTTGGCCGCAGTTGGTTTGTTTGGTCTGATTCGTTTCAACGTGGTGCAACGCACACAAGAAATCGGGGTGCGCATGGCACTTGGTGCCTCGCGCAGCGATGTTCTACGAATGGTACTCGGTGAAAGTCTTCGGCTTGCACTTCTGGGAGTCGCTGGGGGTCTCATTGCCGCATTTGCGCTGACGCGCGTGCTCTCGAGTCTGCTCTACGGAGTCAGCGCGACGGACCCGCTTACATTTGCCGGCACCGCGCTGCTGTTGACCTTCGTGGCTCTGTTGGCCTCTTGGGCTCCCGCGCATCGTGCCACGCGCGTCGATCCGCTGGTTGCCTTGCGGTACGAGTGAAGCTCTTCGATTTCCAAGAGGTCCAGGGTCGGCTGAGTGTGCATGGAGAAGGGCATTAAGATAAACTTCACTTATACATTCGAATGAAGACCGTCACCGCGCAATCTTATCGGGTACTTTTAGCAGATGACCAGGCGGACATCCGCGATTCGCTTCGTCTGCTCCTAAAGGGAGAGGGCTACGAAACACAAGGGGTAGCCTCTCCCGCAGAAGCTTTAAACGCGCTCGAAGCCCGCGAGTTCGACGCCATCCTCATGGACCTCAACTACGCGCGGGACACGACCTCGGGTCAGGAGGGGCTCGACCTGCTCACGCGCATCCAGGTGATCGATAGCACCGTGCCTGTGGTGGTCATGACCGCGTGGAGCAGCATCGAATTGGCGGTCGAGGCCATGCGCCGCGGAGCGCGCGATTTCATTGCCAAGCCTTGGGAAAATAATCGATTACTCTCCATTCTCCGTACCCAGATCGATTTGCGCCAGGCTTTGCGGCAAGCCTCCCGTCTCGAAGCCGAGAATCGCCTCCTGCGCGCGGAATCTCGTCCTACATTTCTGGCGAATTCTCCGGCGATGGCCCCCGTCATGGAATTGATTGCGCAGATTGGCCCCTCCGATGCTAACGTTTTGATCACCGGGGAACACGGCACGGGTAAAGAAGTAGTGGCGCGGACCCTTCATGCGCTGTCGTCGCGTGCGACCAAGCCGATGGTAACAGTGAATGCCGGAGGGCTTTCCGAAGGCGTCTTCGAGAGCGAGTTGTTCGGACACGTGAAAGGTGCTTTCACCGACGCCCGCTCTGATCGCGTCGGGCGATTCGAGCTTGCCGACGGCAGCACGTTATTCCTGGACGAGATTGCGAACGTTCCTTTGAACTTGCAGGCGAAACTCTTGCGCGTTCTGGAAACGGGAGACCTCGAGCGCGTCGGTTCTTCGACCACGCGGCGCGTCAACGTGAGGGTTCTGGCCGCGACCAATGCAGACGTGAACGCGGAGGCGGCTGCCGGCCGCTTTCGTCAAGACCTTCTCTTCCGGCTAAACACCATCGAGATTCACCTGCCTCCCTTGCGAGACCGCCGTGAGGACATTGATCTACTCGCGCATCATTTCCTTCACGGCTACTCGCAGCGCTACCGCAAGAACATTACCTCATTCGATCCGGCAGCCCTCAAGGCTCTTCACGAGCATTCCTGGCCTGGAAACGTACGCGAACTGGATCATGCGGTGGAAAGAGGAGTGCTTCTTTCTCCAGGGCCCTCCGTTCGCGTTGCGGATCTTGGCTTGCGCCCTCAGTCGATCGGAGGCACCGCCAAGCTCGAAGAGATGAGCCTTGACGACGTCGAGAAATACCTGATCCAACGCACACTCTCTCGTTACGAGGGAAACGTCAGCCAGGCAGCCAAAGCTCTCGGACTCAGCCGCAGCGCCATGTACCGCCGCCTGCAAAAACATCAACTCGAATGAGGCCCATGGCTTATGAGCGGCGCATCCAACTCCTGGCTCTCGCCGCTGGCTTTCCGGGTTCGCTGATTGCGTTGATTTTGCTGTGGACCGGCAATTTCTCTTCTGGCGCCGCCTGGACGGTGACGTTTTTCATCGTAGTATTTTGGTTTGGCTTCGCACTTTCCCTGCAACACCGCGTGGTTTTCTCTTTGCAAACGCTCTCGAATCTCCTGGCCGCGCTGCGTGAGGAGGATTTTTCCTTGCGCGCCCGCGGCGCCCGTTCTGGCGATGCCATGGGTGAGGTCATGGTGGAAGTAAACGCGCTCGGCGAAACGCTGCGCCAACAGCGCCTGGGCGCGCTCGAAGCCTCGGCCCTCCTGCGAACCGTGATGGAGGAAATCGACCTCGCTATCTTTACCTTCGACCAGGACAAGAGGCTGCGCCTCATCAGTCGGGCTGGTGCGCGCTTGTTAGGCCACCCCGTGGAGCGGCTCCTCGGATTTACCGCCGAAGAGGTCGGACTCGGTGCGTGTCTGGAAGGCGAGGCGGCCCGCATGATGGAGTTGGCGTTCCCGGGCGGTACCGGACGATGGGGACTTCGCCGCGGCTCGTTTCGCCAGGGAGGTTTACCGCATCATCTGGTCGTCCTGAGCGACCTGAGCCGCACGCTTCGCGATGAAGAGCGCAAGGCCTGGCAACGTCTTATCCGCGTTCTTGGCCACGAATTGAATAACTCGCTGGCTCCCATTCAATCGGTCGCGCAGAGTCTCGAGAGTGGCCTCGTCGCTGTCACCAAGTCCTCCGAAGTCCGCGGTGATTCATTTCCTGCCATTCTGGATGACTTGCGTCAGGGACTGGGGATCATTCGCTCTCGCACCGAGGCGTTGGGCCGCTTCATGGCGGCTTACGCTCAACTTGCGCGATTGCCGCAGCCCAAACTACTGCCGGTAAATGTTTCGGAATGGGTTGCCGCTACCGTGAAACTCGAAACACGAGTAAAAATCAGCTTGAAGAAAGGGCCGGATACCATCATCTCTGCGGACCGCGACCAATTGGAGCAATTACTCATAAACTTGATTCGCAATGCGGCCGATGCAGCCTTGGAAACGAAGGGTGGCGTTCAGGTTGGCTGGACGCAGAAACGCGGCCAAGTCGAACTTTTGGTTGTCGACGACGGTCCAGGTCTGCCTAACACCGCGAATTTGTTTGTTCCCTTCTTCACCACCAAACCGGGAGGTTCGGGCATTGGTCTCGTTCTTAGCCGCCAGATCGCCGAAGCCCATGGAGGGGAATTGACCTTGAAGAACCGCATGGAAGGGCGGGGATGTGAGGCTAGACTTAGACTGCCCATCTAGTGTTTCTCCACGTAATCAATGAGGCGCTTAAAAAGAAAAAGCCTCCTCTCCTATAGGCCAGCACTTGTCGGCCATGTCCCAAGTGCCCTCAACGCAGGGAGAGTTTATACGCTTCGGATCCGCTGCACAGCCCGCTGCAAAAACCAGAGAGCGAGCGTGGCGCCCGCGAGAATTTCGGCGACACGATCCTGAAGCGTGATTGTGAAGCCCACCATCGTCAGGAAGAAACCCCACATGAATGCTTCGCCGCGAAACGCCTGACCCCACTGCGCCTTTAGCCCGGCCGGTGGGACTCTCGGACGCAGAGAGGGTAGCAGCCTGGGCACCCGTCGGCAGAATTCGCGGAACCCTTCTCCCTCTTGTTTTTCAAGTTCAGCCTCTTCGCGTCCGATCAGCCGGAGTATGCGGATCGCCGCACCCGCGGCAAGAATCACAAACCCCGCTCGGCTGGCGAGAAAGCCCAATCCGACGGACATCAGAAAAGTGCCCAGGTAAAGAGGGTTGCGCACGTGGCGATACGGGCCGTCGGCAACGAGCGTCTCCGTGTGGAGCGCGGCATCGTGTACCACGTCCGAACGAAGATATGCCGCTGCCCAGGTTCGGACCGCTGCTGCCAAGCCGAGCAGCAGCGCGGCGGAGCCAAATACGATTCGCGCCATGAATGCGCCGTGGGGATTGTTCCACTGAACAAAAGCCCACACGATATTCGCGTGGTCGACGGAATAGAGCTGGAATGCAATCCAGAAATGAATAAGGTTGAGAACCGAACGGTGGCGAAATTCGAATTCGGTAGCCTTCACGGAAGTTGTCGCGCTTCCTGAAACGCCGCCCCTATTTAGGATGGATTGCGAACCACAGCCGTGCTGGCTCGGCAAACCAGCTCAGGTACCACCACAATTTCCTTCGAATAGGGAGCTTCCGGTGGTGCAGCAATCCGCCGCAATAGGGTTTTGGCCGCGAGCATCCCCATCGCACGTAGCGGCTGTCGTACGGTAGTGAGCGCTGGGTTTTGAAACGCGGCGCTTTGAATATCGTCGAAGCCCACCACGGAAACGTCCTCGGGGATGCGCTGGCCTGCTTCGCGCAGTGCCTGAATTGCGCCGATCGCGGATATGTCATTGAACGCAAAAAGAGCCGTGAAAGGTTGCTCCGAAGCGAGCAGCTTTTTTGTAACTTGATACCCGAGTTCCGGTGACGAGGATTCCCCTTCCAGTTGGCCCACCAGACGGTCATTGACCTTAACGCCCAGTGCCTGAGCTGCGTTGCAGACTGATTCCCAGCGGATGGCCGTGTCCGAGCTGAATGCTTGCCCCTTGATGAACGCCATCTGGCGGTGTCCGAGCTTTGTCAGGTGCTCCATGGCCAGCGTTGCGGCGAGCGCATGATCCAGCACGATATTCGTGACTCCTGGAACTTCGCGATGGCCTGAGACGGCCACCAGCGGCACTTGCGCTGCGCCTGTGATTGCCGTGTCTACCGCGATCAGCCCTTCTACCGCGCGTTGCTGAAGAAGCAGTGGATATTCTTCGATCAATTCATCGCGATGCCGATGGCTCACCACGAAATAGAAGTACCCTTCTTGTAGCAGATGATCCTCAATCCCGGACATCACCAGCGCGGCATACCCTTCACTGATCTCCGGCACTACCACGCCGATGGTGTAGCTCCTTTGTTGCCGGAGAGACCGCGCAAGATGATTAGGACGGTAATTCAACTCCTGAGCAGCTTGCCGGATTAACTCTTGTGTGCGATGGGGAATCGATTTTGCTCCCGGCGCGCGGTTGATCACCAGCGACACAGCTGCCTGGGAGAGCCCCAGGTGCTCCGCAAGGGACTTGAGGCTCACACCTTGCCTAAAAGCCTTTCGGGCATGTAGATTTGCGCCTGATTTGGAACGGGGCATAACGATATTATGGGGCGTAGTTTCGCACATTTGTTTGCGTATCTACAAGCTCTATAAAACAAAGTGCTTGGGCAGCAGGCCGGATGTGTATTCGCGTGACATTGCTTGTAACAGCCAATAAATCGGTTTAGTATTCTATTGCCTTACCGGAAATGGGAGCTCGGTGCGCAGCAGGTCGCGCGATTCATCGATTTTTCGGTCGTCCACGCACAGGGACGTCCAGGGCGACCTTCCTGGTTGGGGCGTCTATTTTGATTTGAATATCATTTTGGCATAGAAAGTCTGCTCGCAAATGTCTCCGGAACCCTTTTCATCATGAGGAGCGTCCGAATCGTGAAATCCCTGCAGCGCTCGGTAGTCGCAGCCCTCGTTCTCTTGCTCTGTCCTCTCGCGCCCTCGCCCGCGCCATCTTCCAAGAAGAGCCCCCGGGCTGACTCCGTCCGCACAAGTCTCTCCGATGCCGGGACCGAAAAGAAAATCGACGAGCTTCTTCGAAAAATGACGCTCGAGGAAAAAGTGGGCCAATTGGTTCAATACTCGGCCGGCCAGCCGACGGGTCCCGGTACCGGCCGCACCGATTATGTGGACATGGTCCGGAAGGGTGAAGTTGGGGCGCTCTTTAATATCGTCACCGCCCGTCAGATCAATGCGTTTCAACACATCGCCGTGGAACAATCCCGCTTGCATATCCCCCTTCTCTTCGGGCTGGACGTCATTCACGGATTCAGAACGGAATTTCCCGTTCCGTTGGGCTCGGCTTCGAGTTGGGATCCAGACTTGATCCAGCAAACCGCTCGCGTTGCCGCTCAGGAGGCTTCTGCCAGTGGCGTTCGTTGGACTTTTTCCCCGATGGTGGATATTGCACGGGATGCGCGCTGGGGAAGAATGACAGAAGGCGCCGGGGAAGATCCGTTCCTTGGCTCGGCGATCGCTCGTGCCTACGTGCGTGGTTATCAGGGTGCGCGGCTAGACGCACCTGACAGCATCGCCGCTTGCGCAAAGCATTTTGTGGGTTATGGCGCCGCGGAAGGCGGCCGGGACTACAATTCCACGGAAATCTCCGAACACACGCTGCGGCAATACTATCTGCCCCCTTTCCGTGCGGCGATCGATGAGGGCGCGGTTACGATCATGAGCGCGTTCAATTCTCTGAACGCCGTGCCGGCCTCAGCGAATCCCTTCACACTGACGCAGATTCTCAGGAAGGAATGGGGATTTCGGGGAATCGCGGACAGCGACTACACGTCGATTGCCGAACTCATTCCCCACGGCATTGCCAATGACGGAGCAACTGCGGCTCGCAAAGCCTTTCTGGCGGGCGTCGATATGGATATGGTCAGCAGCCTTTATCACGACCACCTGGCGCAATTGGTGCGTTCCGGCGATGTTCCCGAAGCCGCGGTGGACGATGCAGTTCGGCGCGTCTTGCGCGTAAAATTTGCCTTGGGCCTCTTTGAGCATCCCTTCACGGACGAATCGAAAGAGGCGGCGGCCATGCTTCGTCCAGATAGCGTGATGCTTGCGCGAACCGCTGCGGAAGAATCCTTGGTGCTTCTGAAGAACGCAAGCACCGGAGCCGGCCCCATACTGCCTCTGTCTGCCAATACGAAATCGCTTGCTCTGATCGGTCCCTTGGCTGACGACCGCGCAAACATGCTTGGTTCATGGGGGGGGCTCGGCCGTCCCGAGGATGTAGTCACTCTGCGTGCCGCTCTCGCTGAAAAAATCGGCGCGCAAAACGTTCGCTATGTCAAAGGAACAGAAATCATCGGCGGCTCCGACGATCAATTGGCGGAAGCTGTCAAAGCAGCCGAGCAATCCGACATTGCTATCCTGGCGCTGGGTGAGAATGGCCCCGAAATGACTGGCGAAGCCGCTTCGCGCGCCTTTCTTGGCCTGCCTGGCCGCCAGGAAGAGCTACTCGAGAAAGTCCTCGCCACCGGAAAGCCTGCGGTTCTCATAATCTTTAGCGGCCGGCCGCTCACGCTTCCTTGGGCATTCCAACACGTGCCCGCAGTGATGGCAGCCTGGTTTCCCGGCATTCAAGCGGGACCCGCACTCGTCCAAACGCTGTTCGGTGAAGCGAATCCCGGCGGAAGGCTCGTCGTGAGCTGGCCTCGCAGCGTTGGTCAGGAGCCTTTGTATTACGACGCATTGCGTACCGGGCGGCCTCCGGGGGAAGGAGTTGTTCCGGCTGAGCACAAATATGTTTCGCGCTACATCGACGAGCCGAACGGTCCGCAATTTCCTTTTGGTTTTGGCCTGTCCTATACCGCGTTTCGCTATGCCAACCTGCATATCGACAAAACGCAGCTTAGCGCCAAGAGCCTCAATGAAGAGCTAAATGCTGGCGAGCACAAGCAAAGTACAATCCTGAGCGCAAGCGCAGACATTTCCAACACTGGCACTCGCGCAGGCGTCGAAACAGTGCAATGCTACTTGCGCTTCCAGGGAACGAGTACCGCTCAACCCGTCCGTGCCCTTAGTGGATTTCAACGCATTACTCTCGCTCCAGGCGAAACGAAGAAAGTGACCTTCTCCTTGGGGCCCGAAGTCTTCGCCATTTGGAATGATCAGCAAAAATTCGCCGCTGAGCCGGCGAAAGTTACTCTGTGGATTGCTCCTGACTCGACCCAAGGCGTTCACGTTACTTTGGAAATCACGAAGTAGGCTCGATGGCCCCAAAACCATGAAGAGTAAAGGCCCTCTCAATAGAAGGGAGGTAATGCGCCTTTGCGGGATGGGCCTGCTGGCCTCTCCGCTGATGACACTGGCAAGTTGCCAAAAGAAGGCCTCACCATCTTTCGTCGAACCCAGCGGTGCGCCGTTCGAGGGCACCGACGAGCAACTGCTCGATGAGATTCAGCGCGCCAGTTTTGACTTCTTCTGGAATGAAGCCAGCGCCAAGACGGGACAAGTAAAAGATCGCGCCCTCGCCAATGGCGATGACTCACACACAATGTCTAGTATTGCCGCCACCGGTTTTGGCTTGACCAGTCTCTGCATCGGGGACCGTCGCGGGTACAGAAAGTCGG
>DATDNK010000345.1:0-6856 GCA_036518275.1 Candidatus Acidiferrum sp.
CGCAAAAGTGCAAATTTACCAAGCTCTGGACGGCCGGGTGTCGCTGTACTACGGCGACACCCGCCTGGATCATACTGCCGTGCCCCCAGGGTGACATTTTTATGTTGCCGTTAGGGTGACAAATTCACGTTGCTACAACACGCAGCCACCGCGCTCGACGCTTTCCCCACGCAGGAAGAGACTCTGACGCTTAGGAGTAGAGCCGATTCAGAGACTGGAAGAATGACGCGTCAGAAGCAGCCGCTCGCCGCGCATGTCATCTCCCCGCAGCTCGCGTAAAGCATAGGTCACAAATTCGGCGCTCACGCGTTTGCGCCAGGTCATGTCGAAGTCCGTGTTGTCCAGCGGCTTGGCGATGCGCGCTGCCAGAGCAGCGGCTTGCGCGATGGAATCCTGATTCAAGGGCCGGCCCTTTAGAAAGTTTGAAGCTTCCTCAGCCACGAGCGGAAGACAGGCTACAGAGCCCACCACAATACGAGCGTCTTCAACGACGCCACTCCCGGCTATCTTCGCGGCAGCGGCCACTGACAAGACTGGAAAATCAAACGAGCCGCGGCGGCGCAGTTTCCAATACGCGCTCTTCCAGCCGTGCAGAGAATCCGCGAGCACTTCCGTGAGCAGCTCATTGGATTGGCGCTTGATGTAGTGGATCCCGTCATTTTGGTAGAGCTCGCTGAGGGGAACTTCGCGTTCGCCTGAACGCGAAACCAATCGAACCCGCGCGCCGAGCGCCATCAGCGCGGGAGCCGTGTCGGTCGACGAAACGGCCACGCACTTCGAGCTGCCCGGTGCGACCCAGCAGATGTCGCCATCCTTCTTCAGGCAAAAGCCGATGGCTTTTCGCCATTCGTAATTCTGGTCGTAATAATTGCAACGCGTGTCCAGGCAAAGATTGCCGCCGAGCGTGGCCATGTTTCGAATCTGCGGCGTGGCGACGAATGAGGCTGCCTGCGCAAGGGCCGTCAGTCCATTTCGAAACCGTGAGTCCGCCGCAATTGCAGAGAGCGTCAAGCAGGCGCCGAGCCGCGAACATGAATCCGTGAGTTCTGTCCGATGCAACTCCTGGATATGGTTCAAGCTCATCAAGGTCTTCGGGACTTGCTGCCGCCGTTTCATGTTGGGCAGCAAATCCGTTCCGCCCGCCAGTGGCATCGCCTGCGGGCCTTCGCCGTCGAGGATGCGCACGGCTTCCGCAATCGTCTTAGGCGCTCGAAATTCAAACAACGGCAGGCGCATCATGGCGCGAGCACCTTCTCTTTCGCTGCGCGCCGTTTCTCGTGATGAATGTCATTCACCGCGTTGCCGTCGCCGCCCTCCCAAGGAGGAGGAACGCGCAGCGCCTCCGGCCAATTCACGTGCGGGAAATGGTCCGGTCCAAAGCGCGGTTCGCGGCCCGCCTTCTTCTCCGCGAGCGCTTTCATCACTTTTTCCGGCGTGATGGGAACTTCATCAATGCGCACGCCCACGGCGTCGTAAACCGCGTTTGCCACCGCGGGCATAACCGGCAGTAGCGGTCCTTGGCCGACTTCCTTTGCGCCAAACGGTCCGCGCGGATCAGGATCTTCGACCAGCTCCGTTACGACTTCCGGCATGTCCAACGAGGTCGGGCTCTTGTATTCGAGCATCGAGGGGAACTTGTGCACGAGAGCATGCGAGAGCCGTTTGGGAAGGCGGCGAAACTCCTGCTCTTCCATCAGCGCTTCGCCGAGCCCCATGTACACGCTGCCTTCCACTTGGCCGCGCACCAGCGTTGGATTAAGCGCCCGCCCGATGTCGTGGGCAATCCACACTTTGGGCACATGCACCCAGCCAGTAACAGGATTCACTGCGACTTCGACGACGGCAGCCGAATAGGAATACGTCGGCGAAGGCCCCACCCCGCCGCCTTTGTACAGAGCGGGCGACTTTGGCGGAGTGTAGGAACCGACCGTACCGATCGTGCCGAAGCGCGCTTCGGCGAGACAAATCGCTTCCGCGAAACTGACGCCTTTCTCAGGTGCTGTGGAATCAAAGACCCGTTTATCGGCGAAGCGCAATCTTTCTTTGGGTATTTCGAGCTTCAACGCTACGGCTTCTGCAAGAAGCGCTTTGCCGCGTTCAGCAGCCTGTATGGCCGCGTTTCCCGCCATCAGCGTCACGCGGCTGGAATAAGAACCCAAATCCACGGGGCCCAAGTCTGTGTCGCCTGTAAACAATCGAATATCGAAAGGGTCGATGCCGAGAACCTCGGCGACAATTCCAGCAAGAACATCGTCGGAGCCTTGTCCAATTTCCGTCGCTCCGCAGAAAATGCTGACGCCGCCGCCGCGGTCGAACTTCAGCTGAACGCCCGAATGCGGCATCTTGTTCCAGTAAATAGGCAAACCCGCCCCAGTCAAATACGCGGAGCAGGCCAGCCCCACGCCGCGGCCCTCGGGCAGTTTGCGGAATTTGTTTTTCCAATCCGAGACTTTGGTGACGCGGTCGATGCATTCTGCAAGATTCACGGTTCCCAGCCGAAGGAAATTGGCCGTCACGGCATTTGGAGATTCCAGAATGCGCAAGCGCAATTCCGCGGGATCGATTTGAAGTTTTTCGGCAATTTTGTCGAGCTGCACTTCTTGGCCAAAGCGTGGCTGCGGCGTGCCGTGTCCGCGCTTAGGCCCGCACGGCGGTTTGTTGGTGAACGTCCGGCAGCCTTCGTAGCGATAGCGCGGAATGTGATAGGTGGTCGTCTGAAGCGCGCCTGCGTAATAGGTGCTTGCAACCCCGTACGAACCGTAGGCGCCGCCATCGATCAGCGTCCGCAGATGCATGCCCGTGATCGTGCCGTCTTTTTTCACGCCCGTTTTGAATTTCATCAGCACGGGATGGCGGCCACGGTGGCAATAAAAAACTTCTTCACGCGTGAGGCAGATTTTCACCGGGCGGTCGAGCAATAACGCGGCCTTCGCGACCACGATCTCGTGATTGAAGGGATCGCTCTTGCCGCCAAACCCGCCGCCGTTCGGCGTGGCAATCACGCGAATATGCGCCGCCGGCATTTCGAGCACCTTCGCTAGTGCCCGATGCAAATAATGCGGCGTTTGCGTGCTCGACCAGATGGTCAGCTTGCCGTCGGGGTCCTTGATCGCCACGGAGGCGTGCTGCTCGATGGGAAGATGCGTGTTTCCTTGATAGAAAAAAGTATCCTCGAAAATTTCATCGGCTTCGGCAAACCCTTGCTCGACATTCCCGAATTCCAGCGCCACCTGTTTGTGAATGTTTCCTTCCTCACCGTATTCGTGGATGCGCGGTTCAGAAGTCGCCAGCGCTTCTTCGGGATCAGAGATGGTGGGGAGAGTCTCGTAATCCACCTCGACCAAATCCAAGGCTTCAAACGCGGTCAGTTCTTCCCGCGCCACCACGGCCGCGACAGGATCACCCACGTGCCGCACATGATCGAGGCAAAGCGCCTGCTCATCCTGGCTGACGGGGAGGATTCCGTATTGAATGGGAAGATCTTTTCCGGTGAGAACCAGATATACGCCCGGATGCCCCATGGCGCGCGACGTATCGATTTTCCGAATGCGCGCGTGAGGATGCGGCGAACGCAGGAGTTTACAATGGGCCATGCGAGGCAGAACAATATCGTCGGCGAAGCGCGTCTGCCCGGTCACCTTTGCGCGGCCGTCCACTCGACGTCGCGGTACGCCAATGACACGCAGGGCCTCGCGATGCGGCTCGGAATTCGCGGCCCGCGTCGATTCCTTTGGGTCTTTTTGTTCTGCCATCTATTCTCTCAAAGCCACTTAACGCAACGCACTACGCAACTTCAGTGCGATACCTTCCCGTTTTCCGCAATCTTCACCATCGCTGCTTCTACGGCCTCAAAAATCTGCAGATACCCGGTGCAGCGGCAGAGGTTCCCCGAAAGTGCCTCACGGATTTGATTGCGGTTGGGATGGGGATTTGCATCGAGCAGCGCCTTTGCCGTCACTAGGATTCCAGGCGTGCAGTAGCCGCATTGCGCCGCCCCCAAATCTGCGAAGGCATCTTGCAAAGGATGAAGCCTGCCATCGCCTGAAAGTCCTTCCACTGTGAGGATTTCTCTTCCGCTGCACTCGAGCGCAAGCACCAGACAGGAAAGCACAGGCTTGCCATCCAAGAGAACAGCACAAGCGCCGCATTCGCCCAACTCACAGCCGTGCTTCGTACCGGTGTGCCCGAGGTCCTCCCGCAGAACTTCCAGCAGGGTCTTATATGGCGCGAAGGAAACATCAACTTGTTCGCCGTTCAGCGTAAACCGGATTTGCGCCGTCTTCTGCGATTCAACAGGTATCGTCGCCACTTTCGATCACCTCGCGCGTGCGCTATCAGCCGCGACACGGCTTCGCATATCTTCAGGTTCCTTCTCCCGGACGACTCGCGGGGTTTCTCTTCGGGATGCAGGTTGCCTGAACGACTCCGCTCCTGCTAACAAGCCGCGAACCAAATAATCCGCTAATTTTTCCGCGATCTCATCGGCAGTCATTTCCCCGTCTCGCCGGAACCACTGCACGCTCCAATTCAAGGCTCCCAGTATGGCGCGCGCCATAAGCGCTGCGTCTCTGGAAATGAATTCACCGGTCCGCATGCCGGAGGCAATGAGATTCCTCACGCCCAGTTCGTACCGGTCCCGCTTTGCCACAAGGCGGCGTTGCTTCCGCGGAGGCAACGCATTGGTCAAAAGATGCGCGGCGGATCCTTCGATTTCGTCAAGCAGGCAGCGCAGATGGGAAATAATCACAAACCGCAATCTCGCAGCGGCGCTTTCTCTGATGCGGCGAGCTTTGTCGAGCGTCGCAATCATCCGGTCCAGCGAGCTGTCTTGGCAGAAGAAAAGAATTTCGTGCTTGCCCTCGAAATAGTTGTAAAGATTCGCCGGCGAAAGTTCCGCGGCTTCCGCGATGTCGCGCATTCCTGTTTCCACGAATCCGCGCTCGCGGAATTGCCGTCCGGCCGCGCGCAAAATCTCTAAGCGTCGCGCCATGTAGCGCCGTCGCTGTCGCCCACTGCGAGTCTTAGATCGAAGATCTGACGGCACGGTGCCTCGCCTCTGGCAGGGGATCTCCCCAAGCCGCTCTAATGTGAAAAGTGTGTTCCTTTCTCTTGCTGATGTCAATATGTAGTGAACACGTGTTCAGTAAACGAACTCATGTTCACTTCAGCGCCAGAAAACCACGCTTTGCCGCTGCTATTCTTCAAAATCACTGATTGGAAACGGATGTTATGTTCGATCCAGGCGCTGGAACCGCCGCGCTTTCATTTCAAATCGCGCAAGCGTACCAGGTTGTGCCACGGTAACTGCCGGTCGCAGCGAAAGCGCGCGATAGATGGCCTGTTCGACATGCGTGCGCACTTGCTCGGCGTTATTGCCGGAGCCTACTTCGATTTGCACTTCAAGGTGGTGCATTTCTTGCTGCGCCTTCACGGTGATTTGAAATTCGTCGACGGAGGTAAATTGACGAATGACATTTTCAATCGCTGTGGGATAGACATTCACGCCGCGAATGATCACCATATCGTCAACGCGGCCGAGCAGGCCTCCGTCGAAGCGAGCAAACGTGCGGCCGCAGGCACATGGGCTAACGTTCAGCCGCGCCAAATCCCCAGTACGATAACGAATTACAGGAAACCCAGGACGTCCTAAATTCGTGATGACCAGCTCTCCGGTGTCGCCAGGCTGCATTTCATTTCCCGTTTTTGGGTCTATCACCTCGAAGATGAACTCGCTCTCAATGAGATGGATTCCGCCGGGCTGGACCTCGCATTCAAAACTGTGCGCGCCCACCTCGGAAGCGCCGGCGTGATCGAAACACTTGGCATTCCAAGCCGCTTCGATGCGCGCTTTGGTTTGCGCGATGTTCGCGCCTGGCTCTCCGGCGTGAATGAGCGCGCGAACCGGAATGGATCGCAGATCAAACTCTTGCACGCGGGCGACTTCCGCAAGCCGGAGCGCATAAGTCGGCGTGCAACAGATCACCGTCGCACCGAGATCGCGCATCATGTGAAGACGCTGCAACGAATCCCAGCCGCCGCCGGGAATCATCATCGCCCCGAGTTGTCTCGCGCCTTCGACGGCAGCCCAGAATCCGATGAACGGTCCAAAGGAGAAGGGAAGAAACACGCGATCGTTGTTCGTTACTCCGGCTCCGCGCAGGACGTGCCCCCAGCATCGGCCCCACCACTCCCAACTTTCCGGCGTGTCCACCACGCGCAGCGGGGCGCCTGTGGTTCCAGAGGTCTGATGCACGCGCGAGTAGGCTTCCGCGGGAAACGTCGCGTTCGTCCCGAAGGGAGGCGCCTCGTCCTGCGCTTGGACCAATTCCGGTTTTTCAGTGAACGGAAGCCTTCCGAGGTCCGACAGCGACTTTAGGTCCTCGGGCGCGAACCCTGCTTCACTAAGTTTTTTTCTGTAGAAACGGTTGCTGCCGAGGACGACGCGAAGCAATTCCTGGAGCTTTTGCCACTGCACCTCGCGCAATCGTTCGCGCGAGGCTTTCTCCATGGAGTGGTCGAAGGTCGTCATGGCGTATGTCAATTCTGGCGAGGCAGTAGTCAAATTAGACTAATCTAATTAGAATAGTCAGGCCTGACTAGAACTTATCTCATAAATAGCCTGCGGGCGCCCCAAACCCTTGAAAAGACTGCGTTTCGGGGACGGCCAAACCATTTATGAGATGGCTTCTAGTTACTCCTAGCTTAATTTCGACAACTAGTTACTCCCGATTCGACTCCTGCTCTGTTCGGGAACCGTCGCGCCGCATTTCTCCGGAAACTGCCCTCTACCTCGGGAACAGCCGTGCCGCATTGTCGTAAAGAATTCTCTGCTTGGCTGGTTCTCCAATCGGCAGCG
>DATDNK010000346.1:0-14516 GCA_036518275.1 Candidatus Acidiferrum sp.
CACCTTCATAGCCCGCTCCACTGCCGCCCTCGGGTAGGTCTCCATGCCTCCCCTCCAGGCAGGTAGGTCTACCCTAGCGGCTCGCTAAAAGCGGACATTTCATGTGCTAATTCAACCGGACATATCATGTGCTAACGACAGTTTAGGAGAAACGAAGTTGCCCCCAAACGAGGCTGACAGTAGAATGCAATTCCAGCCTGAGAAGCTACCGGAAATTCATTTTTTTTAGGTGCCCGCTTCGAGGGGCAAATCTCAACGTGGAAACTCGGAGAATCCGGCAATTGCATTGACGGCGGGAGCGTCCCCCTTCGATTGTCAAGCAACCGGGTTCTTCATCAAGGTGGGGATTGAGCGGTTTCGTCTGCATAGTGCACGGGGATAAAGCGCCAATCGACCGGGCGTTGTTGCAGTTGCTCACTGATTTTCTTTCTTTTCGCGGACCGGATGGCCGCGAGGTGTTCCTGGACGGCGCAGTGGGCTTGGGTCATGCGCTGTTGCGAACCACGCGCGAGTCGAAGAACGAGAGGCAGCCAGCGAGCCTGGAAGGACGCTGCCGGATTGTCGCGGATGCCCGGCTGGATGCCCGCGAGGAATTAATTGCCGATCTGCAGCGCGCCGAGCGGAACGCGTGTTCGAACATGCCGGACTGCGAATTGATTCTGAACGCCTACGCGGTTTGGGGCATGTCTTGTGTGGATCACCTGCGCGGAGACTTTTCTTTCGCACTCTGGGACGCGAGCTGCGGGCAGCTGTTTTGCGCGCGCGACCACTTCGGCGTCAAGCCCTTCTTTTACGCCAGCAATGGCTCGCGTCTGATCATCAGCAACACTTTGAACTGCATACGCAGGCATCCTTCGGTTTCCGGGCGATTGAACGAGCTGGCGATCGGCGATTTCCTGCTATTCGACACGATCCGGGAACTGGGAGCTACCTCTTTCGCAGACGTTCAGAGGCTTCCGCCCGCACACGTCCTAGTGCACAAGGAAGGGGGAACTTCGATACGCCGCTACTGGACGTTGCCGGTGAGCGACGCGCTTCGTCACGGTCGTCAAAGCGATTGCATCGACCAATTCCGGGAATTGCTGGACCGCGCTGTGGCCGACCGGATGAGAGCGGACAGTGTGGGAGTCTTGATGAGCGGCGGCCTTGATTCCTCTACGGTGGCGGCCAGCGCGCAGCGGGCACTAAATCACAATGGGCCTACCGGTGCGCTACGCGCCTACACGGAGGTGTTTGAAAGCCTGATTCCCCACGAAGAACGCCGCTACGCCGAACTTGTTGCCGAGGCGCTAAGAATTCCAATCGAATTTCAGGCCAGTGATGAGACAGGGCTTTGGAAGCATCAGAATCAGCCAAACCACCAATGGCCTGAGCCTGTGCACTTCCCCTGGTCCGATGGGGGGCTGGCGCAATTGCGCCAAGTTGCCGTCCGGAACCGCGTGGCATTGACTGGCTTTGGTGGCGACCCGGCGTTTTCTTGCTTGCTCTCTGTCCATTTTTTGCAGCTATTCAAAAAGAGAAAGCTCGGCTGCGCCCTGACCGACGCTTTGCGATACCTAACGGCTGAAGGCCGGCTTTCGAGACTATATCTTGGCACACGCTGGCGGCGACGGTTTGCACCTAAGAGCGCTGCGCCCCAATACCCAGAATGGCTGAATCTGGATATAGAGAAACGCCTGGGACTGCGCGAGCGGTGGGAATCGTTGAACCGTCCCGCCGCCCCCAACGGAGCCGTTCGCCCAGTAGCCTATGAAGCCATGATGGATCCTCTGTGGGCAGCGTTGTTTGAAGGTTATGATTCCGGTGCGACAGGCATTCCAGTCGAGATTCGCCACCCTTTTTTTGATTTGCGAGTTGTGAATTTCCTGCTAGCTCTCCCTGCGCTTCCTTGGTGTTCCGACAAGGAGTTGCTTCGTGAGGCTGCCCGAGGGATTCTGCCGGAAGCTGTGCGTCTGCGAGGCAAGTCGGCGCTCCTCGCGGACCCTTTGATTGCCCTGCTGCAACAAACGGACTCGGCGTGGGTTGATTCCTTCGTGCCGGTGCCGGAGCTCGGTCGTTATGTGGACCGGCGACGCATTCCAAAAGTGGCTGGAGAAAAGAATCCCTGGACTGCCTGGGTCCATTTGCGGCCGCTCAGTCTGAACTTTTGGTTGCGGTCGGAAGTGGCATTGGGTATAAACTTGAGGGGAGCCGCATAGTGAAGCCGAAAACGCATGGATGCGAGAAAAAACCGTATCAAAAGCCGAATCTTCGGATGTACGGCGATATCCGGACGCTGACCCAGTCAGTAGGAAAGGCTTCCAGCAAATCTGACGGCGGACCCAAGGGTCACCCTAAGACTCATTAACGGTTTACCCTCTGAGGAGCTCTTGACAGCATCGTATGTTGCTTATGGGCTGCGACTTGCGGCCAACCTGCCTCTCCCCGGCCTTTACCAGGACCCTGATTCAGGTGTGTTTGACGTTCGGATCCGACTAAAGGATTGGGCGATGTTCGCCTCGACATCTCCTGAATCCATGGATATTTTCTATACCAGTCCACATGTAACTACCCAGGGCCGGCCAAACTTACGCACCGGTCTGCTCCTTAACGGGGAATATTTTGGTCTCTTCTATGGGGACGGGACGCGATTCGCAGTGGACCGCCGGGGCGGTGAGGTGTGGGCCGACTGGCCGGAGAATTATACCCTTGAAGACGCCTGCACGTACCTGCTGGGACCTGTGATGGGATTCGTGCTGCGGCTTCAGGGAATAACGTGCCTGCACGCGAGCGCAGTCGCCGTCGGGGATTACGCGATTGCGCTTGCTGGCGCTCCGGGCGCAGGCAAATCTACCACGGCAGCTGCGTTTGCTCGCAGCGGCTTTCCATTGCTTACCGAAGACGTGGTCGCACTGGTGGAAGGCGCCGAGAGCTTTCTTGTTCAGCCCGGTTATCCTCGTGTGAATTTATGGCCGGACTCCGTTCGTGTTTTGTTCGGTTCCGAAGAGGGGTTGCCGCGGATTACGCCGACTTGGGAGAAACGGTATATGGCGCTCGGCAACGACGGTCTCGCCTTCGCCTCCAAGGCAATGCCCTTGGGAGCCATCTACATCCTCAGTGGGCGGGAGGAAGGCTTGACCGATCCAGTCGTGGAGGAGATGGCTGGAAGCGACGCGTTTGTAACGCTCGCGGCCAATACTTACGTGAACTATCTCCTGGACCGCGAGATGCGGCGTAGGGAATTTGACGTACTTGGACGCCTCACGATGGAAGTCCCGATTCGTCGCCTGCGGATACAGAGCAAACCCTCCGCAATCTTTGACCTTTGCGAGGCCATTGCGGCCGATGCGAAACAGGTAATGCTGCCCGTGGCGGCAGCCGCGACCTCCGGACAAAGCTAATACAAAATGTACAGCTTGAGCGCTTATGGCGAAATGATCGCAGATCGCGTCCGAGTGGAGGCTTATGCGGAGGCTCTGCGAAAGACCGTTCGGAAAGGATCGGTCGTCGTGGAAGTTGGCACGGGGCCCGGCGTCTTCGCGGTGCTTGCATGCCAACTTGGCGCCGGCCGGATATTTGCTGTCGAGCCGGCTGAGATTATTCAATTGGCCCGCGAGGTGGCCGAGGCCAACGGCTGCGCCGGCAAAATCGAGTTTCTTGAGGAGCCGTCCCAGCGGGTGACGCTTGCCGTTCGGGCCGATGTCATTGTTTCCGATCTGCGGGGTGTGCTGCCATTTTTTCAAAGGCATATCCCGTCGATCATCGATGCGCGTCGGCGGTTTCTCGCGCCCGGCGGAATTCTGATCCCGCGAAAAGACACTCTTTGGGCCGCCGTCGTGGCAGCTCCAAAAGCCTACAGCGATTTGGTGGATCCCTGGGAGCAGAATTTGCTGGGCCAAAACCTGAGCCCGGCAAGACAGCTGGCCGTGAACAACATTCAAAGGATTCATGTGAGTTCCGAGCAGTTATTGACGGCACCCGGGCTCTGGACCACGATCGATTATGCCAGCGTAGAAAAACACGATGTCCGAAGCAATCTGGACTGGAAGGTCGAGCGAGCTGGCACTGGTCACGGGATTTTAGTTTGGTTCGATACGGACTTGGCCGAGGGAGTCAGCTTCTCCAACGCCCCGGGAACGCCCAAGACGATTTACGGATCATTATTGTTTCCCTGGACTCAGCCTGTATCGCTGGCGCCAGGTCAAGCCGTATGCGCAAGCCTTGAGGCGAAATTGGTGGAAAGCGAGTACGTGTGGCGATGGAACACGCGCATTGAGGCGCGCGAAGAACCGGGTTCTCCTGTTCATTTCGAGCAATCGCAGCTAGGCGGCGCAGTGTTATCTGCCAGTAAACTGCACCGAATGGCGGCGGATTTCTTGCCGATACTATCCGAGGAGGGCCGGCTACGGCGCAGGGTTCTCGAGCTGATGGACGGGCAACTCTCGCTCGAGGGAATAGCGCAACGGCTGGCCAAGGAGTTCCCTCAGCGCTTTTCAGGGTGGCCGCAAGCGCTGTCCTATGCGGCTGCCGTTTCCCAGGAATACTGCCGGTAAATAGACGCGATCCGGTAGGCCCCACGCGCCAGCAGTTTTTGGCAAGATGCAACTTTGCCGACGGATCAGGTTTTGCTGTGGCGCCAGTATTTTCGCGCCAGACGAAATGGGCGGCGCAGGGCGTTGAGGAAACGGTTGTCGCCGATCTGGCCGCCAGCCTGCCAATCTTCTTCGGTGGGCGACAAAGAAAGTCTAAGGAGATAGGCTGGAGCCGCGAGCAAGTTCCCGCGCATCCGCAAGCGAAATGCGGCGCGTTCGAATAGCCCTGGCCGCGCATATCCGGCAGCGGGCAACCACCGAAGCACTCGCGCGGCAAGTTTGGCAGCAACGGCATCCTTTTGCACGCGGGAAGAAACCACTTCGGGAAGCTCGGCATGCAGCACCTCGGCCGCGAGCAGCAGCCCGGCGTGCAGCAGATGCTCCGATTGCACTTCGCTTGCGGAGGACGCGGCACGCTCCCAATCGATGCTCGTTTGGTGCGACACCAGTCCCGCGACATCCACAATCCAGCTCAACCTTTCCCAGAAATGCTTTGCCCCATGAACGCAGATGAGCACGAGTTCATCTTCCACGCATGGTGCCGGAACTTCTCGCGCATCGAGGCGGACGCGCGTCTGGCGCGCAAAAAAATCCTCGAGAGGGAGCGGCCGAGGAAAATAACGCAGGGTCAGATCATTGTGGAGTTCCACAAGCAATTTGGAATCGGACCTGGAAAAAAGGTATTGCCCGGGATGTTTGCCGGCATCAATTGCACCGAGAGAAACGGCAGCGTGATAGCCGAAACCAATCATCAACTCTGTGGCGCGGCGGATGTCAGACTGCCGAACAAGCAAATCTAGATCGCCGTAACTGCGGATAGACGGATCGCTGTAGGCCTGCGTCGCCAGCACCGGTCCTTTGATGACCAGCGCTGAGATTCCTTGCGCGGCGAAAAGTTCCAGCAAACGAAAAAGCTCAGCCGTCAGGCGAAGCGTTAGGAAACTTTGTGCGCGCCGGCGTTCCAGCAGCGTTTGCTTAATCAGAGGCGGGGTGGCGGGGGCGTTCTGCTCATTCAGACATTTGGCGAGGTGCCCGAGCACACCATGCTCCTCGGCAAGTAACAGCAGGCGAGGCCAATCGACGGCAGGGAACAACTTGGGCAACCGCTCCCCATCACGCCGCGGAGAGGCACACTTCCGCAATACGGCCCATTCCTTCTCGATAGAGAGGATGTCCGAGAGGCAAGGCGGTGAAAGAGGTTCACCCATGTAATCCTACGGACTATAAGCTAATGCAACTCGGCCGTGACATACAGATTGGGGGAAGGCTTATTCTTTTGTAAGCGAAGCAATGGACGCTTCGTGTAAAGAGCTACTTGCCTGAGCTGGCGCTGAAGCTGTCGTCGCCTCGGTTGCGCCGCCGGACCTCGATGGCCAGACGCTTAATCTTCTGGTTCAGAGTAGAAAGCGGAATGAGAAAGCGTTCCGCCGCCTCGGTTTGGTTCCAGTTGGTGCGCTCGAGCATATCGACGATGATGCGCCGCTCGATCTCATCCATGATCTGAAACAGTGAAGGCAACGGATTGTCGGCGGCGGTGCGGGCGCCCGGCTCGCCGGGCAGCGGCGGGAGAAATTCCGAAAGCTGCAGCCGCACGCCATGCACAATCTCCTTGCTGCGGATGGTTTCCGGCAGTAAATCCACGTCGATGCGGTTCTGCGTCGAAAGCACCACGGCGCGTTCGACCACGTTTTCCAGTTCGCGCACGTTGCCGGGCCAGTCGTAATCCATCATCAATTTCATGGCGTTCGGGGTGAACTGCAGGAGCGCACGGTTGTTCTCCAGGCAGAAGCGCTCGAGGAAGTGCAGAACGAGCAGCGGCACATCCTCGCGGCGGTCGCGCAGCGGCGGAACGTGCAGGTGAATCACGTTAAGCCGGTGGAAGAGGTCCTCGCGGAAGCGGCCCTCTCGCACCAGCGTGAGCAAGTCGACGTTGGAGGCAGCGACGATGCGCACATCCACCTTGATTTGTTCGGTGCCGCCCAGGCGCATGAATTCGCGTTCCTGAATCACGCGCAGCAATTTGGCTTGCGTCTCCGGGCTGACGGTGGCGATTTCATCGAAGAAAATCGTACCTTGATCCGCAACTTCGAAGAGGCCCTTCTTCGAAGCCACCGCGCTGGTAAATGCGCCCTTCACGTGGCCAAAAAGCTGCGATTCGAGGAGATCGACGGGGATGGAGCCGGTGTTCACGGGCACGAAAGCTTTGTCCGCTCGAGGAGAAGCGGAGTGCAACGCCTTAGCGATGAGCTCTTTGCCGGTGCCGCTTTCGCCGCTAATCAGCACGGTAGAACGCGACGGTGCCACCTGCGCCACGAGATCCAGAAGCATCTGCATCTTGTCGCTCTTGCCGACGATGTTCGGGAAATTGAAGCGCTGCTTGAGGGCGCGCTTGAGATGAAGATTTTCGTCGCGAAGCCGGCGGGACTCCACGGCTTGCGCCACCTGGGCGAGCAATTCGTCGTTGGACCAGGGCTTGGTGATGTAATCCATCGCGCCGTTCTTGAAAGCAGCGCGTGCCATGTCGATGGAACCGTAAGCGGTGATCAAGACGACGGAAAGGTCCGGGTCGCGGCGGCGAATTTCCTTGAGCATATCGAGGCCGTTGCGGTCCGGAAGGCTGACATCGAGCAGCAAAAGGTCGAAGGGATGTTCTTCCAGCTTTGCAAGTCCGGATTCGCCCGTTTCGGCGCTGGCCACGCCATAGCCTTCGCTTCTCAGCAGAACTTCCAAGCCCTCCCGAATTTCGGATTCGTCGTCGACGACAAGGATGGAACCCTTAGACATGAGCCGCTTTCCTGGCAGCGGGGAATTCGACATGGAACGACGTGCCCTTTCCGGGCGTCGAGCGCACGTCAATCTTGCCTGCGTGCTCCTTGATGATGCCGTAGCTTACGGACAGCCCCAAGCCCGTGCCCCGGCCGTTGGGCTTGGTGGTGAAGAAGGGATCAAAGATGCGATTGATATCTTCGCGGGGAATTCCCGCGCCGGTATCCGCGATCTCGATTTCCACGCTGCCATTGTGAGCAGCGGTGCGTACTTCCAGCATGCCGCCGCCGGGCATGGCATCGCGCGCGTTCAGAAAGAGGTTCAGGAAAACCTGTTGCAGTTTGTTGGCGGAGCCGTGCACGGGCGGCAGGAACTCGCCGAGTTCTTTCACGACTTGAATCTGCGCGGTTTTCAGCGGATGAGCCACGAGCGAGAGCGTTTCTTCGACGACGCGGTTCACGTCCACCCTGGCGGCCTCGGCTGCGCCGGTGCGCGAGAAATTGAGCAGATTATTGACAATCTCGCTGGCGCGGAACGTCTGCTTGACGATCTTGTCGATGATGGATTGGCGCGGGTCGCCTTCCGGCATCTGCTTGGCCAGCATCTGGATGTAATTGGAAATCACCGCTAGTGGGGTATTCACTTCGTGAGCCACGCCCGCCGCGAGCAGGCCGAGGGAAGTCAGCTTCTCGGTCTGCGTCATCTGCTCTTCCATGCGCTCGCGCTGGGTCACGTCGTCGAAAAGCAGGAGCCGTCCGATGCGTTCGTTGGACTTGCTCACCAGCGGAGTAATGGAAACGTTCAGCGTCAAATGTTTTCCCTGATGGTGCAGCCTCCGTTTATAGATGCCGGTAATGTGCTCCTGGTCGCCGCGCGCGGCGATTTCCTGCGCTAATTCCTCGGGAAGCAAGGAGCTGAGCTTGCGGCCCACCGCATCGCGCCGCGAGACGCCGAATAGCTGCTCCATTCGCGTGTTCCAAGATTCGACGATACCTTCCAGATCTACGGCAAGCACGCCGACGTTCAGAGATTCCACGATGTTTTCGCTGAAGTCCTTGAGGCGCACAATTTCGAGCGCTTTTTGTTCGAGCGAGCTGTAAAGCTGAGCGTTGTCGAGCGCGACGGCGACGTAACCGGCGATGGTCTCGACCAATTCAACGTCGTCGCTCGAGAGAAAATCACCATCGACAGTCTTACCGAGACCGAGAACGGCGACCGTGTGCTCGCGGATGCGGCACGGAACGAAATAATTCAGGTCCAATTGTTCCAGGGTCCAGCGCACGGAATCGCTGACCTCTTTCGCCGCACGGGGCGCCTCAAAAAAGAGCGCCCCACGGGCGAACTCGGGCCGGGCCGGATCGAGGAAACTAAGATCCATGGAACCTGAAAGACGGACCCCCATGGAGCGCGCCAAACGCATGCTGCCGGGTTGTTCCGGATCGTCGACAAAAATCGCCAGGCGGTCGACTAACAGGGTTTGCGAGATGCGGTCCATCACTGAGCCCAGCATCGGATCGAGTCGCACTTCGTTGGTCAATGTGCGGCCAAATTCGATTAGCGTCCGCCGATAATCCAGGCGGTCGCGGTAGAAGAAACGGTCGAGGCGCGCTTGAATCCACTCGCGGAAAGGCTGGAACAAAAATGCGGCAATGACGATGGCGATCATGCCGCCCACGGGTCCCGTTGCGGGCGCATGGAAGAGATATGTAATCAGCGCGACGAGCGCAAAATAAACCGTGGCCACCGCCGCTGTAGCCGCGGTGTACGCCAAGCCCCGCTTGAAGATGATGTCCACGTCCATCAAGCGGTAACGAATGATGGCGTAGGCGAAGCACAAGGGAATGAGCACCAAGCTGACCACCGTGAGCTTCATCCAAGCCGGCGGCTTGAGACCAAGCACAAGGGGAAGAATGTAAAGCAGAGAGACCGGCAGACTTCCGGCAAGAGTTCCGCCGGTGAGCCATTTCAACTGCTGGCGGAGAACGCCGGAAGGCGCTTCGCGGTAATTGCGGTAGAACACGACGCCAGCCGCCACAAAGCAGGCAGCAAGATAGCCAAACTCCAGCTTATCCAGCAAGAGATACGAGCCCAGCCAGGGCACGAATCCCAAAGCACTCAGCGCCGCGCTCACATGGACCAGCAGCAGTACAAGAGGCAGGAGATAAACCGCCAGCAACTTCGCCGCGGTGCGCAGTTTGGATTCCGAACGTCCGGGAAAGACTAAAGCGAAATGGAGGAGCAAGGCCGGCACCAGCAGGCGCGCAGCGATTTCTGACCAATAAATCTCCCAGTCGAACGCGTCCAGCTTTCCGCTGAAATGGAAAGACCAGAGGATGAAAGAAGCCAGGCAGAAAATGTAAAAGTGCACGGCCCGAGGAGCATTCCAGCGTCGAATAAAAATGAACAAGCCGATAAAGAGATACAGCAAGCCAACGGCGCGGAGGTAATTTTCGGTGCCGAGGGGTTTTTCTGCGGGAGCCGTTACCAGCGGGGTCTCAAATTCCTGCCCGTTGCGCGAGAGCTTATAGTGAACCAGGGACCACATGCCTGCGCGGTCCAGCCGGCGGGCAACATCCGTGGCTTCAGTGATCGGGAGCCCATCGAATGCCAGAAGAATGTCGCCGCCACGTACTGCCGTGTGGGCGGCGGGGGAGTTGGGGGCAACGTATCGTGCCTGCACGCCGTGGTCGGTGTCCAGCCAGGTCACGCCGTCAGATACCACCTGGAACCGGGTGCGCTGGTCGAAATTCAATATGGCAAAAATCACCGCCGCCAGCGTAGCTAACGCCAGCACCACCGCACCCAGACTGACTCGAAGGTTCTGCTTCATGACTCTCAACAAACCGCCAGGCGTATACCAGAATCTGAAAGCAAGCGGATGTCCACTGTTTGGTAGATCATCATAGAGCAAACTCTAGTGGCTTCAATAGTTTACACGGGCGGCAGGCTGGACAACCCATTTTCATCCAGTTTCTGGGAGGGTGGATACAACTTTTGAGAACTTCCAAACTACCTAGAACTGCACGCTCAGCCCACCTCGGAACGTCCGAAAGGCGGGAACCAGGACGACGTGGCCATCCCTGCTACTGGTTGAAACATACCCCTGTGCCAATAAGTTGTCGCAGTCCGCGATAGCCTCCCATCTTCCCAAAGCCCATTTTGGCAGCGGCTGGCGGACCATCAAATGGAAATAAGGATCCATCTGATACAGGGATTCGCCAAAACTATCCAGACGCGAAACCGTTGGTCCGCTGATCCACTTATACCCTGCGTGTACCCTTGTGCCGAGGCGAGGCACTTTGCCTGAAATTCCCGCACCCAGCGAATGCCGTGGAACGGCTTGCAGGGCATCGCGCAGAAGGTCGTCCATGTCATTTGTCGGGGCAAGTGCGCTGGCGATGGAATAAAGCGCCGTCAATTCTGTATCGCCGGCCACTCTCTTCCGAAACGCCACGCGCGCTCCCCAACTGCTGGAGGCGCCTCCATCGTACGCAAATCCCTTGGAGAAATAATCCTGAAAGTAATCCGTTGGAGGCAAGGCATCGCCGCCAAAACCGTACACAGCCGTGTGCCGATTGTCGTCATGGAAACCTGCGAACTGAAGAACGCCCTTGTCGCCGATTTTGCGATTTGCAGAGAGTTCCTCATGCCAGGCGTTCTGCAGCACCGGACGGCCGTCACGCATCAGCAACGCCGGGAAGGCATCCAGTTGGCTAAGAGCTGAGGTCAGCATCGCACCCTGCTGTACCTCGGTGGCTTCGAGCGGTTCAGGCCCGGTAGGCAGCGAAGCAAGTATCAGCTCGGTGTACCAATCTTGAGAAATCCGGTAATTCAACTCGGCGCGCGGGCGGATCGAAGAGGCTGCCGCTCCAAGTCCGACGAGAACATATTCACCGCCATAACGCAGGAGCAGCCGGTTGCCAAACGATATAGCGCCGCCTTGATCCAGCCGTACGCCGCGGAAGCTCGGACCATCGGGCCCGAGCTTGGCCTCTCGAAGCACCAGGGCGGTGTGCGGCCCCGCGCCAAGTGTCCCGGTGGGCAACCAAACCGTGGCGATGCCGCCGCCAGGGGCATCCTGGTCATAACTCATTTGGCCCGCAAAGATCAGGCTGCCCACACCCAGTTTCTGGTCGTAAGCAACGGCGGTGGCGGGAGCAGGGGCAATATTGGAAGGGGAAGCAGCGCGTCGCGCTCCGTTCGTGAATTCCATTCGGACACGCGGTATTTCCGGTCTGCGGTTTTCCGCGCTAACCGCGGAGATCGAATTCGATTCGTCCACCCACTCCAGAACAGGACGCACAGACGCGGCGGAACGCAGCACCCATTTCCAATCATCCGGATTAGTGGCGGCATTGGAGGGCATTCGCCGCAGTTGATCCAGCGACGCGTACATGGATTCCAGTTCAACGCGCACCACGGTAGTCAGATTGGGGCTGACGCGAACATGTTTTTGCAACGTAGGAAGAAATCCGGCGAGGGTAACGCGCAAGGAGTACAGACCGGGGGTGAGCTTGTTGCCTTGGAAGATTCCTTGGGTGTTCGTCAGCAGGCTGTGCGGCACGGTGATTCCGGCGAATTCGGGAGCAAGCTCCACGCTGGCACCCATCTGCGGCGTACCTGCCGAGTCGCGCACCACTCCCGCAAGGTTTCCGAGGATCGGCTTAGCTTGCGCGGCCGCTGGTTTCACTGCAAAAGGAGAAACGGCAGCGGCCAGGACCAGGGCCCCCAGGACTCGGAGTTGCCCTTGTTTCACGTTCACTACCTCCCCGGTGCGGCACTCGCCGTGGTCTTAATCACCTGCGGCGCCTTCACCGTGAAATCCGCGGTGCGCGAAATAGTCTGATTTGAATGCACATCCGTGGCGTCCACTTCCAGTGTGTACTTGCCCGGCGGAAGGGTAGCGAGCGGCAGGAACCGCTCGATGGTGACCTGCTCCCCGGTTTGTTTCAGGTCTTCGGACGTTTCCTTGAACTGCATACCCGGCACCGGGTCATTTCCCTTCTTAACCGTAAATTGGAAATTCGCGCTGGACTTGTGAGTCGCATCGTCCGGCTTCAAGTTATAAACCTGCATATAGATGCCGAGCCGGTCGGCTGTGGTGAAATCCCCTTCGAGCCTGGGCCGAACTTTGGAGGAACCCAGGACAAACTGACCCGTGCCAATTTGCTTCGCGGGGACATGCTCGATCTGGTCGGCAAGAATCAGCGAGCTGGCTTCGAGCTTATCGTCTTGGTAACGAGGTACAGCCAGACGGTTATTGACGGCACCAATGTTTCCACTCTGTACATCCTTGAGCACCAAATCGAGGCGGTAGAGTCCCGGCCGCAAAGGAACGGCTTTTTGATAAATCGATTGCAACTTCAGAGATTGCTGGAAGAGGCTGTCCGGAAAATCGCGGCTCACGGAATCTTCAAAGGTTTGCACGACCCGGCCGGTAAGTGTGGTGATGCGCCCGAAAATATTAAGGGTCGCCGAGTGAATGCCATCCTTCGCCTGGAAAAAGAGCTGGCCGTTGGGGATTTGTATCGTGATCGGGACGAGCACCGTGTCGTTGGTGACCTTTAGATAATCCGTGCGCCAGTTAAAATGCATCTGGTCGCGGATAAGGCGCGAAGTCACCACCGCTTCCAAGTCCTTGAACTTTACTTCGGGAGGCTTTTGGACCTTGGCGTAGAGCTCGAGGCGGTTGAATTCATCCATGCTGGCAGGCGTGCCGCCCAAGGATTTGGGAAGATTCGTGCCATCGGACCGCGTGAAACGATCAGCCTTCGTCGACATGCCCATGGATTCCAGCAAGCTAAGGCCCGCGCCCGGCACGTGCAGCAGGGCGTCCTTTTCCGAAGGATCCATGGTCATGTGATATTCGCCCGAGCCGCTGGGATCGACGAATTCCAGAATGACGTTTTCCCCAATGCCTTCCAGATAGCGCCAGCGCCAGGTTTCCCACGGATAGGTGGAAGTGGAGCCGCCACCCTCTTCCATCGGCCGGTCGTACGTGCCGCCCGTTGGGTGTGACTCAATTTCATCTGGCGGTCCCCACATGATGTACATGCGGCCGCGGTCGGTTTTCCAGCCGGGAATGCCGGAGGCATAGTGCTCGTTGGCATAAGCGATCCGGCGGTAATGCTCTTCTTTGAAATCGTTGTCTGGGAGATCAGGATTGCTACTGCGGCGCAACCAGAACTGCTCGATGAATTGCTCGCGCTCTTCGTTAGTATCCAACTGGAGAAAGGCGTTGCGCTCTTCCGGCGTGATGATGTAGGTCACATCCTCAGTGAGCCATTGCTTATAGGCATTATCCAGCTCCTTGAGCGTACGCTTCATCTTGCGCTTGGTCTCTTTGTCCATCTTCTTGGGAGCCGGTACGGCATTGGGATCCTGCGGGTCCTGCGCTTGTTGGGCGAGCGCAACTGGCAGCCAGATGGCGAGTGAAAAAAGGGATGCGACTACGGTTCGTGAAACCCGTGACATGAAGACACCTCAAGGTCTAGGACGTTAGGAATTCTACCCCCCGGACAAGTTCCCCGTCAATCGCTGGAATCCCCTGCATTTTCTGACACTTGTCCCCCGTCTGCCGTTAGAACACAAGGGTTAGGATTTGGTTGCCTGACAAATTTTGGCCTGACCGAAAGTACAGGTGTGAGTGAATGAATGTCTGAGGCATTGGCCAAGACTGAGTGCAAGGAAGTGCACGGATTAGTTGCAGGGATGACTTCTTGAATAGAGTTCGCAGTTTGGGAAGGCTACTGAAGGCGCTGCGGCTGACCGTCGGAGCCAACTAGCGCGTCAAAAATCGCCAGTACGTGGCGCCGGTAATCCACCATGCGCTCAAAGACGTCTTTCAGTTGCGGATCGCGTTCCGCCTCGCGATGCCATTTGGAAAGAACCGCGCTGGGTACCTCGATGTCGCGCCGCAACTGGTCGGCGGAATGGCCGCGCAGAAACAGGCCGTAGAAAAACGCCGCTTCGCGCTGCGGATACTCGAGGTCCTGCAGCGTATCTACGGGAACGAATTGTGGCAGTGTGGCCATAGAGAAAAATGCAGTTTACCCAAAAGTGTTTCCGCGTCAAGTAGGACTTACGTTCATTTGAGGCGTGTCAGCTAACCCTCCCATTTCCGGGGGTTTGCGCACTGCGGCCACGAACCGCGCCAGCGCTGCGCCGTTGCGGGGTGGC
>DATDNK010000347.1:0-4383 GCA_036518275.1 Candidatus Acidiferrum sp.
TAGAGGCGGGGCTTCAGCCCCGCGCTGCAAACATCGACGCGTAGCGAGATGCATGAGCCCGGCTAAACCGAAGGAGCAAACCCATGGCACGCGTTAAACGCGGCACCAAGCGCCGGGCTCGGCGCAAGAAGTACCTTAAGAGGACAAAGGGCTTTTTCCTAACCAAGAGCAAGCTCTACCAGTCCGCTCAGGAAGCGGCCAATCGCGCGGACCGTTATGCCTTCCGCGACCGCCGTAACAAAAAGCGTCAGTATCGCCGCTTGTGGATTCAACGCATCGGCGCCGCCGCGCGGCTCAACGGCTTAACCTACGGCCAGTTGATTCACGGATTGAAAGCTGCAGGCGTGGCGCTCGACCGCAAAATCCTTGCGGACATTGCTGTCAAGGACGCGGCCAGCTTCGCCCAACTCGCGGAAAAAGCCAGAGCCGCCGCCAGCGCCGCGAAAAAGTCTTAGTAGGAGCGCACGTCTAGCGCAGGGCGAGGCCCTGCGGCTTGTTCTCTTGTTGCCGTTCATGTAGGGGCGGGGCTTGCCCCGCCCGAGTGTTGTGGTTGGGGCGTGATTCCTCATCGCGGACTTTCGCATAAGGCCAGAAATGGCGAGAATAGCCTTTTCGTAGGACTTGGAACTTGAGAATGAAGAACCCTCCAAACTTCGGCTTTTCCCTGGCCGACCAGGGCATCAAAACGCCTGAACAAGTCGCTTCGCTGTTCTCAGCGGTCCGGCTGATGTTCGATGATGCGGCATCGCAGGTCAAGGATGAGGGCACTCTTGCCGATTGGAGGAACGCATGGTTAGGACGCAAAACGGGCGTGCTAACTATGATCGGCGACAACTGGCTTAAGAGAGCCCCTGCTTCGCTAAGAGGCGACGTCGGTCGGCAGTTTAATCAACTGAAACTGTACGTCGAAGCGAAACTTGAGGAGCATCTGCAGCGAGTCGAATCCGGGGCGGAAGAAGCCGCTCTCGCGCGCGAGCGCGCGGATCTTTCTCTCCCCGGCGTCATTCATCCCATCGGCTCGCATCACCTCATCCGCCAAGTCCTTCAGGAAGTCGAAGACATTTTCTTCTCTATCGGTTTCTCCATTGTGGAAGGCCCGGAAATTGAAACGCCTTATTACAATTTCGAGGCACTCAATATTCCCGAATTCCATCCCGTGCGCGACGACATGGACACCTTCTACATCGATTTGCCCAAAGGCGCGGCGACTCCACTCCTTTTGCGCACGCACACTTCCCCCATGCAGATTCGCACCATGGAGAAGCAGAAGCCGCCCGTGCGCGTTATCGTTCCCGGAAAGGTCTATCGCCGCGACAATCCCGACGCCACGCACTCCTTCATGTTCCATCAGGTCGAAGGACTTGCTGTGGATACGGATATTACCTTCTGCGATTTCACCGGCACCATCGAATATTTCGTGAAGCAGTTCTTCGGAGCGAGCGTGAAAACGCGCTTCCGCCCAAGCTATTTCCCGTTCACCGAGCCGTCGGTCGAATTCGACGTCTCCTGCATTTTCTGTGGCGGCAGCGGCAGGGCCGCGGGTGGTGGCGTTTGTTCGAAATGCAAAGGCGCGGGCTGGATCGAGCTTTTCGGCGCCGGCATGGTCGATCCCGCCGTCTATGGCTTCGTCAATTACGACGCTAAAAAAGTCAGCGGTTTCGCCTTCGGCATGGGCATTGACCGCCTGGCGATGCTCAAGTACGGCATCGACGACATCCAGGTTTTTTTCCAGAACGACGTGCGTTTCCTGAAACAGTTCCCATGATGCGCAGTGTCGTTAGTTTGTTTTTTGTAGAGGCCGCGCTTCAGCCCGGTGCTATCTGTTGGAACTTAGAACTTAAAACTTAAAACTGAGAACTAAAGACTCTGCATGAAAGTGGTCTGCAACTGGCTGAAGGACTTCGTCGACGTCACCGCGCCGCCGCAGGAGCTTGCCTCGCGCCTCACGCTTTCCGGAACAAACATCGCGAGCATCGAAAATGGCTCCCACGGCGCGGTGATTGACGCCGAAGTCGGTTCCAACCGCCCCGATTGCCTGGGTCACTTCGGAATCGCGCGCGAAGTAGCCGCGATCTACAAGCTCCCGCTGAAGCCTGTTTTGCCAAAGCCCAAGGAAAGTGCCGCCAAAGCCAGCGACGCCGTGAAAGTCGAAATTCGGGCGCCCGAACTTTGCGGCCGCTTCACCGCTCGCGTGATTCGCAATGTGAAGATTCAGCCTTCGCCGAAATGGCTCAAAGACCGCCTCGAAGCCTCCGGCGTGGCCAGCATCAGCAACATCGTGGACCTTTCGAACTATGTCATGCTCGAACTCGGCCACGCGCTACATGCTTTCGACTACGACAAAGTCCGCGACCACAAAATCGTCGTTCGCGCCGCCAAGCTGAAGGACGCCGCCGGTAAGCCGACTCCAGAGAAGATGCGTACGCTCGATGGCGTTGAGCGCGAGTTCGACGCAGGAATCTGCATGATTTCCGACGGTGACGGCTCGCGCGCCATCGGTATCGGCGGGATCATGGGCGGGGCCGAAACGGAGATCTCGTTTTCTACGAAGAATGTTTTGATCGAGTGCGCCTGGTTTGATCCCATCGCCATTCGCCGCGCCGCCCGCTTTCTGAAATTGCATACCGAAGCGTCCACGCGCTTTGGCCGCGGCGCTGATCCGGAAATGGCCGAACTGGCTTCGCGCCGGTGCGCCGAACTGATCCTTGAGCTTGCGGGTGGCGAGTTGCTCGCTGGCGTCGTGGATGTTTACCCCGGCAAGCGTGCGCCGAAGAAAATTCAGGTCACTCGTAAAGAGCTTCTCCGCATCATGGGCGCGGACGTCCCGGACAAGCAAATCGAAGCCAGCCTTAGCGCGCTGGGTTTCGCTCCCGTTCGCGTGGACCAGAATCGCGGCGCCGAAGGCTCGCTCCTCGCCGCCTGGGAATGCACGCAGCCTTCCTGGCGCGCCGAAGTCGAACGCGAAATTGATCTGATCGAGGAAATCGCTCGCATCTATGGTCTCGACAAGTTTCCGCCGCGCCTGCCCTCTGCCCGACAGGGAGCCGCGCGCCTGCCACATCACGAAGCGGAAACCCGTTTGCGCGAGCGCCTCATCGGCCTCGGCTACCGCGAAATCGTCGCCATCCCACACGTTGCCGAGGAGCGTGACGCGCTTTTCCGCCCCGCGGGAGTTTCTCCGGCGCGTCTTGCGAACCCGCTCTCCGAAGAAGCGAGCGTGCTGAAGTCCACCGGCATCGTTACTATGACGGCCGCCCTCGAATGGAACCTCAACCATGGCCAGCGCAATGCGCGCCTGTTCGAAATCGGGCGTCATTACCGTTTACAAGGGGAAAAATCTGTCGAGACAAGCGTGCTCACCCTCGGCGCGACCGGCGAAGCTCGTCAAAAGGTTATTGATGATCCAGACGACGAGGCCCGCGAATATTCCTTCGCCGACTTGAAGGGCGCTCTTGATGAAATCGGCCAACTAGCTAATGGTCGTGACGCCCGCGGATTCGTATGGCACGACGGTGGCCCGGACTGGCTGCACGCTGCTAAGCGCGGGGAAATCCAGCTAGGCAAGGCAGAGCTTGGCGCGGCCGGCCAGTTCGCTCGTCGTGTTGCAGATCGCTTGAAATTGCGCCAGGACGTTTTTCTCGCCGAGATCGAGCTCGAACCTCTTTACACTTCGATGGAAACGGCGAAGGCTGCTCGCCGCTACGAGCCGCTTCCGCGTTTCCCGGCGGTGGAACGCGATTTCTCTTTGTTGCTTGCGGACGGAATTACCTTCGCCCCGATCTCCGAATCCATCCGCTCGCTCAACATCCCGGAAATCACTAGCATCGAAGCCGTCGATCTCTTTCGCGGCAAAAATGTTCCAGCCGGAAAATACTCCCTACTAGTTCGAGTAACCTTCCAAAGCCGCGAATCCACGCTGACCGAAGGGCAAATCAATCATTTCGTTGGAAAAATTATTTCCATCCTCGAGCACCGCCACAGTGCCCAGCTCCGCGCCAGCCTGACAAGATGAGTATTCAGTTGTTAGTCATAAGTTCTGAGGGGAAGAATTGATAGAGTCATTTAGGCGAGTTACGTGCAGGCGTGCAAGCCGATCTACCGAATTCTCTTTCTTCCTATTTAAGACTTAGAACCTAAAACTGATACCTGAAAACTACCTCGCTCTGCGCTACAATTCCGGCCCATGAGCACACCTGTAAAAGTCCAAATCTTCGGCCAGATCTACTCCATTCGCGGAGAACTGGAAGAAAAGTACGTCCAAAAGCTCGCCAAATATGTGGACGAAAAAATGCATACTATCGCGGAAGCCACGGGAATTGTGGACACGCAGAAACTTGCCGTTCTTGCGGCGCTGGCTATCGCCGACGAGTTTCACAGCCTCAA
>DATDNK010000348.1:0-4930 GCA_036518275.1 Candidatus Acidiferrum sp.
CCCACGATTCCCAGGGTAAGTTCGTTTGCGTTTTACCCACAACAAATCCCCAGTTGATCGCGCCAACTTTCTCTTCTTTCGCAATGGGAAGAATCGTATCGAAAGTGCTGCCTACGGAGCGCGCCATGAATTCCGTGCAAATGACGGGCCGCCCGTACTTCTTCAGCCACCCCACTTCGCGTTTGAAGAACTCGGGCCAACTGTAATTGTGAAACGTGATAACGTCCGATTCCCGCAGTTGGATTTGCTCGATTTTGCCAAGATGGGATCCGTCCGGCGCCTGGTCCACGCAACAGACGCCGCTGGTGAGCGGCTGCGTAGGATTGACTTCGCGCGCCCATTCGAATGCCTCGGGCAAAAGCACTAGTACGCGCGCGGTCTTGTCTTTCAACTCTTCTTTCGCATAGCTACCCATGTTGTCGGCGCCGGGTTCGTTCCACACGTCCCAGGCGAGAATGCGTTCGTCCTTCGCAAATGCGCCCACTACCCCCTGGACGTAAGCTTTCAGGCGCGGATATTGCTTCAGGTCGCCCAGCGCCACGGCCCCGGGACTCTGCACCCAGCCCGAATTGTGAACCCCGGGAATCGGAGGATGCTGCGGCCCCCAATGAGGCAGGGGATCCCAACAGGAATCAAAGAGAACAAACAGCGGGCGAATGTGGTGCTTTGCGGCGATAGTCAGGAACTGATCAATACGCTTCTTGAAACCGTCGGCATCTCGTTGCCAAAGCAAATCGTGCAGGAAGACGCGCATAGTGTTCATGCCAAGCGATTCGGCCCAACCCAATTCCTGATCGATTTGCTCGGGATTAAACGTCGCCTCCTGCCACATTTCCAATTCGTTGATGGCGGAGCGCGGAATGTAATTGCTCCCGACAAGCCACGGCTGCTGCGCATACCAATCGTTCGCCTCCTTCTCCGTCCAGCGAACGGTGCGCGCACCGGCTGCATTCGCGCTCGAGACGACGAACATTAGGATCGCGGTCAAAAAAAGAGGCTTCGGTATCTTCATTAATTGATTCCCCTTCGTGTTGATACTTAAGCGAGCGGCAGGCTGGGATCGGCGTTCAGCGTAAGATCGGCAAGGCGGCCAGCACGAAGCCGCGAATAGGCGGCGGCTGCAATCATGGCGGCGTTATCGGTGGAAAGCGCGCGGCTCGGGAAAAACACTTCGACACCAGCGGACTTCGCGCGTTGCTCAAAGGTTGCGCGCAACTGACTGTTGGCAGCTACGCCGCCGGATACGAGAATGCTTTCGACGTCGAGTTCCTCCGCGGCGGACATGGTGCGGTCCACGAGATCGCGGATCACAGCATTTTGAAATTCGCGCACGAGTCCGAGAGTGGCCGCGCTGCAAAGCGGAAAGAGTTGATCGAATTTTCGCTCGCCTCGCGCCAGTGCCTCTTCACGTTTGCGAATTTCCGGTGCGTATTCCGTATGTTCGCGCAGATGATAGAGAACGGCCGTTTTCAGGCCGCTGAAGCTGAAGTCGAGGGGATTGCCGCGCGTTTTCGTTGGCCCAAATTTTACGGGCGTGGGCGCTCCGTCAGCGGCTGCAGCCAGGCGGTCGAGAATTGGCCCGCCGGGATAGCCGAGCCCAAGCAGTTTCGCGACTTTGTCGTACGCCTCGCCCGCGGCATCGTCGCGCGTTTGTCCCAGCTTGCGGTAACGAAAGAGCGCACTCGCATCCGGCGCGCCCGAGTCTGCCACATTCACTTCGTACAACACCGTGTGGCCGCCGGAAACAATCAAGCACACCGCAGGCAGCCTCGGAGCGCGCCCTGCTTTGTGCGCTTCGAGAAAAACAGCGTGAACGTGCCCCTCCAGATGATTCACGGGCACGAGAGGTTTTCCCAAAGATTCCGCCAGCGTCTTCCCGTAGGTAATTCCCACGAGCAGCGCGCCGACGAGACCCGGGCCTTGCGTCACGCCGATGGCGTCCACGTCTTCCAGCTTCAGCCTTGCTTGGGCGAGAGCTTCGCGCACTACCGGCACGATTTGCCGCAAATGCTCGCGCGAAGCGAGTTCCGGCACCACTCCGCCATATTTGCGATGCACGTCTATCTGCGACGCGACGACGCTGGACAGGATTTCGCGCCCGTCGGCGACAACTGCCGCCGCGGTTTCGTCGCAAGAAGATTCAATTCCTAGGATTCTTACACTCATACTTGGTTTCCGCGGGCCAACCGCCTTCACCTAAAATTATGCCAGGGCGCACCATTTGCATCTTCATTTTCCGTTGACTTGGGTGCCGTCGCACAGAATGCGCGTCCCTCCCGTCCTCGTATCCGGAAACTGATAGGTATCCCAGGTCGAAGCAACCAAGCGCGTCTTGTCGGACAGGTCGTAGAGCAATGCCACCGCCTCGCATTGTCCCTCCTTCACGGATGATAGCGCCGCTATGCGTTCACGTTCCGTCCCGATGGTTTTGAAATAGGACCGAATCACTTCGGGTTCGCGGTACCCAAAAGCCGAGTGCGTGTAGACGAACCATACGCGGGCGTGACCGCGGAATTGGTCGACCTCGCGGAAGTATTCCCTCGGTTCTTCACGATGGCACTCGCCTGCGGTCCATTCCTTGAAACCTGCGCGTCTTCCATAGAAGTCCATTGCCTCGCGTGCCCCGTAATAAACGTACAAAATATCCCCGTCGTGCCAACGATGCGCGACCGCTGCCAGCACAGGGCGCATGTCTTGGCAGTGGTAGGGCGGACGAGCGAAAGCAAACACCAGAATCGCCGGAGCCCCTGCGGCCAAAACGGTCAGGCCTACGGCCGCAACTCGCGCTCGCTGAGCAATCCACTCGTAAATCGCTTGCAATCCCGCCATGCTTAGAATCAAGAGCGGCCAACCGGCCCAAAGCCCCACACGGCCCTGAAACGGCAGCAGTCGGGTAGAAGCAGCAAGGATCGCTGCTAGAGTCGGCGCTACGATTAGAGGTGCTCGTCGCGGAAACTTCCTGAACAGAAAAACTAAACCGATACAAGCTAGAATGCCGAAAGCCGCCGCGACAATGCGACCCGCTGTCCAGTCGGCAGCTTGAAAAAACATTAGAAATCCCAATGTTTCCATCAAACGTTGAGGAACCCACAGCAATGCCTCCATGCTGGTCCATGGAGCGGGCGGAAAGCCACCTACCCAGAATCGCCGCATGTAGGCGTTTGTTTCAGGATCGACTAGTTTTAGTGCGAGCAGCCCTGCCGCCAAAGCCCCGACGCCCCACGGCACGCCGACACACAGCAGCGGGACAATTGAATTGCGGGGGCGGTCCCTCAGCCATCTCCATAAGAGCACAAGGCCCAGGACGGCGGAGGTCACGATCGCCGGAAAGGAAACGAACAAGATCGGCAGACCAGCAAGGCCAGCTAGCATCGCAGCTTTGGTATCGCCGAGCCGCTCCTCGAAACGCAGCGTCAGCAGTACCAACAGAAGTGTTGCCGCAATATCGCTCGAGTAGGGTTTGACGTTGCCCCCGTACCAAATCAACGCGGGACTGACGGCAAAAATCAAAAGACCAGCCAGGAGCGCCGGACCGTTCAACACTCGGCGTGCTACACGCCAAAAAAGAAAGACTCCTGCAAGAGCGGAAATCCAGGGAATGAACCGTAGCCCCAGTTCATTGAGCCCTAGAACTGCGCTGCTCGCTTTGACCGCCGCGAGGAATCCTGCCGGAGCAACTTGCTGCTCACCCAGCGGACGCGAAACGAGTTCTGTCAACGACCTGTTCTCGAAATTACTCACCATGGACAATTCGTCCAGCCAAAACGAGGAGCGTGCAACATATTGGACTGTTCGCAATCCGCATGTGAGGAGTAAGATTGCCGCCACAGGAATTAGCCAGCGACGCTCACCGTTTGTCTCGTTGCTGAAGTTCATGACGTCCCCTCGAAAGAACCCTCCCGAGGTCCAGTTGTAAGCGCAAAGCGCGGCCGGGGTGCGCCCACGGCTCCTCTACTCACGCATCTACAGCTTCAGGCCCTTCAAGTACTGGCGGAACTCGCTGCCAAATTCCTTGTTCTGCAAAGCAATTTCCACAGTCGCTTTCAAGAATCCCAACTTATCGCCCGCGTCATAAGAAACGCCGTCATAAATGTAAGCCCACAAACCGTCTTCCTGGGCCAGAATGCGCAACGCGTCCGTCAACTGGATTTCGTTTCCAGCGCCGGGCTTGGTGCGAGCCAAACAGTCAAAAATCTGCGGCGGCAAGACGTAGCGCCCGGTGATGGCTAGGTTCGAGGGAGCTTTTTCCGGCTTCGGCTTTTCCACCACGTCGCGAATTCGCAACAAGCGCGCACCAAACGGGGGCTGCGGTGCGGGCTCGCCGTCAATGATGCCGTAGAGATGCGTTCGCTCCTTGGGCACCTCCTCGACAGCAATCGCTCCCACGCCGGTTGCATTGTAAACGTCGATGAGTTGCTTGGTAGCCGGATTTGGGCCGGGAATCAGCACATCGCCGAGCAAAACCGCAAAAGGCTCATCACCTACAAGATCTCTCGCCACAAGCACGGCGTGCCCCAGGCCGAGCGGCTCTTTCTGGCGCGTGTAACTCACCTGCACCATGTCGCTGATGTGTCGCACCATTTCCGCCTGCTCTTTTTTGCCCTTTTCCTCCAGGAAACGCTCCAGCGTGGGCGAATAGTCGAAGTGGTCTTCGATGGAATTTTTTCCTTTTCCAGTGACAATGATGATGTGCTCGATGCCGGAGACAACGCACTCTTCGACGACGTACTGAATCTGCGGCTTGTCCACGACCGTGAGCATTTCCTTCGGCTGCGCTTTGGTCGCGGGCAAGAAGCGCGTGCCAAGTCCGGCAGCCGGCAGAACGGCCTTGCGCACTTTTCGCCCTGCGACGCCTCTGCTATGGGTTGTCTCGGCCATTCCGGATCGTCTCCCTTGCTCTGTGAGTTGGGCGCGATTTACTTTTTCTTTG
>DATDNK010000349.1:0-16858 GCA_036518275.1 Candidatus Acidiferrum sp.
TAACGCAGAACCTTCCTGTTCCAAATGTGTATGTTCGCGGAGGACCCAAGTCGAGAGTACAGGGACGAGGGAGCTGGAGAGCAGGTAGGACGCAAACATGGCAAAGCCCACCGCCAGCGAAAGCGGCACGAAGAGAGAGCGTGAAACGCCGACCATGAAAAACGACGGTACGAATACAGCCAGGACGCACAGCATGGCGAGCAAGCGCGGAACTTGCACTTCCTTGCTGGCGTCTAGAACGGCCTGCGCTTTATTGCGACCCTGTGACAAATGACTGTGAATGTTTTCGATGACCACGGTGGATTCGTCAACAAGAATGCCAACCGCAAGAGCCAGTCCTCCAAGAGTCATGATATTGATGGTTTGCCCGGCGCCCCAAAGCGCCACAACCGCGGTGAGCAGCGCGAAAGGAATGGTGATCACCACAATGAGCGCACTACGCCAATCGCGGAGAAACAACAGCACCATCAAACCGGTCAGGACGGCGCCCAGAATTCCCTCCTTCACAACTGATTGCAACGAGTTCCGAACATAAGAGGATTGGTCAAAGACGTAGTCGATCTTAATGTCGGGCGGGACGACGGATTGGAAGTAAGCGAGGTTGTTCTTCACCTCGCTGACAACGGCAAGGGTAGAAGCATCAGCGCGCTTGGTGACCGGAATGTAGACGGTGCGGCGGCCATTTACTTCGGCGTATCCACTGAGGATGTCGCTGGAATCTTCGACAGTACCAACGTCGCGTAAGAAGACGGTCGGTCCTGCTCCCGTGCGGATTGGCAAGTTTTGCAGCTCTTTGATGTTGGAAACGACCGAGTTGATGGGCGTGAGCCTCAACAAGTCCCCGGTGCGCACATTGCCCGCGGGAATGATGGTATTACCCGAACTCAGCGCCTGAATGACTTCTTCAGGTGACATGCGATAGGCGCGCAAACGGTCGGGGTCAACGCTCACGACGATGGTGCGTTGATTGCCGCCAAACGGAGGCGGCGCAGAAACACCAGGAAGGGTTGCAAACAAGGGACGAACACGGTTCAGCGCGAGATCCTGAATTTCTCCCACGCCTCGTGTGGCGCTCGAAAACACAAGATAGCCCACCGGGACGCTGCCCGCGTCAAAACGCATGATGAAGGGAGAAACCGTTCCGGGAGGCATGAAGGCACGCGCGCGATCGACATATCCGACCGTTTGCGCTGCTGCCTGGCTCATGTCTGTGCCGGGATGAAACGTCAGCTTCAGCAAGCCGACGTTCTGGATGGATTTGGATTCGACCGACTCAATCCCGGTGATGTAGAGGAAGTGATATTCGTAGTAGTAGACGAGGTAGCCTTCCATTTGTGCGGGCGACATGCCACCGTACGGCTGAGCGACATAAATCACCGGTAGATTCAGATTTGGGAAAATGTCGATGGGCATGCGGACGAGCGCGAGTATGGAGCTAAGCGCAACCCCAATGACAATGACGATGACGCTGATGGGATGCCGGAGCGCGGCGCGCAGTAGCCACATAACTACGGCCCTCCCTGGATCTTGTCTCTTAAGATTTGCAGAAACGGATTAAGGTCGCCTTGCGAGGCCGCGACAGAAGCAAGGTTTTGCCAAACCGCGAGTTGCGCCAGAGCATCATCGATTTCGGCTTGTACCAGAAGACTTTGCGCTTCGGAAACGTCTACCAGGGTAGCAAGTCCTGCCTGATAACGCGCTCGCTCTTGCGTTTCGGTCGCGCGAGCAGCTTGGAGTTCAACGGGTGTCGCTTCAGCGACTTTTCGCGCGCCTTCGAGAGAAGCTTGTGCTTTCTTGAGTTGCCCGGTCAGATCCTGAATGGTCTGGTCATAATGGGCGCCTTCGGCTTGCTCGTTCGCAAATTCAATGCCTTTTCTTGCCTTGATTGAGAAGATGTCGAACAAAGGGAACGTTACGGTGAGCCCCACACCCCAGTTTGAGCGGTCGATCCCCAGGCCGCTAGTTCCCCCCTGGAAAGTGCCATCCGTGTTAGCACCTGTTCCCCGTCCATACACCGCGGACTGAAGATTAAACTTCGGATAGTAGGAGCGGTCTAAAAGACGAACACTGTAACGGAACTGCTGCACGCGAGCCTGTTGCGCCTCGGCAAGAGGATGAGTCGAGAGCGTTGAGGTTGCAGGGACATTTTCCGTCGGTTTTTGGGCAAGAGCGCCTTCGCGAACTTCGACCGTTGCATCGGCGATGCCAAGGATGTTGGCCAGGGCTGCGCGACTGGTTTCCTGTTGCTGGAGCGCACGCGCAAGATTTGCTCTTGCACGAGCCAGTTCCGCGTCGGCGCGGGAAGCGTCGGCCCCAGCGCGCAACTGAGCGTCAACCAACGCGTGGACAGCCTTGTCGAAAAATTCGCGGCGCTCGACATCCGCCTGCGCGGCGTGCACGGTCTGCTCCGCCGCGACCAGCGTCAGAAAACTATTGACTGTGGCTACCGCAACATCGAGACGCGTAAGTGCAAGCTGCGAATTGGCCTGATTCTGTGTTGCTTTTGCGGAGTCCAGTCGGGCACGGCGAGCGCCGAAATCAACGGGCTCCCAGGAAAAGAGCAGCCCGGCCGCGCTTCCCCAGGCCCCTTCTTGGGACGTGGTAGGTAGAACGGGTCCCGAAACTGAAGGAATCACAGATTGAGGCAAAAGAAGACCGAGGATGTTGTTGCGGGAAGCGCGATTTCCCTGCCAGAGCATATCCGTGCGCGGTAGATAGTCCGTTCGAGCCAAATCGAGGCCTGAACGCGCAGCGTTCGCCTGCTCCAGCGAAGCTCTCACCGCGGGATAATTTTTCAGCGCGAAATCAACCGCTTCTTCCAACGTGAATGTCTTTACTTTCGTTTCTTCTACGGATTGCGCGCAAACTCGCCTGTCACCAATTACCGACTCGACTACCAGCCAGAGAACAAACCCGAACGCCCGCCATCGAAGCCTCCAACCCTCGTGCCATCCTTCCCTAGACATCGCGCACTCCGTTTCTGCCCCTATTTCAGCGAGTGATACAACCCTTCCGTCAATTGGACTCCACGTTCTAGAAGCTCCGTGTTGGGCAATCCCTGCCGCGCCCAGCCTTTCAGGATCTCGTCAACACCGTAACCTTCCTTGCGGCCGAACCGGTCATCCAGCAGATCCGCATCGTGGATCATTTGCCCGATGACGCCAACGCGACGATCGCGAACGCGAAACTCTTTTTCCAGCGTTTCAAAGGTGCAGTCCTCGCCGCGATGGCCGAAACCGCCCTCCTGAAACATATCGAACGGCACAGCACTGGCCGGCACCTTATCTTCCGGGGCAAAGATGAATCGTGCATGCTCGTCAATGAAGTTTCGAATCAGCCACGCAGACGCGCAACGGTCCACTCCCGGCCGCGGTCGCGTGACCCACACTCGGCTCTTGTAATCTTTCGGATTAATCCTCGCGCGGTCTGGCTTGGCCACGCGCGACGTACTGGCGTGCTCCAATAGCTCCCGAACGCGCACTTGCAAGGGACTATCGAAAAAATCGACCTCCACGATCTCCTGAAAACGGTTCCGCAGCCGGCTCAAGCGTCCGCTGCTCTTTCCTTCGGCGCTGCCTCCCAAGAGGGCCTTTATTTCCTGAATTAGCTCTTGATACTCGCGCGCCCGCGCTTCGGAGAAGCGCGCCTTCAACTGCGGCGTCGAGAGATTGTCGATGGATTCCACGCGAACCACTGATGCGTCGCCCCCGTACCTTCGAATCGTTCTAGCGAGCCATTGAAACCGCTCTTCGTTGCTCGCGCTGCTGGGGAGCAGATACCCTGAATTGCCAAGCTGTACGGTTCCATAGCGCTGCAGCTTTCGCCAAATCTCAACTCGCTGGCTGGCGCGTTTCGTTGGAAGAGTGAACGTTAGCAGAAGCCATCCAGCCATTCGTTTGTTGCGTACAGTCATTTCTGACGTATGTTATATCTATAACTAATATACGTCAAGACAGAATCACACGATACCCAATCTCATTACCATTTCGAGCGCCGTGGCGCGCGTCCGTCTTGTTCCCTCCAATCGCTTGAAAGAATATGAATGAGGAAGCAGGATAAAGCCTAGGCATGGTCCAGAAAATGACGTCCCTTTTTGAAGTGGACAATTTGCATGTCGCCTACCGCTCACAGGCGGGGGGAGATTTTCCGGCGTTAGCGGGGGTGAGCTTCCACATGCAAGCCGGAGAAACCCTGGGAGTACTAGGAGAATCCGGATCAGGAAAGAGCACACTAGCTGCTGCCCTTCTGCGGCTCCTTCCCGCAAACGGGAGAATCCAAAAAGGCGCAGTCCGGTTCGAGAGCGAAGATCTGCTTCAAAAACAGGCTCGGGAACTGGAGAAGATCCGCGGGAGCCGCATCGGGCTCATCTTTCAGGAACCGTCGTTAGCACTCCACCCAATGATCCGCGTGCGAGACCAAATTAAGAACGTCATATCGGCACATGAGTCTCTAGACCGGCGCGCCTTGCAGCAGAAAACGCTGAACATTCTGACCGCGCTCTTTTCTGAAGAAGCGAAACGAATCGGGGACTCCTACCCGCACCAACTGAGCGGCGGGCAGCGGCAACGCGCGCTGATCGCCCAGACGATCGCGTGTGGACCTCTCCTCCTTGTCGCGGATGAGCCAACAGCCTCTCTTGATCCATCAACGCAACAGGAAATTCTCGCGCTCCTGCGGACTCTGCGGCTACAGCTCAACCTGGCGATGATGCTGATCTCACACAGTCCGGCAGTCCTGGCGGGCTTTGCTGACAGGATCCTGGTTCTCTACGCGGGGCGAGTTGCCGAGACGGGTCCGGCAGAAGAAGTGCTGAAGTCGCCGCAGCATCCCTACACGCGCGCTTTGTTGGCGTGTTTGCCTCCATCTATCGCTTTGTCGCCGACGCGCAAAAGCAAACTCCCAGTAATTGCTGGAGAGTCGCCGCATTTGGCCCAGCTTGCGAAAGGATGCCAATTCGAGCCACGGTGCGGGGAACGAATGGGTGTTTGCATTGAGAAAGAGCCAGCAGAAGTAATGTTAAGCAAAAGCCACGGCGTTTCTTGCTTTAAGTACGGAGGCTGAATGCAGCACAAGGCCGAAGACAATCAGCCGCTGTTGCGCGCGGAGAATCTTGAGAAGCGCTATCAACGAAGCGACACTTTTGGTCGGAAAGAAGAATTGGAGGCGCTCCGGGGAGTCTCCTTTTCTTTGTTTCCTCAAAGCACATTGGCGCTGGTCGGCGAATCAGGTTCCGGGAAGAGCACTATGGCGCTATGCCTTGCTTGTTTGGAGAAACCAACCGCAGGGAAAATCTGGTTTAGCGCGCGTGAAATCACCTCTCTGGAAGAAAGAGAGTTGCGTGCAATTCGTCCCCAGATCCAGCTCGTGTTTCAAGATCCAGCCAACTCGCTGAACCCCCGATGGACGGCGCTTGAGATTGTGAGTGAGCCCCTCGTGATTCAACGTCGATTGAGCAGACAGGAGCAGTGCAAGAAGGCCTGCGCACTGATCGAGCGCGTGGGAATTTCTGCTGAAAAGGCCGGTCGGCGGCCGAACGAATTCAGCGGTGGACAGCGCCAAAGGCTGGCCATTGCAAGAGCCCTGGCGCTTGAGCCGAAGCTCTTGATTCTGGATGAGGCGCTTTCCGCGCTGGATTGTTCGGTGAAAGCACAAATCGTCAATCTGCTGCTAGACCTACAATCTTTTCTCGGCCTGACCTATCTGTTCATTACGCACGATGTTGCGATGGCCGCACATTTTTCTGATCAGATCGCGGTAATGGAGCGAGGCAAGATCGTGGAGACGGGCACACCAGAGACAATTCTTCGCGGCGCAAAGCACATAGCGTCACAGCGGCTAGTCGCGGCGGCAATGGGATCCATGACTTCACTGGCCACGTTCCGAGCGGTTTGATGCGCTATCTTCTTCGCCACGCCCTGCAAGCTGTTCTTCTCCTGTTCGGAGTGTCCGTACTCACGTTTCTGTTCTCAGCAATGGCGCCCGGAAATTACTTCGACGAAATGCGGCTAAACCCTCAGATTGCTCCCCAAACAGTTGCTTCTTTACGTGCGCAATACCAGCTTGACCAACCCTTGCCTGTTCGCTACCTGCGTTGGGTGAACTCTGTAATGCACGGGAAGATGGGGTTTTCGTTTGCGTACAATAGCCCTGTCGCTCCGCTACTGTGGATTCGCGCACGGAACACACTTCTCCTTACGCTGGCTGCTACGCTGATTGCCTGGGGCATCGCCTTGCCACTGGGCATCTGGAGTGCGTCCTCCATGGGCCGCTGGCCGGACCGCGCCATTTCCTGGGTCACCGCAAGCTTGCTGATTGTACCGGACCTTGTCCTGGCGCTCGGCCTTTTGATTCTGGCGGTGCGCAGCGGCTGGTTTCCCACGGGTGGAATGGTTTCTACGGGCTTCGAGACTCTCTCATCTTTGGGGAAACTGCGGGACCTTGTCTGGCACATGATCTTGCCTGTGAGCGGACTGGTTCTCGCGTCCTTGCCGCTTTTACTCAGGCATGTGCGGGCAGCAGTTGCCGAGGTTCTGGAGGCGCCATTCTTACGTGCGGCAGAAGGCCATGGCATCCCGCGACGCACACTCCTGTACCGATATGCGCTTCGCGCGGCTGCGAATCCACTCATCTCATTATTCGGGTTCAGTGTAGGTGCCTTGCTAAGCGGATCCTTGATCATCGAGGTGGTAATGAGCTGGCCGGGACTTGGTCCGCTATTGCTTGAAGCTATTCTCGCGCGGGACCTCTACGTGGTCATCGGAGGAATCCTGTTTTCGACCGTTTTTCTAGTGTGCGGAAATTTTGTCGCAGATTTGTTGCTTTACTGGGCCGATCCGAGGATTCGAGTGGAGGCCGCCGGCAAATGAGGAGCCGCTACCAGCTTAGAAGATGGCTCGTCGTTTTGGGCTTGCTTCATGTGGTGATAGCCTGTGCCGGTTTCTTTGCGCCTTACGATCCCGCAGAACAGGATCGCGAAAACCCGTACATGCCACCAACGCGGATTCACCTGATTGATGCACAAGGTCATTTTCACTTGCGCCCATTCTTCTATGGCTACCTTATGCGTGAGGATGCCTTTGAGGCATTTCGTGAGGACACCTCAAAATCTGTTCCGCTTCGGTTTCTTGTCCGCGCCGCGCCCTATCGTTTATTTGGCTTGATTCCGCTGCGCTTACATTTGTTCGCGGCGGACTCTGGGCGAATTTACCTGCTGGGCAGCGATGCCTACGGCCGCGATCAATGGTCCAGAATTCTGTACGGCGGCCAGATCTCGCTGCTGGCCGGCTTGCTTGGAGCGGGCCTGACGCTGATTCTTGGGGCATTCGTCGGCACCGTGGCCGGTTACTGCGGAGGCTGGCGGGATGGTCTTCTCATGCGTCTCGCGGAACTCTTCATGGCCCTGCCGTGGCTCTATCTGCTCTTTGCCTTCCGCGCGTTTCTGCCGCTCAGTGTTGGGCCTGCCGGGGCATTCCTCCTGGTAATTGTCGTGCTAGGTGCGGTGGGATGGGCGCGGCCCGCACGGTTGGTACGCGGCGTTGTACTGAGCGAAAAAGAGCGCGATTTCGTGCGCGCAGCACGTGGCTTCGGTGCTTCCAACACTTACTTAGTCGGTCGTCACATTTTGCCCGCAACGTCGAGCGTGCTCCTGACGCAGGCCGCGATTCTAGTGCCCCAATTCGTTCTTGCTGAGATGACCCTTTCCTTTCTCGGCCTGGGTGTGCCCGAACCTGTTCCAAGCTGGGGGAATTTGCTCGCAAATCTGCAGCAATATAGTGTTCTGGTTTCCTACTGGTGGATGTATCTGCCGGCTTTGGCCATCGTGCCTTTCTTTCTCGGGTACCAGGGCCTGGCGAGCGCGTTGCAGGAACACACCAACCCGTACAAGATAGGAGGGTAAGTTCTGGGGGGCTGGGTGAGCACACGAGCAGGGACATCCCGACTTTCTTGGTTTGTGCCGGCGTTACTTTTGTTCTGCTGCCAAGTTGCAGCCTATCCCCAGTCCCCCATTCCGCAAAAAGTAGGACCCGAGGAAGAGACGCTTACCGTTCCGGGAGAAATTGGCCGGTATAGTGGGCGATTAGTCGTCTCCCTCCGCGCGGAGCCGAAGACACTGAATCCACTTACGTCCGCCGACGTGAGTTCGCGTGAGGTGATTCTTGGAGCCATGCAAGCGGACCTCGTGCACATCAACCGCGAGACGCAACTTACGGAGCCTGCGCTCGCGAAATCCTGGAAGGTATCCGCGGACCATCTTCAATACACGCTCACCCTGCGAAAGGGTTTGCGCTTCTCCGATGGTCATCCGGTGGACGCGGACGATGTCTTGTTCTCCTTTCACGCCTATTTGGATGAAAGCTTGCACCCGACCCAGCGGGAGCAGTTGATCATCGGCGGGAAGCCCATTACCGTCCGAAAAGTGGATGACCGGACGGTTGTTTTTCAGTTGTCTCGCCCCTATGGCGCAGAGGAAAGACTTTTTGATGGCTTCGCCATTATGCCGCGGCATTTGCTGGAAAAACCCTACGCGGAAGGCAAGCTTGCCCAGGCGTGGCCGCTCTCTACTCCTGCGAAGGAATGGGCTGGTCTCGGCCCGTTCCGGCTCAAGGAGTTCGTCCCGGGGCAACGATTAATCTTGGAACGGAATCCGTTTTACTGGAAAGTGGACGCAAAGGGAAATCGGCTGCCCTATTTGGATGAACTGGATTTTCTTTTCGTGCCAAACGCTGACGCCCAAGTGCTGCGCTTTCAATCCGGCGAGACGGACATAATCAGCCGGTTGAGTGCGGAAAACTTTGCGGCCTTGGCCCGCCAGCAACGTGGCTTCACCATGACGGACGCCGGTCCCGGGCTCGAATACAACTTCCTGTTTTTCAATCTCAATGATTTGGGGGAGAAGGCATCTCCAGAGATTGCCCAAAAACAGAAATGGTTTCGGGAAGTCAAATTCCGCCAAGCTATCTCTTTGGCGGTGGATCGCGAAGCGATCGTTAGGCTGGTGTACCAAGGCCGAGGGGCGCCACTCTGGGGGCCAGTCACCCCCGGCAACCGCCGCTGGGTGAATACTTCGCTGGCCCATCCGCCGCGTTCCCCCGAACGTGCGCGGCAGCTATTGCAAGAAGCAGGCTTTTCGTGGGTCACAGCGGCGAACGGGGACGCCAAGCTCGTGGATTCCGGAGGCAAGCCCGTGGAGTTTTCGATTCTTACGAGTTCCTCCAACGCCGAGCGTACTAAGATGGCGACCCTAATCCAGGATGACTTGAAGCAATTGAGCATGCACGTCCAAGTTGTTCCCATGGAGTTTCGGTCTTTACTTGATCGTGTTACCCAAACGAAAGAATATGAGGCATGCATTCTGGGATTGGTGAGTTTCGATGCCGATCCGACTCCAGATCTCAATGTTTGGCTCTCCAGTGGCGGCACGCATTTATGGAATCCTTCGCAAACTCATCCGGCAACCCCGTGGGAAGCGGAAATTGACCGGTTGATGGAACAGCAAGTCGGAATACCGGGTTACGAACAGAGGAAGAAACTCTACGACCGTGTTCAGGAAATACTTGCGGAGAATCAGCCCATGATTTTTCTTGCTACTCCGCACATTCTCGCCGGAGCAAAGAATACGATTGGAAACTTTCATCCTGCGGTTCTGGAACCGTATGTGCTTTGGAATGTCGACCAGCTTTATTTTCGCAACGGGACGGGGAGTGTTGGCCGGTGACTCCGGTAATGGCCAAGAATCCGAAGAAATCTTCCGTCGACCGCAACGATACGCGGCTGGTTAAGCAGTGCCTCTCAGGCAGCGAGGAAGCATGGTCCGCTTTAATTGAAAAATACAAGGCGCTCATCTACTCGATTCCTGTGAAGTATGGACTTCCACCGCACGAAGCCTCCGAAGTGTTTCAGTCCACTTGCGTGGAGCTTCTAACGCGGCTACCGGAATTGCGTGAGCCGCGCGCCCTTCCAAAATGGCTGATGCAGGTCGCTTATCACCAGTGTCACCGGTGGAAGCAGCAGCAGCAACGTATCGTTAGCCGGGACGCAGACGACAATCTGCCTGAGCCTGCGACTCCCGCGATCGCCGACAGCCTGGTGCAGCAAACGCAGGAGGAGCAGTTGCTGCGCGAAGCGGTGGTCTCACTCACGCCGCAATGCAAAAGGCTGGTTGAACTTCTTTTCCTGGAGACCCCGCCAAGGCCGTACGCGGAGGTTGCCGCAGAACTGGGTTTGGCCTTAGGGTCCATTGGGTTTACGCGGCAGAAGTGTATGGAACGGCTGCGAAGGAACCTCCTCGAGCTGGGATTTGACTGATGCCGGCTCTGGTCAAAAAAACTTCGAACGAGAAGCTCCTTACCGAATTGGGGCAGTTGGAGACGGAACTGCACCGCCGCAAGTTTCTTAACAAACATAAAGGGTTAGTCCGGGCGGAAGTGGTGAGTCAGCTCGCCGACCTAGTGGTTGAGAAAATCCGGGTGGACACCAAACAGGCCTCGCACCTGGCTGATGCCGCACTTCAAATTGCCCGCCGCGTGGGGCAAAAAGAAGTGCTAGCGCTCGGACTGCGCGCCAAAGCAAATGCTCTTTACGCCGGCGGAAACAATCGCGCAGCTGTCGACCATCATGAGCGCGCCGTCGAGATTCTTGAATCGCTGGGCAATGAACGCGAAGCTGGCCGAACACTAAGCAGCTCGATCCAACCTTTGATTCTGCTCGGCGAGTACGACAAAGCAGCCAGCGCAGCCGCTCGTGCCAGGGACATCTTTACGCGCCTCAAGGAGCCGCGGCGTCTGGCACGTCTTGAACTCAATGTCGGAAACATTTTCCACCGGCAGGACCGCTTCGAGGAAGCTATCGCCCACTATGAGCGGGCCTATCGTGGCTTGCTTCCCTACAAAGATCACGAGGGCATCGCGGTCGGGTTGAGCAACATGGCGATGTGTCTCATCAGCTTGAACGACTTTCCCCGGGCGTTGGAGTGTTATCAAAAAGCACGGGAAGAGTGTGAACGGAATGGAATGCCGTTGCTCCGCGATCAAGCCGATTACAACATCGCCTATCTTTACTATTTTCGCGGCGAATACAGTCGTGCTATTGAAATGCTTTTTGCCACGCGCCGCGCCTGCCAGGTGACGGGCGATGCCTACCATCTTGCCCTCTGCCATCTGGACCTCTCGGACATTTATCTTGAACTGAACTTGAGCGAAGAAGCGCGTGAGACAGCTCACGAAGGATTCCTGTGCTTCGAAAAGCTGCGCATGGGCTACGAGGCCGCAAAAACGCTGGCCAATGAAGCCATCGCGTATGGCCAGCAGGGAAAGACGGTTCAAGCTCTCGAATGTTTTGCCAAAGCTCGCGTGATGTTTATACGAGAAAAAAATCTCGTGTGGCCCTGGCTTCTGGACTTGTACCAGGCTCTTCTTCTCTTCCATGAAGGACGTTACTTCGAAGCACGAAGGCTCTGCTCCGGCGCCGCAGCGTTTTTTGACGAGACATCGCTATACACCAAAGCTGCTCTTGTGAGGTTGCTGCTTGCTCGTATTGCCATGCAAGTTGGCGAACCTGATGCCGCGGAGGTGGAGACCCAGGCAGCCCTGGCGAAGCTTAAAAAAGTGCAGGCGCCTGTGCTCCTTTACCAGGCTCAGTTTCTAAAAGGGCAGCTTGCCCAGGCCCGCGCAGATCGCCGCACGGCCCTCGCCGCCTATCAAGACGCTCGCAAATCCCTGGAAGCTTTGCGCAGCCATCTCCATTCGGAGGAGCTCAAAATTTCCTTTATGAAAAATCGCTTGCAAGTTTACGAGGCGCTCGTTGATCTGTACTTGAGCGATGAGGCGGACAGGGAATCCTCTGTGGCCGAGGCCTTTGCCTGTATCGAAGCCGCAAAGTCCCGCAGCATGAGCGAGATGATTTTTCAGAGCGGCCAAAGCCTTCCTGCCGGAAACGAAGGCCAGAGCGAACTCGTTCGGCGAATTCGCGATTTGCGCGAAGAATTGAATTGGTATTACCACCGGATTGAACTTGAACAATTGCGTCCCGAAGAAAGTTCCGCTAAACGGCTCGCGCAACTGCAGGAAAAGGCTATTTCACACGAGAACGAACTTCTGCGTGCGCTGCGTGAACTTCCCGCCAACGAGCGCGAGAACGCCACTCTCGAGGCCCCCGCCGACTTTTCGCTGCCCAAATTGAAGGCAGTGCTTCCGGCGGACACCGCGCTCGTTGAATACTATTCCAGCGGGGATCGCCTCCTGGCTGCGGTGGTCACGCGCAGTGCCACCCGGATCATTCCCGTGAGCGTCGTGTCGCGCGTTCTCCACTTTCTCCATTTGCTTCGCTTTCAGCTCTCTAAATTTCGCATGGGCGTGGCATATGCCCAACGGTTCGAACAACCGTTGCTTAAAGCGACGCAGGGACACCTTGAGGCTCTTTACGCCGACCTAATCTCCCCATTGCGCGAGCAGCTCACCGCAAAGCACGTGGTCTTTGTCCCTCATGGTGCACTGCATTTTCTCCCGTTCCATGCTCTGCGAAATGGCGACACTTATCTCTGCGACGCGTACACCATTTCATATGCACCCAGCGCTACCGTCTTCGCCCTCTGCCAGGAAAAAATCGCAAGCGATCTGCCGAACTCCCTGGTTATGGGCATCCCCGATGAGCGCGCGCCACAGATCCTTCCCGAGGTGCAATCTGTTGCCGGGCTTCTGCCCCATCCCGAGCTGTTTGTTGGTTCCCAGGCAACCGCACAGGTGCTGCGGCATCGAGGGGCGGCCAGCAGTCTTCTGCATATCGCCACACATGGAAAATATCGTCAGGACAACCCGATGTTCTCAGGCATTCGGCTGGGAGACGGATACTTGAATCTATATGACCTCTATCAGGTCCGTCTGCCCGCTAAGCTGGTGACGTTGAGCGGATGCGCTACCGGGATGAACTTTGTCTCAGCCGGTGATGAGCTTCTCGGACTGCAGCGGGGCCTTTTTTGCGCGGGGGCTACTTCCCTGCTTCTTTCGCTTTGGGATGTCCATGACGAGAGCACCGCCATTTTGATGCGAGCCTTCTACAAGGACTACGTTCAAACCGGTGACATGCCTCAGGCCCTGCAAAACGCCATGAAGCAACTGCGCCAGCAGAATCCTCATCCCTACTTCTGGGCGCCCTTCATCCTTATCGGCAAACTCACTGAAAACAAAAGCCTTATCTAGCAGTCGGGCCCCTATATTTTTGGACCATCGGAGACCCCTTAATCCCAGAGTGCCATTGTACTCGCCGCTTGGGGAGCGGGCGACACAAGAAAGGCGAATGGGGGTGACGAGAATGAAGCATTTTACGACGGAGGAGTGGATCGATTTTGTGAACCAGGTGGCTTCCAACACTCAGCGATCAGCGATGCGAAAGCACCTGGAAACCCGCTGCAAACGCTGTGAGGAGACAGTCGCGCTATGGCAAAAGGTTCGCAAAACAGCGGCAGCAGAGCCCAGTTACCAGCCGCCGGCAGACACGGTTCGGGCTGCGAAAGCCGCCTTTGCGATGACCGAATGGGCTGCCAGGCAAAGGAAGACCAGCAATTTGGCGGAATTGCTCTTCGACAGCTTCCTGCAACCAGCATTGGCGGGGACGCGCTCCGCGTCAACGGAGATGAGACAAATGCTGTACCGCGCTGACCCATATCAGGTCGACATTCAGATCGAGGCCAAGCCAAACGCCAGCAGTCTGGTGATCACAGGGCAGGTGCTAAACGTCAGCCGCCCGGATTTCGCAGCAAACGACATTCAAGTCACACTCTCAAATCGCCGCGGCTCTGTCGTCTACGCCATGACCGACCGATTTGGTGAGTTTCGTGGCGAAATTGAAAACTCCGGCGACCTCGAGCTTTCATTTCCTCGGCCCGAGAGAAAGCCGATCATCATTTCTTTGCGTAATGCGTTGGACCGCTTGCCACGAGGTAAATCATGACAGGCAATCGCTCTACGCCAAAGGCAGGTCTTTCCCCGATGGTACGAGAGTACCAGAGGAGGATAGTTCCGTTGGTTGTGACAGAACTCACATCCGTACCATTGGCCGCAGAGGGTTTACTCCGCCAGACTTACCCGGTATCCCTCTCGATCAAGGCGGATTAATTCAAACTCAGGAGTCCCCCTGGAAGGGATTGTTTTATGAAACGTAGTTTACACGTCGCCGCGATCCTGATAGCTCTTACGGTCGTTGGTGCAGCACCAGCCGCTGCGCAAAATCGCTACATCGTTCGCACTACCGGCGGCCTGACGTCCGTCTTGAACCTTTGCTCTCTCCTCGGGTGCCAAGTGCAGGGTTCATTGGACGGCAATATCGGCCAAACCTTCCTCGTGTCCTCCTCCACCAACCTGGTGGTCAACCTTGTGAATTTCAGCGTGAACTTGGTGGATTCGCTTCTAGGAATTCAAAGCATCGAGCCGGATTCGCTTCTGCCGATTCCCGGCGTTCCACTCAACAACATCTCCTCCGGCCTGTACGATAATACCCTCGTCAATTACTACGGCACTCTGGTTACCCACGGTTATGCGGCTCAGCCCGCGGCACAAATCATCCGTCTCTCGGATGCCCAGAACGGCTTTGGCATAGCGGGTACGGGAATTGTTGCTGTCATTGACACGGGCGTAGATCCGAATCATCCGGTCCTTTACCCCGTACTCCTGCAAGGGTACGACTTCACGCGCAATCAACCCGGCGCCTCCGAATGGCTCGACGTGTCTGGAATGCAGAACGGCAATAGCAATTCTCAAGGCAATCAAAATGGCCCGGTTTTCGTCCAGCAATCAAGCGCCGCTGTGCTTGATCAATCCTCCGCTGCCGTTCTCGACGGATCGCCCTACGTGGCTTTTGGCCACGGCACCATGACGTCCGGCCTGGTCCACCTTGTCGCCCCGGGAGCGAAAATTCTCCCCTTGAAAGCTTTCTCTTCCAATGGGACTGGGAATCTTTCCAATATCATCGCGGCTCTCTATTACGCCGTCAGAAACAAAGCGAATGTCGTGAATATGAGCTTTGACCTTTCCTATTCGTCTCCTGCTCTGTCTCAGGCCATCTCCTACGCCAATAAGTCTGGCGTTGTTCTCGTCGCTGCTGCCGGCAACGAAAGCACCAGCGCGCGCGTTTATCCGGCCGCTCTCTCCAGCTCTGTGATGGGAATTGCCTCGACCTCGGATTGGGATTCGCGCTCTTCCTTCTCTAATTATGGCTCTGCCGACGTGTGGGTCGCTGCGCCCGGTGAAAATGTGATTAGCACATATCCCGGAGGAACCTACGGCAGCGAATCCGGTACTTCCTTCAGCTCTCCCCTGGTGGCAGGAACCGTGGCTTTGATGCTTAGCTTAAAGCAGCCCCTCAACCAATCGCAGGCAGCCAACGCGCTCCAGCACGCCGTGCTCCTCACTCCGGATCTGAACCATGGCCGCCTCGATGTCTATCAGGCGGTTTCTGCCTGGCAAAATAGCTCGAGCTCAACCTCCAGCTCCGGCGGCTCATGCTTGCTGCTCTGTTTCTAGTTGCGGTGCGGCCCAGCCCAACTGGTGACAATGAATTCTATTATTCAAAATGGGCCAGATTCCCTGCGCATCAAGCAACTCGAGGAGCAGGTCGCATCGCTTCGCGGTTCAGTAATCTGCGCCTTCAATCAGCTCCTGGATCTGAAGGACTTGAACACCGGAGTGCACAGTACCCGGCTTGCGGAATGGGCCATGCGCGTCGGGCATGAGCTGGGCCTGGAGGAATCTCAGCTGCAGGACCTGGAAGTTGCCGGTCTCCTTCATGACATCGGCAAGGTTGGAATTCCCGATTCCATTCTCCAAAAACCCTCCAAATTGGACGAAGCGGAATATGCTTTGATGAAAAAACACCCCGAATATGGCTGGGCCGTTCTGCGCATGCTCCCTGGTTTCGAACGCGCGGCTCTTGACATTCTTCATCATCATGAAATGTTCGACGGCAAGGGCTATCCGGCAGGCCTCAAAGAAACGGAAATTCCCATCGTTTCGCGAATCGTTTCAGTGATTGATGCGTTCGATGCCATGGTCTCATCCCGCCCTTATCGCAAAGGCCTTCCTTACGAAGAAGCCGTTCGCCGTCTCATTCTTGCCAGTGGCACGCAATTTGACCCTGCGGTCGTGCAGTGCTTTCTCTCCTTTGCCCAGTCGGAGATGGCCACTGTCTTTGCCGCCGCCGGCACATCCGTCTCCACCGCCCTTTAATCCCAGACGCGCGTCACAGAACGGAATCTAGTGGGCGCGCCCATAGTCGCAGTGGGCGTCGAAAATGCAGGGCTGAACTCATTCGACAACCACGTCTGGGAGCACTTGTCATTCGAATTGTTCAGTAGTATCAATAATTAACCCTTCCAGTTGTCCGCGGACTTCTATTTGACACGGGCTGAATCAGACGTGTTCATGAGTTCGCAGGCAATTCCCTTTTGCATTGAAATTGTGACTGGCAACGTGTTCGCTGAATCGTTGTGCACGGCCGCAACTTGGGCGACTGCGTCAGAGGCCTGCAATTCGTAAAGGCTGACGGGTGAGATCACCCGCGGAATCAAAAAAGGGGCCCGAATGAAGTGCAGATTATTTGATGGCACTAGCAACTCAGAAGGACATGGCGTGAAACCCGTGACATTGATAGGAAGCTTTCTGCTCACCATAACTCCACCGGCCGGTTCTGCCAGATGAGAACGAACTCTGTGCTACTGATTGAAGACAACCATTTCCATGGACGAATGATCTGCAAAATGCTTGCCTCTGCTGGAAACGGGCAGTTTTTGGTAACTTGCGCAGAACAGCTTGCTGATGGAGTCCAGGAATTGAAGGCGAAGGCCTTCGACGCCGTGATTTTGGATCTCAAT
>DATDNK010000350.1:0-2819 GCA_036518275.1 Candidatus Acidiferrum sp.
CAGTTCGCTCTGCACAAATGAATCGACTTTTCCACCCACATCGTCCGCGGACGCGCCCCTGTTTCCCGCAGCGGTCGCAACAAGGGTCAAAAAGCAGGCCATCGTGATCAGAGTTTTCTTCACGTCCCCTCCAAAATCGATAAGCTTTGCCAAACCAGCCACAGGCAATCCGCGAACTGCGCGGACTGCAGCAACGTGCCTAAAGACGCTTTCGGCGCAATCTTCTTCGCCGCTATGGCCACCGCAAAATCCCTTAGAACATAGCCCCGCACTATGACCATCGCTTTTCTTGATGTCAACCTCAGCGATTCAGGTGGGATGCGATGTGCTTAGGTTTCCCTACCGCAAAACGAGGCGACTCCTGACAGCCTTTCCGGAAAAAACTGCGCGATACTCGCTCAGCTGCAAGCCAACACGCGGCGGGTTGATACTTCCTTGGGAGGTATTCTCAGTTGATCCGGAACGCAAATGCAGGGCGCTCAATGGGCTCAGCGGGCTTTCCTTTGAGCGAGTCATGGATTTGTCGCAGCAGGGCGTCGCGTGAAAACGGCTTCTGCAGGAAAGATGCGCCTTCCAGCAGGCTCGTACCCTCGCTGAATTCCTCGGTATACCCCGACATGTAAACCACTTTCAGTTCCGGCTTCAGCCGCTTCAATCGTTTTGCCAGCTCCGGTCCGCGCATGCGCGGCATCACCATGTCCGTAACCAGGATATCGATCTCGTCTTCGAATCTCTGTCCGATCTCAAAACCTTCTTCTCCATCCGCGGCCGTCAACACTTGATACCCCGCCGCTTGCAAAAATTCGCAGGTCAGCGCGCGCACATCGGGCTCGTCCTCGACTACTAGCACCGTCTCGCGTCCCGCGCGTAGCTTCGCCGCACGCTCTTCCACCGGAGCCGACTGCTTCTTCTCCGTCACTTGCGGCAGATAAATCTCAAACCGCGCTCCCGCTCCCGGTTCCGAGTCCACGAAGATGTACCCCGAACTCTGTTTCACCACGCCATACACCGTCGCCAGCCCGAGTCCGGTGCCTTTGCCCGGTTCCTTCGTCGTAAAAAACGGCTCGAAGATCCGCGCCTTGATGTTGTCGTCCATGCCGAATCCGGTATCGCTCACCGCCAGCATCACGTAATCCCCGCGCGCCAGCGGCGGACGCGCTTCCGCGTGCCGCTCATCCACGTAAACATTCTCTGTTTCAATCGTCAGCGTTCCGCCCTTTGGCATCGCGTCCGAAGCATTCACGATCAGGTTCAGGAGCACCTGCTCCATTTGCCCGGGGTCTGCCTGCACGTGTCCGAGGGGTTCGCCGAGTTGCGTCTTGTATTCAATGTCTTCGCGTAGCAGCCGCTGCAGCAGCCTGCCCATTTCCACAATCAGTTCGTTCAAGTCCAAGATCTTGGGTTGCAGCATCTGCCTGCGGCTGAACGCCAGCAACTGCCGCGTCAACAGGGCGGCACGGTCTGCGACGCGCCGAATCTGCTCGCAGTTTCCGCGCACGGCATCCGTCGGATTCATCCGTTCCAGCGCCAGATCGCTGTTTCCTTTGATCACCGTCAGCAAATTGTTGAAGTCGTGCGCCACCCCTCCCGCCAGCCGTCCCAGCGCATCCATTTTTTGTGCCTGCCGCAGCTGTTCTTCGAGCTGTTTGCGCTGCTCCTGATTCCGTTCCAGCGTGTTCCGCATGCTCTCAAACGCCCGCGTCACACGCGCCACTTCATCTCCACCTGCCGCCGTCAGCGGGTAGCTGAAATCTCCTTCTTCTAGCGCCCGCACCCCTTCTACCAGCGAACCCAGCGGCTTCGTAAACGTATCGGAAATCACATAAACCAGCATCACGCCCGCAAGCACCACGATGAATCCCAGTCCGAGAAGCAGGTGGTTCAGCCGTCCGAGCGACGCCAGCGCTTCTTCGTCCGATTTCAGCACAATGAAGCTCAGATTCGGATGCGCCCCTGGTAGCAGCTCCAGTGAGCTGGTATAGAAGTGTTTTTTCCCCAGTTGCGCTTCCTGGGGCTTGATTTCTCCTTTGAGTTGTTGCGCAACTTGCTGCTCTTCCACCGCGGGCAGCGAGCTCACCCCAACCTCTTGTCCGTACTGGAACACCACCTCGCCCGATAAAATCCTGCCTAATTCTTTGGCTCGCGCCGGATCAATCTCCCGGCCCACCACTACCGCTCCCATCGGCAAGCTATTGATTGGCGGGTCCTTATAGAACCGTTTCACCACCACCCGGTAGATATGCTTCCCGTTGACCCACCAATCCTGGCTGCCCACACCTCGCACAAGCGCTAGGATGCTTTGGCTGGAAACGTCTGCCGGAAAGTCCGAAATCCGACTCTGTAGAGCCGTGATTTTGCCCTTGCTGTCCACCAGCGCAAATAGATCGCATTCTTCAGACTGCCACGGATCCTGGCTAACGTCCCGGATCACCGTCGGCTCGCCGTTCCTCATGTACGCCAACGTGGCCAGCAGTTCCGCCTTCCGGCTCAACACCAGCCGCCTTTGCTGGTCCATGACTTGAAATGTGAGGATGGAATTGCGCGCGTCTTCTTCTACTTGCCGCTGCGCCTGCGTCTGCATCGATTGGCGCACTGTCAGCAGCGTGCCGCCGGTCATTGTGGCAATGACCAGCACCAGCGAGAGCAAGAACTTGCTGCGCAGTTTCATGTGCCCCGCCAACTCCTTGATTCGTTCGAACGTTGCCCGAAACAGACTCAGTCTTGCTTGCTTTCCTACGCGCCCGCTGACTCAGCCCGCGGGGACATGCATCTCGTGTCCAGTGCAACGATCTTTTCCGCTGGCTTGCGCATGAGAGGGC
>DATDNK010000351.1:0-3404 GCA_036518275.1 Candidatus Acidiferrum sp.
TTCCAGTGGGATATGCGTCTGTCAAGGCGCATTCCCTTCGGCGAACGGCTCAAGCTCGACCTCATCGCCGATGCTTTCAACCTCTTCAACCGCTTGAATGTCGCCGCGGTCAATCAGCTCTGCGATCCACTGGCTGGCGCAACTTGCACTGCCGGTCAGCCGACCGCGTCCTACGATGCACGCCAGTTCCAGTTCGCGCTTAAGCTCAGCTGGTAAGAACCAACTTCAGATTGTCATCCTTCGGGCCCCGATTCAGAATCGGGGCCCGCTCGTCCTCTCTCGGCTTCTTTGAGAAAAAACTCCCCTATACACGTGCGACTTAAAGCAAGCAAGTCGGGGTCGCTGCGATTCCTCGAATTTCGATTTTCGACTTTCGACCTCTGCTAAAGTAAGAAGACCGTTTCCCGTCCTTGCATTGGAGAATGAATGAGTGGAGTTCTGATTGGGGTAGTAATTCTTGTGGCGCTCGTCCTCTGGCTGGTGTGGCAGAGCCTGCAGGGCCGCCAGAAGAACGAGACTCTCGAATCCGAAATGAACGAGTTGCGGCGTGAGCTGCAAACTATGGTTACGGCGCAGGCCAAGAGCGCCGGCCAGATGGAAGCTATCGCCAAAGGCGTCGCGCAACGGCTCGACAGCGTCACGCCGGCGCTGCAGGAAGCCGTCAAGAGCTCCGCGCAGATCACGGGGCAGCTCGCCTCCGACGCGCAATCCCGCATGACCGAGGAGCTCAAGAACGCTCGCGATCAAATCAGCCAGATCCAACGGCAGCTCGGCGAAGTTCACCAGGCAAGCGCGCAGTTGTCGCAAGCTGCCCAGACCCTCCAGGGAATCCTGGGCGGGGCGAAGTCCCGCGGCTCGCTTGGTGAAGTGACTCTCGAGCGTTTGCTCGAAGACTCTTTGCCGCCTGGCCTCTACGCCACCCAGTACCGCTTCTCCAGCGGTGAAGCCGCGGACGCGGTCATTTTTCTCCGCGACAAGAAATTGATGGCCATTGATTCCAAGTTTCCCCTCGATGCTTACCGCCGCATCGCCACGGAAGGAGACGAAGCGCGCCGCGCCTTTGCCACCGCGGTGAAGGGCCACGCTGACGACATCGCCAGGAAATACATCGTTCCGCAGGAGGGCACGCTCGATCTCGCCCTCATGTTTGTGCCTTCCGAAAGCGTTTACTACGAACTTCTCATGACCACGGATAACAAGGGCCAGCCCTTGGACGAATACTGCCGCGAAAAACAAGTCATTGCGGTTTCACCAAACACTCTGTACGCCCATCTTTGCGTGATTGCCATGGGTCTGCGCGGCATGCAAACCGAAGAGAATGTCCGTCGCCTGCTCGGAAGCCTTTCCGGCCTCGAGAAGCAGTTGGAGAAATTTGCTGAGAAGTTCGGCGTCTTGGGCACGCATTTGAAAAACGCCGGCCAGAGCTACGGCGAGGCCGACAAGTTACTGGAAAAAACGCACGATGCCCTGCAAGGCATGCTCGTGCCCGCCCCCGCCGAGCCTGCGCTGGAAAACGGCCAAAGCAAACTCAGCTTCACCGCCGAAGCCGTAGCCAAGAAAGGCGCCTAGAGGATCGCATAACTTAGCTTAATGCGGCCGAGTAAGCGTCGGGACGAGGCGGATGGAGATGAGGAACGTACCGTTCTTCTTCCCAACTACCTCGAACTGCGCGACATTTTCATTCTCGCCGCCCGAGCTCAACCGCCGCACAGCATTGCTGCCAACAAGTTCTGCAATGTCCGGAGCGAGGTTTCGCGCTTCCAGAGAAACCTTTTCGGCCGTGCCGCGCACGCGCACCGTCAGCATGCGATGCTCGCCGCGCTTTAGCGGCGACGAGTCCGCCTTTAGCTCCAGCTCGACGAACGTGATGGAGGAGTCCGAAGCATCCCGTTTCGCGCACGAGACTTTGACGTTAGCCGGCCCAGGTTCAAGCTCCATTGGCGGAAGAACCGTCAGCGCCACCGGCGAAGATGCGAGCACTAACGCGCCGTAACCTCCGATGCTGACGTGGTTGGCGTCGGCGTCGCCGCAGAATCCCTTGCCTAGAACTTCAAAGCGATCGGTCAGTGAAGCTGCCTGTGGGACCGAGGCGATTTCCATCGAGGAAGCCGCCGCTTCCGCGGGCGAGAGAATTACCGTCAACACGCGCCCCGGGCGGCCCTGAATCGCCCCGAAGAGGACTCCCGGATTCAGCGGCGCTACGAAAAGTGCGCGGCCAGTGGCGTCGGTCTTGAAGTGGTCGCCGTTGGAAAAATTCACCGTGACTCCCGGCGTGAGCCGTCCATTCACGTCCAGCACCGCGAGCGTGGCGCGTTCCCCGGAAACGATGCGCCGCGGCAGGATGAGAATGCGAGCCGCCGTTGGAGCGGGAGCGGATGGAACGGCGGAGGGAGGGCGCGGAGGGGTTTGCTGCGCCGACAAGGGGAGAGCGAAATGGGCGCCGAGGAGCCAGGCGGCAGTGAGAAATTGGCGAGGCGCAGTCATGCGTGCGATTGTAGTGGAGAAGTTCGCGCCGGGGAAAGGCGCGCCCAGCGCGAAGACATGATTCCTCGGAATTTAGTTTTCTTGCAATCATAGAAACTCATTTCGATCCCGGAACCGGTTCTGGTCTAATTCATTTTGCAGAGACAACTGGCTCTTGCTCCGGCAAATAGACCAGCACGGTCCTGCTCATGACGCCGGCCGATAGCCGCCGCAAACGGTAGCGAAAAGGCCGCGCTCCGCCACCGTTGGAGCAGTCCTCCAAACGATAAAAGGTATCTTGATACTTGACGGTGCGAGGCGGCGTCCAATCCGGTTTTCTGCGGCTCGAGCGAATTTCCAGAAATTCCTCCGCGCCTTCCTTGAGGACGCACAATTCATCGGGAACGTTGGAGATTTTCGAAACACGAACCTTTTCGCGGATTGCTCCGACGTACGAGGATAAGTTCCCTTCCGTATAGCCGCCCTCCTGCGCGGCGCTCGGACCGCTCTGGCCGGTGATCTTCAGAAAGATCTTGTCCAGCACGAAGAGCGGAAGAATTCCCAGATTAGTTTCCGTGAAAGCCGCGCCCAGGAGCCTTACGCTGCCTTCGAGTCCAACGTAAAGAATCGTCCAAGTGAGAGGATGCGTAGCGAAGATGAACAGACTCATAATCGTGATGTCATGGTCCGTCACGCGAGGATCCATCTTCCCCGCGAGGGCCGCGTCCAATCCCCGGGAAACCCAAGTGTTCATCGAGTACGAATACCAGTACATGTAAGCGATGATCCCAAGCGCGAGCTCCCCGAACCCGCTGAGAAGACAAGGCGTGCGCCATCCCATGGACTTGAGGAAAGGCAGCGACCGCCGCCAGCGCCTGGGTAGCACCGCGAGGAATGGCCCAAGAAGAAAAGTCAACATGGCCCGGTAAACCTCTCCAAAG
>DATDNK010000352.1:0-4542 GCA_036518275.1 Candidatus Acidiferrum sp.
CGCGGATCCCCAGAGCGAACCTTTCGCGCTTGTTCGACGTATTTGCGGCCTTCTTGGAGAGTGTTCTCCTGCGGGAAATCCCAAAGCTGGTGATACAGGGCCATCGCTTTCCCCCAATAAGCAATGGCGCATTTCGGGGCGCGCTTGGCCGCTTCGGTGAACGTTTGCTCGGACTCCTTGTACTGAAAGGAATGCAGCAGCGCGAGACCCTTTTCGAGTGTGGGCTGCACGTCGCCCGAGCACGTCGTTGGGAAATTCACCTTGCCCAGCTGGTCCGCCGGCGCAGCCTGCAAGCTGGAAGCTCCCACCAGAAGGAGCGTTCCGAATAGCAGGATGGCAGTCTTGGACCGGAGAATAGCGCGCATGGCGAATCGGCGAGTGTCACTCATTGTGGCGCCCTCCTTGGGGATGGAGAAACGATTCTACCTCGAACTCGAGGGTTCCGTGGGGGCGGGTCTTCAGACCCCTGCTTTCTTTTCTCTTATAGGGTCCCAGCACTTCTGCGCCAGGGTGGCAGTGACAAAAAGCCGAAGGCAGAACGCAGAGAAAGAAGGAACCGTCGCCCAGGCGTTTAACTTTGGGGGAAGCAACCCTGCTACAATGGGGCGCGGAGCGGTACTTCGACGCAGGTGAGGGCGCGAAAGCCGTTTGAACCGTAACGAATCTCTGGGGTGCTGCGGATAGCCAACCTGTGAGCACGGCCTGTCCCGCTGGCGCGCCGCCGATCGAGGAAGTTATCAGTTTTTGAGTTCTAAGTTTACAGTCGGGAAATAAACACAGATTGGTTTGTTCTTGACTGAAAACTGAAAACTCACAACTGAGAACTGAAGCTGAGCGGCACGCGAGCGGGGCAGGAAAGCCTAACGGTTGGCTCGTGGCGCCCACCTATTTCAGAGGTTCACGGCCTAGCTCCCCACGGCCAAGCAGTCCGCTCCGTTTTGCTGTTCAGCAGATTTTCAGCCGAAAGGGGAACCGTGGCCCTTCTGACGCCTGTGAGCCAGGATCGAAGTGACGAGTGCCGAGTGGCGAGAGAAAACCATTCTTTCGCAGCGCCTCTTGCTCGCCACTAGCCACCAGCCACTCGCCACATTTTGATGCGCGTACTTTTTGTGGGAGACATTGTGGGGGCGCCGGGACGGCTGGTCGTGCGTGACCGGCTGGCGGACGTGGTGTCGCAACGGCAGATCGACCTGGTGATTGCCAACGGCGAAAACTCCGCGTCGGGATTCGGGATCACGCCGCGGCTGGCCGATGAGCTGTTGAAGGATGGAATCGACGTGCTGACCGGCGGGAATCATAGCTGGGACCGCAAGGAGATTCTGGAGTACCTGCCGCACGAGCCGCGGCTGCTGCGGCCGGCGAATTTTCCGGAAGGCAATCCGGGCAGCGGTGTGTACGTTGGCACCGCGAAAAATGGAGTGAAGTACGCGGTGCTGAATCTGCAAGGGCGCGTGTTCATGACGCAGATTGATGATCCGTTTCGGAAAGCGGACAGCGAACTGGAGAAGCTGCCGCAGGATGTGGCGTTTGTGCTTGTGGACATGCACGCGGAAACCACCAGCGAAAAAGTGGCGATGGGCTGGTATCTTGACGGCCGCGTGACCGCGATGGTTGGCACGCACACGCATGTGGTGACGGCCGACGAACATGTTTTGCCGCAAGGGACGGCTTACATTACGGATGTGGGCATGACCGGTCCGCATGGCGGCGTGATCGGGATGGACCGCGAAGGAATCGTTCGGAAGTTTCTGAACGGCCTGCCCGCCAGGTTTGACGTAGCTTCCGGCGACGTGCAGATGAATTGCGTGCTGGTGGAAACCGATGACGACGGTCCGCGCAACGCTTCCGGACGCTTGCGAGCGCGCTCCATCGAGCGCCTGCGCTTCTGCATCGACTAATAGTCTTTGCGGGCGATGCCTCTTTTTCGTTGATGCCTTGCCCGAGCGTTTCTTCGCAGGCGGATTCCAGTTGCTGAGCCAGTTCTTCGATGACTTCGTCCCGGCGCAATGCTTCCCTTGCGCCATGGTGCCTAATCTCTCCACTGCCTGAAGCCTCAGTCGCTGAGGCAGAGCGGGCAGCCGGAGGCGCGTCCGTAGTAATCTGAGGAGTCATGCGAATACGGGTGGGTTCGAGACGTAGAGTTCTTTGGGCTTCAAGACTTCGGATTTTGGGGGCGACGTGTCTACTTGCCTCGATGTGTGCGGCGGCACCGGCGCAAGAGCCGGAAGAAGTTGACCTATCCGCCAAGCAACGGATTTTGCCGGCGATTGGCCCCGGGCTGCGCTCGGTCCGGCAGGGCGCGGACGGCCGGCTGTATGTATTGGCTTCGCCGTCGCCGGGGCTCGTAGTCGTTGACGCTAGCGGCAAGCAACTCCTGTCCATCGGCGAACAGCCGATCCCGGGAACCGGTGTTGCCGCGGGCCAGGGTTTGCTTACTTTCGGCGACGATTGTGACGTGGATGGCGAGGGCAACATCTACGTGGCGGACCGCGGCGCGAATCTCATTCGCATTTTTTCTACAGAGGGCAAACCTCTTCGTTCGTTTAGCGTGAAGAACCCCGTGTCCGTGGCGGTCTTGCCGGAGGAAGAGGTTGCTGTAGCAACCCTGCGGGAACCGCACCTGGTGATCGTTTTTGACAAGAGCGGAAAAGAGGTGCGCGAGTTTGGGGACGAGGAGCCCATTTCTGAGCGAGCGGATCTGAACCGCTTTTTGAACATCGGCCAACTAGGCACCGACGCGCAAGGGCATCTGTACTATGCATTCGGGTATTTACCCGAGCCGACCGTGCGGCAGTACGACCGGCTGGGCTACGGAGGCCAGGACATTCAATACACGGCAATCGACGCGCTCCCGACCGCGGTGGCCGTGCGGAAAGAAATCGAGCGACAAGAGCAGCGGGGCAAAGAACCATCGTTCAAGCGGGTGCTGACGGGATTGGGCGTGGACCGCTCGAACGGGGAGATCTGGATTGCACTGAGCAACAATCTGCTGCATTTTGACGCGGCGGGGAACCGGCGCGCGACATACAAGATTTATACTCCGCAAGGAGCGCGCTTGGAGGCCAACACGATTCTCATCGAGAAGGATCAGTTGATTATCGGAAGCGATCCTTTAGGTCTTTACCTGTTCGATCGGCCAGACAAAAAAATTACGAAATAAGTTGAGTTTTCCTCAGGCCACCCACAAGAGTCCTGTGCAAGAATTCATCTTCAAAGAACCTTTTGCGAGAAAAGTGATGAAAAAGGGAAGGTTGGCGCACGCAAGCGACTGATTTGCACCTGTGGAAAAGTTGTGCACGCCATGTGCAACACTGCGGAGACCTTCGTACATTTTTCGCTTGCCCTGTGCAGACCAATCGGCGACAATCCCGCGCGGTCTTAAAGCGGCAGTACGAGGGCCGACAAATCCTATCAGGTCGCGCACGGATCGACAGGGGCATAACGTGTCCGGCGCGGACAGGAACCCCGAAGACTGAACATAACTAGAACGTAGCTGCTTTCCACAGCTTTTACACAACTGTGGAAATAGTACAGGGCTCTTTTTTGTCTCTACCGATGACGACAGCAACCCAAGTTGGCCGCGATCGCGAAACAGCAAATGCCTGGGACAGGTTCCTGGAGCACGTCAAAGCTCGGGTTAGCATCAACACGTTTACCACCTGGTTCCAGCCGACCCGGTTGAGCCGGGCCGAGGGCGAGACTCTCTACATCCAGATTCCCAGCGCGGTTTTCCGTCAGGTGCTTACCCGCACCTACGGGGACATCATCAAGGCGGTGTTCCATGAGTTGGGAACACCCCATGTGAAAGTTCAATATGTATGCACCGAGGAGGAGCCGGTCCGTACGACCGCGGCGGCGACTCCAGCCAAGTCGGGGCAAGCCAAGCTGGATTTTGAGAGCAGCGACCACCAGCTCAATCCGCGCTATACCTTCGATACGTTTGTCGTGGGCAAGTCCAATGAATTTGCGCATGCCGCGTCGCGCGCCGTAGCCGAGCAGCCTTCCAAAGCGTACAACCCGCTGTTCCTCTATGGCGGCGTGGGCATGGGCAAGACCCACTTGATGCATGCGATTGGGCACACCATCAAAAAGCGCAATCCGGCGATGCGGTTGAGTTACGTAAGCGCGGAAAAATTCACCATCGAAGTGATTAATTCGCTGCGTTTTGACCGCATGATCAGTTTCCGCGAGCGCTTCCATACCGTGGACGTGCTGCTGGTGGACGATATTCAATTCATCGCCGGGAAAGAACGCACACAGGAAGAATTTTTCCACACGTTCAACGCGCTCTACGAACAGCAGAAGCAGATTGTCATTTCCTCCGACTGCCTGCCGAAGGACATCAACTCCATCGAAGAGCGGCTGCGCTCGCGGTTCGAGTGGGGATTGATTGCGGACATTCAGCCGCCGGACCTTGAAACGAAGATTGCCATCCTGCAGAAGAAAGCGGAGAACGAGCGCTTTAATCTGCCGGATGACGTGGCGGAATACATTGCGCGAGCCATCAAGTCCAACGTGCGCGAATTGGAAGGCGCCCTGACG
>DATDNK010000353.1:0-5152 GCA_036518275.1 Candidatus Acidiferrum sp.
AAATTCCCGTGCGTCAAAACAACTCCGCGCGGTTCCGCCGTGGTTCCAGAGGTGTACAGAATCTCCGCAATGGTGTCGCGCGTAGAAGCGCGCCCAGGATCGACTTCATGATTCGGCGCGGGCTCGGGCGTTGCGGAAACAGCTTTGAGATCGTTGATGATCAAAGAGGAAGGTGCTCCCGGCAGCTCGCCGAGTTGGCGGTCGCGTAGGATCAGCTTCACACCCGCATCTTCGATGGCGCGCTGAACAAAATCGGGAGACGCGGCGGCATCCATGGGCACGGCAACCGCGCCCCGCAAGAAAATTCCCCAGAAGCACGCGACCCATTCGGCGGAGTTGGAACCCCATAGAAGGACACGATCACCAGGACCAATTCCCCGCCCGCCGAGCGCATAGCTCCAGAACAAAGCGTACGCCGAAAGTTCCCCATACGTCAGCTTTTCCCGGCGGTACCCGCGGGTTTGCACGACGGCCACATCGCCGGCGAAGCGGGAGAAATCATCGAAGAGGGTGATCAGATTTCGTCGCGGCATAAACGCCTTGGTTTCTTTGCCTTGCCCAGGCGACGATTCTACCTCCGAAGCTTCACCAGCGAGGCGCAGGGACCTCCCATATTCCGTTTCTAAGGTAGATTGCATCTTAGGGAGAAGTGCATTTTCCGTGCCAGGCAGGAATCGTGTTGCACAAGGGGCCAAAGGAACCGCGTGGAATTCTCGGGTTCTCGGGTACAATAGATTTACAGTCTCTGTTCGACGAGACTCTGGGGGCGCGTGTGTACCTCCAGCAAATTCATCGTAAGCGGGGAAGATGCCGGTACCAGTTTCACAAATGTGGACCGTCGCGACGTACGTCCTGAAGCAGAAGCTGCAAGGACGCAAGCGTTACCCGTTTGTGTTGATGCTTGAGCCCTTGTTTCGCTGCAATCTGGCCTGCGCGGGCTGCGGAAAGATTCAGTATCCGGCGCACATCCTGAAGCAGGAATTGTCTCCCGAGGAATGCTTCAAGGCGGTGGAAGAGTGCGGCACGCCGATGGTGTCCATCCCCGGCGGCGAACCGCTGATGCACTCCGAAATTGACAAGATTGTCGAAGGGCTGGTCGCGCGGAAGAAATACATCTATCTCTGCACCAATGCCCTCCTGCTCAAGGAAAAACTGCATCTTTTCAAGCCCAGCAAGTACTTGACGTTTTCCGTTCACATGGACGGCCAAAAAGAGCACCACGATTTTTCGGTGTGCCGCGAAGGCGGTTACGATCTGGCGCTCGACGGGGTCAAAGAAGCGCTCAAGCGCGACTTCCGCGTAACTACCAACACGACCCTTTTTGACGGCGCCGATCCCAAGAGCGTGCGCGCCTTCTTCGACGAAATGATGGAGATCGGTGTCGAAGGCATGATGCTTTCGCCCGGCTATTCCTACGATAAAGCCCCGGACCAGAAGCATTTTCTAGGACGTGCGCGAACCCGTCGTCTTTTCCGCGCAATCCTGGCGAACCGCAAGAAGAGCTGGAAATTCAACCAGTCGCCCCTTTTCCTCGAATTCCTGATGGGCAAGCGCAATTATGCGTGCACGCCCTGGGGCATGCCCACGTACAACGTCTTCGGCTGGCAGAAACCCTGCTATTTGCTGCAGGACGGCTACACCGATACATTCCAGGAACTAATGGACTCCACCGAATGGGAAAACTATGGCACCGAGTCCGGCAATCCCAAGTGCGCCAACTGCATGGTGCACAGCGGTTACGAGGCTTCTGCCGTAGACCACACATTCAGCGGTTTGCGCGGACTCTGGGCAACGGTTAAGGCAAGTTTGTCAACCACTTATGCAGATTCGGATGCACTCGCCATGCTCAACGAGCCGGTGAATCCTGTGCATTCCTACAATCCTCTGGTTCAAATCGAACCCGGCAAAGGCCAGTTCGAGGAAACACGGGCATGAGTGGTCCCCGGCACGCCGACCGCCCAAGTCATACAGAAGGATCCCCGCTCGATCCAGATAACCTGGAGGTTGCCCCAGGAACATTGCATGAGACGGTGCAGGGCTGGGTGCCGCAGCTGGCCACAGAAGAAGAATTGCGCATTGCTCTGGAAAAGGCTTTTGACTATCGCGGCGATATCACTCTGACTCTTAAGAATAGTTCTAAAATTGAGGGCTATATTTTCGACCGCGTTGCGGGCTCTTCTCTTTCTACAAGTTACGTGCGGGTCTTGACGAAGGATTCGAGCCAGAAGCTGAAGATTCCCTATGTCGATATAGCGGCACTTGCCTTCACAGGTAGGGATACGGCTGCGGGAAAGAGCTGGGAAGCCTGGGTGCGCAAGTATTGGGAGAAAAAGGCCTCTGGCGATGGGGTTTTGAGCCTCGAGCCGGAATCCCTCGAATAGAGGCAACCTGACTGGTCCGGCAATTGCCGCTCGCCTTTGCGCCACTTAACTTGTTTATTTGCATAGAGTTGTAAAGTGTACCCAGTGCCCACTCTGCTGTGGTTGTGCGTGGACAAAACCTCCATTTTATGGTAGTTTATTCATAGCGTTTGTTGCTCTTGTATTACCTTTTGACTCGTTCGAGGGGGCTGCAAGGACAAACTTTGCGGCCTTTTTTTACGGGCTGGAGGCTGTCACGGAACCTGGAAGCGCGGAGCTGATGCGCTTCGCGGAAACCGGGAACGTACCAAGAGAGGCAAAGCAATTCTAATAACGAGGTAGTGTAAGTGAAGGAACAAGGCACAGTGAAGTGGTTCAATGCTTCGAAGGGTTACGGGTTCATCCAGCGTCAGACCGGCGAAGATGTGTTCGTGCATTTCTCCGCCATTCAGATGGACGGCTACAAGTCCCTCAACGAGGGTCAGACGGTGGAATTTGAGGTGAAGAAGGGCCCGAAGGGCCTTCAGGCAGAGAACGTTACAAGCCTCTAGCCTGTTTTCAGGGAGTCCCGGTCGCGGCCGGGGCTCCCGTACCAAAAGATTCGAATCGAGATTTGACGCAGAGTGGTTAAGGAGGACGTTGTGCAAGTAATGCAGGAAGGTCAGACCATCAAACACGAAGTGTACGGCTTGGGAATCGTCACCGCTTCCGACCAGGAGCGCACCTCTGTGGATTTTGACGATCACGGCCCCAAGCTGTTTGTCACCAGCATCATGAGCGCCGAACTGATCGGCGAAGCTCCCGCCACCCCGCCGAAGACCAAGCGCCGCCGCAAGGCTTCCGCTGCCGCGAAGGCTGCCAAAGCCGCCAAAAAAGCAGCAGCCAGCCGTTCCTGAGTCGAGTCTTTCCCGAACTCACCGTTGTCACTCCTTTGCGCGTATTCAGCGCAGGGGTGTGTTCGGGTACGTTTATCGCGATGCCAAAAATCTGCAAATATTGCATCCCGAGCCTCAAATCCCCCAATACGGTCATCCCGGCGGAGGGATCTGCTTCACAACTTTGCGGGCCAGATTATTCCGTAAGCTGCGTTAATTGTGGTAGCTTGGGAGCCGCATGAAGCGATTCGTGATCATTGTCGGCTTTATTCTGCTGGCCTGCGGCATTGCGGGGCTGGTTCATCCCAACTTCAGCTATCACAAGCAGGAAGAAGTGGCCAAGCTTGGACCGTACAAGGCCACCCTGGATGAAGAAAAGGTCGTGCAGATTCCCGCCGCAGTTTCCATTGTGCTTCTCCTAACCGGCATAGGCATGGTTCTCCTCGGTCCGCGCATCAAATAGCATTCCGTATTCTCAGCATTCCGTGTTTTGTTCGTTCTGGCTCTGAGCGCTTGCTTCTTGAAACACGTCTGCGGGTATTCCATTGACATGCTCCTCGCACAGGAATAAACAAAAGCTAGGGTTATTCATCCACAGGGGCGTTTTCACAAGACGGGGAGCGAAATGAAAATAATGTTTTTGAAGTACAGCCTTGGGCTGTGTGTAATCCTCGTGTGTTTGACCACGGTTTCTCCTCCGACTACCGGGCAAGGCGTGCCAGGTGTTTCCGAAAGAGAAATCCTGATCGGCTCGTGTTCTGCCCTCGAAGGCCCTTCGCATTTTCTTGGCACGGAAACGGTGACCGGCGCAAAAGCCTACTTTGACATGATTAACGATGCGGGTGGGGTTGATAGCCGCAAACTCAAACTGATCTCCTACGATGACAGCTACGATCCTGCCAAGACGGAAGCTTGCTTCAACCGACTGATGGAGCAAAAAGTCTTCGCTTTAGGGTTCTTTGTGGGAACTCCCACCGCTGTAAAGTATCTGCCGATGGCGGAGAGCAACAAGATTCCGCTCATCGGACTCTTTACGGGCGCCCAGACGCTGTATGTTCCGTTGCGCCATTGGGTGGTGAATGTGCGGGCCTCGTATTTTGACGAGACGCGCGAACAGATCAATGGCTTGTGGGGTACGCTGGGCTACAAGAAGGTCGGGGTGATCTATCCGGAGGATCCGTTTGGGACCACGGTGCTGGAGGGCGTAAAGACGGCGCTCAAAACGCACGGCGCCGAGCCCGTGGCAAGCGCTTCTTACCCGCGGCAGACAGCCCAGGTAGGTGGGGCGATTGACACGGTTCGCGCCGCGAATCCCGAGGCCGTGGTGTTGGTCGGACCGGCGAATACCGTTGCGCCGATTCTCAAGCAAGCCCACGCAAAAGGCTGGAAGCCGCTTTTCCTCACGGTGTCGTTTGTCGGCACGGATGATCTCATCCAGGAAGCCGGGTCTGACGCGGAGGGCATGGTCGTCACGCAGGTTGTCCCGCCGTACTACCTCACAGAGTACAAAACGGTCGCGCTCTATCGGCGTACGCTGTCGAAATACTACCCCACCGCGCAACCCAACTTTGTGAGCCTGGAAGGGTTTGTGGATGCCATGGTGCTGGTCGATGGATTGAAGAAGGCAGGGAAAGAATTGACTCGGGAAGGACTGATTCGCGGGATCGAGTCGCTCCATGAAGTGGACATGGGCCTGGGCCCCAAGCTTAAGTTGAATTATTCCTCCAAAGAGCACAAGGGCTTTGACAGCGTGATTCCCACGGTGATCCGCGGCGGCCGCGCCGTCCCCTTCACGGACTGGTCTACGGCTGCCCCCAAGTAGGCACACTCACGTCTGTCCTCCAGGGGACGAACCTTTCTACTTACGTCTCCGAAGCCCACTTATCAGGCCCGGTCGATTACTTCCGGTTTGCCCGT
>DATDNK010000354.1:0-7783 GCA_036518275.1 Candidatus Acidiferrum sp.
ATTCGTTTTCATTCCACTCCCGATTTTCTGCAGCTTCCGCCTGACCTCTATCTCGGTGAAGCTACGGGCGTGGCCGTCAACTCGAAGGGGCACATTTTCGTATTTTCGCGTGGCAGCACCACGGGGCCTGCCTATGGCGCGGCCGCTGCGCAACTCCTCGAATTCGCCCCCGATGGGAAATTTGTGCGCGAGATTGGCCACCATCTTTATGCCTGGTCGTTTGCCCATACGGTGAAAGTCGACAAAGCAGACAACATCTGGGTCACCGACAAGGGTTCCGACATGGTCATCAAGTTCAATCCGGAGGGCCGCGTTGCGCTCGTGTTCGGCCGCAAGCAGGAAGCCTCTGACGAAGGCACGGAGCCGCTGAAGCATGTGAAGCCGCCGCTGCCGCCCGTCGATGGTATGTTTCGCCAGGTGACGGACGTTGCTTGGGACGCGGCGGGAAACACCTACATCAGCGACGGCTACATTAATTCGCGAGTCGCAAAAGCGGACAAGGACGGGAACTGGCTGATGTCCTGGGGCGAGCCCGGCGCCGGACTCGGTCAATTCAATACGCCGCACAGTATCGCGATCGACGCGCACGACAATGTCTACGTCGCCGACCGTGGTAACCGTCGCATCCAGGTTTTCGATGCCGCCGGAAAATTTCTTCGCCAGTTCACCATTGACGTGCCCGTTCCCGCGGATGCCCGCCCCGCCATTGGCAACAAACCCACGGCGACCACCGGCACGATGTCACCCGGCGCGCCCTGGGCCATCTGCATTACGCCCGGGCCCAATCAGGTTCTTTATGCCTCGGATGCGTTCCCCGGCCGAATCTACAAGCTCACCCTCGACGGCAAAGTGCTCGGCGTTTTCGGCAGGTCCGGCAAACAGCTCGGGCAATTCGGCTGGATCCATGAAATCGCTTGTCCCAGCGAGAACGAGCTGTTCGTCGCCGAACTTCTCAACTGGCGTATCCAGAAGCTAAGTCTCGAGGCAGCGCACTAAAGAAGCGCCTGCTGGGTACTGCTTGGGCTAACGTACAATCAATGTGATGCTTACCGTTGGGTCGCAAGGCCTTTACGAATGGTTAGTAACGGACGAGGACTTCGACCTCTTGCAACTTTGTCCAGAGTTCGTGCTCGGGAAATACGTCGTCATCACCTCGATTGATAGCGGCCCGCTTGTACCTGCGGACAAAGAGGTCGCGGCTGGTTGGCAGAGTCGCGGGAAGATTGCGTACAGCCCCAAAATTCAAAATGCCGAACAACTGCCGCGTGCCGGCTGGGACGAATGGTACGTTTTCGACAATCCCACTGACCTTGGCACAAGCCATCTCGCGGAGAATATCTTTGAAGCGCCGCAAGAACAGGGGCATGTAAGCGTATTCGTGAATTATGGCTTCGCCTTGTATCCGCCCGAGAGGAGCTCCCTCTCCACCCTGTTCTGGCAACAACTGCTGCGGATTTGCCCGGAGTCCTACGTAGCTGATAACGATTATCTGAGTTTCGTGAGTAAGAAAAGGGCTCTTTTCGCAACTGTCCGTGATGCCGTGAAAGCACTAGGCTAGAGTGGTTGCGTGCTGATTTCAGACAGTTGTGAAAAATCGCGATCACACTCGCCACCGAGTTTTTCTGCCGTTCCTTGGTGGCTGGTTGCTAGTCGGAGACTAGCCTAGTACCGAGTCGCCCGCAGATTCGTGCCTAGCGCCTCAACTGTGATAATCTTTTTCCCCGCGCTCATTTTCTTTAGCGCTCAGTAGCCCACAACTTTCATGGGAAACACTCTTCTCCCGATTCAAGCGGTAGCGCGCAAGCTCGAACTCCCTGAAAAATACTTCGAACAAGTCGGCTCCGATAGCGGCAAAGTCCGGCTCGAGCTTCTTTCCGATCCCGCCTTCAAACGGCGCGGCAAGCTCGTCTTGGTAACGGCAACCACACCCACTGCTTCGGGTGAAGGCAAGACCGTTACAGCCATCAGCCTGACCCAGGCTCTGGCCCACATCGGCAAGAAAGTCGTCATTACTTCGCGCGAGCCGTCATTGGGTCCCGTTTTTGGGGTGAAAGGCGGCGCAGCGGGCGGCGGGCTTTCGCAAATCGAGCCCAGCGCCAGGATCAATCTTCATTTCAACGGCGATTTCCATGCCATTTCCTCGGCGCACAATCTGCTCGCCGCGTTGATTGACGCGCATCTCTTCCACGGCAACGACCTGCACCTTGATCCCGGCAAAATCACTTGGCCTCGCGCCATGGATATGAACGACCGCGCGCTGCGCCACATCCGCCTTTCGCTCGATAGCAAAAAAGAAGATGCCAACCGCCAGTCTGGCTTCGTCATTACCGCGGCTTCGGAAATCATGGCCATCGTCGCGCTAGCGAGGGATCGCCAAGACTTGCGAAAGCGGCTCGATGCCATTGTCATCGGCGCCACTCGTAACGGGGAACCGGTGCGCGCGAAAGACCTTGCCGCCACCGGCGGCATGATGGCGTTGCTCAACGAAGCCATTCTCCCGAATCTCGTGCAAACTACCGACGGCACGCCCGCTTTCGTTCACGCAGGTCCTTTCGGCAACATCGCACATGGCACGAGCAGCATCATTTCGCAGCAGATGGGATTACGCCTCGCGGACTACGTGGTGAACGAGTGCGGCTTCGCTTCTGACCTTGGGGCCGAAAAATATTTCGACATCGTGATGCGGCAATCCGGGATTACGCCGTCGGCGGCGGTAGTAGTCACGACCGTTCGCAGCATGCGTGCCCAGGGGGAAGGCGACTTCGAGCGTGGCCTGCCCAATCTGGGCAAGCATGTCGAAATAATGAAAACGTTTGGCGTCCCCATGATTGTGGCTCTCAATCGCTTTCCCGATGATTCGGAGTCCGATTTGAAGCGTTTGGCCGCCTACTGTGCAGAACGCCGAATTCCCAGCTCCCTTTCCGAAGGCTTCGCAAGAGGCGGTCCCGGCGCGAAGGATCTGGCGGAGAAAGTCGTGGACCTGATTGCCAAAAATCCTTCGCCCAGTGTGCGTCCGCTGTACAGCTTGGAAGAACCTCTCACGGAAAAAATCAAGAAGCTGGCGCAAAAGATTTATGGTGCGAGCGGCGTCAGCTTCTCGGAGCAGGCCCAGGCCAAGTTGCGGCAATTTACGGAATGGGGCTGCGGAAACCTGCCCATTTGCGTGGCCAAAACGCAATCTTCGCTCTCGGACGATCCCAAGCGCCTCGGTGTCCCTATTGGCTGGATCCTCAACGTCAACGATGCCTCGCTTTCTGCAGGCGCCGGCTTTGTCGTGGCGATTTCCGGCAACATGATGCTGATGCCCGGTCTGCCGAAGGTTTCCCGCGCCGCCTCTATCGACGTGGACGACTCAGGAAAAATCATCGGCATCTAATTAACATTCACCGCAGAGTGGAGAAACGAGCAGATGACCCCGTTGCCGAGAGCGAGCGGAGCAAGCGAAGTTCGGACCGGTTTCCTCGAACCCGTGATGGTCCGAATCCCCGGGCATTCGTTCAACATGGGCTGGGAAACGGGACGCGATGACGAAAAACCAGTACATCGCGTGTGGGTAGATTCCTTCGAGTTGGCCGCCTATCAGGTCACGAACGCCGAATTTCAATGTTTTCTCAACTCGGCCCAGGCCGTCCCGCCTCCTTGTTGGACCGACCCAAATTTCAATGACCCCAAAATGCCAGTCGTCGCTGTGTCTTGGCACGAAGCCATGTCCTATTGTGATTGGCTTAGTAAGGTGACCGGCAAACTGTATCGCTTGCCCACCGAAGCTGAATGGGAAGCAGCGGCTCGCGCAGGAAATGAAGGAGCCGCCTATCCCTGGGGAGATGCTCCTCCCGAATCCCTTCCCGATTATGCCAACCGCTGGCGGACTGGCCCGGAACCCGTCGGCCTATATGCCCCGAACGGTTTTGGCCTTTTCAACATCGGAGACAATGTCCACGAATGGTGCGTGGATTGGTACGATGCGGATTACTACCGCCACTCTCCCGAACGCAATCCGCAAGGTCCGCTCGGCGGCACGCGGCGCGCCTCGCGAGGGGGTTCCTGGCGCCATCACATCAAAGTGAGCCGCAACGCGGCGCGCTCCAGCATTCCACCGGAATTTCAATACGCCGACTATGGCTTTCGAATCGCGCGATCCTTAACAACCTGAAGCAGGCGGGCGGCTGAGCGAAGGCCGTTCACCGGCAAATCACGGCTCGCGAACTTCTCAATCTTTTCGTGTGTTGTTTGCGCACCCCAGTACGTTGGTACTATAGCGAGCGGGCTACGCTGAATGAAAGCATAGTATGCTTGTACATCCGCCTCGTTTTGGGCGGTTTTGGGCCTGAATACTCCATTCGCAGGGAGTGGCCGCTCGCACGCCCAGCGCAAAAGGGACAAGGAACTTGTCGTCCGCAGAAGACAAAGCGTCTTCGACTGTCTTGCCTCCAACAGGGTCCTCGAATTCCGCCCCGGAAGAGTTTTCAGTCGATCCGCACCAAGAACACGGAAGCGAGAATGGTTCTTCGTCTCGTCTGCCCGAAGGGTCGGAGAAAATCGAGTTAAAAACAACCGGCTCGCCTGCGGGGCCCCCGCCGGAAGATGCGGCCATCCCTCTGAAGACTAAACCTTTCGCTAGGGTTAACGCCGTGGCTCGCGAAGTGCGGGTCAAGGTGACTGGCGCAAAGGCCGGAATCGCCTCAGAAGAGCGCGATCTTTTCGCCGAATCAACTACGACCGTATTGGTATTTGAAAAAGGCGGAGTAATCCGGCTGGCAGCTGCGGTAACCCCCGGGCAACTCCTTTTCTTGAGCAACGAAGAATCCAAGCGTGAAGTGGTCACGCAGGTGATTCGCAAGCGCACTTACCGCCCGACCGAATGCTACGTGGAACTGGAATTCACCGAGCCGGCGCAAGGATTTTGGGGTACGGAATTTTCTGCCGCAACCGCTTTGTTGCCTAAAGACGCGAATCTGATTGCCGCCGCCGAATTGATTGCTTCTGCCGAAACAACCGACGATGAACTGGATGAAGCAGCCCCGCCCCCAAGTGCCGAAGAAGTGGAAGCGCTGAAGAAAGAAGTTGAAGCATTGCGCCGCCAGTTGAATGTGCTTCAAACGCTGCCGGAGCCTGTGCAGTCAGCGCAGGCTGACTCTGCTACGGTTCCCAAAACTACTCCAGCGCTCCCAGATACGCAGACAGCGCAGGTTGAGACACCTCGGTATCAGACTGAAAAAATTCCCTGGACTGAACTATCGGCGGATGCGTTTCCCATGGAGGGTGAGCCCAAGCCCATCCAGCCAAGTCAGCCGAGTACGCCAAATCAGAATCTGGTCCCCAAGCCCTCGATGGTTTTCCGCAAGGCGCTGCCGGGCCGCAAGGGCGCTTTCCAAGCGCGCGGGCAATTCACTCCCGGGTTTCGAGCCGGAATGCTGCGCCTCGCAATTCTCAGTAGCATTCTGGCGGCACTGATTGTCGCGGCGTGGTACAAGGGCTGGCTACCTTGGATACAGGGATCAAAAAAGATACCTGTCTCCTCCTGGGCCGGTGGCGTCACAACTCCTCTGCCCGCGCGGCGCCCATTGTCTGCTGAGAGTCAAATCGGAAAAGCAAACTCCGAAAATAACTCATCCGTTTCTGTGAAGGCGTCATCTCCAGGTTCAGGTTTGCCGACCGAAGCGCCGGTGAAGAGCGCTGGCGGTAATCACAAAACCATTGGCTCCTCGCTGCCTACCGAAACCATAGAGAAGCCTTTGGTCATAGAAAGAAGCGCGCCACCAGTATCGACAACGAAGCCCTCGTCCGTTCATTCCTCGCCGGCGAAGACAGTCAGCTCCATGCCGGTTTCAAGCTCGAATGCGAACCTTCTACCCCCGAAACTCATTAAATCGGAGCGGGCCATTGCTTCGCTGGACGATTTGCGGGACTTCGAGACCGGAAGTGTAGTGATCGACGCGGTCATCGACACAGAGGGAAACGTTACCTCCCCGAGAGTCCTGTCGGGACCTCCTTCTTTGCGATGGCCGGCGCTGCGAGCGGTGAAGAACTACAAATACGAGCCCGCGATGGAGAATGGCCGGCCCGTCGCCTCGCATGTCACCGTCAGGATCCAGTTCCACTTCGTGGAGTAATCGTTCTCATTTTTCTGATCGTACCCCCCAGTAAGACGCCGCCTGCTTGTCGGTAACTTTGGAGGCGCTGTACAATGTTCTTTCTGATGAACGATTTGTTTGTTGCCAGAGGAGGGATGCCCCGTGGCCACCGCTGAACAGAAACTTCACATATCTGAGTTCACTAACGAGCCGTTTATCGATTTTTCGAAGCCCGAAAACCGCAAACGCATGGAAGACGCGCTGAAGAAGGTGAAATCCGAATTTGGCCGCGAGTATCCGATGTGGCTAGGCGGGCAGAAGGTCACTACGCCAAGCAAGCGCAATTCCACAAATCCGTCGCGGCCTTCAGAAGTGATCGGCGTCTTCCAAAACGCAACTGCCGACATGGCCAAGCAGGCGGTGGAGGTGGCCAACAAATATTTCGATACCTGGAAAAGAGTGCCCGCGCAGGAGCGCGTGAAGTGCCTGTTCCGGGCCGCGCAGATTGTGCGCGAACGGAAATTTGAATTGGACGCGCTGGTCTGCTACGAAGTGGGGAAAACCTGGGTGGAAGCGGACGCGGACATCGCGGAAACAATCGATTTCTGCGAGTTTTATGGGCGGGAGATGCTGCGGCTGGCCGAGCCGCAGAAACTGACTCCGATGCGCGGCGAGCGCAACTACCTCACATATATTCCGCTTGGTGTGGGTGTGGTCGTTCCGCCGTGGAATTTCCCCTGTGCGATTATGGCCGGCCTTGTCGTTGCGTCTGTGGTGACCGGCAATACCGTGGTTCTGAAGCCTGCAAGCGATTCGCCGACCATCGCCGCTAAGTTCATTGACATCCTCTACGAAGCGGGCATTCCCAAGGAGGCGGTGAATTTCATCACCGGTTCGGGCGGAGCCGTTGGCGATACCCTGGTGACGCATCCAAAGACGCGCTACGTCGGATTTACTGGCTCGAAAGAAGTCGGCCTGCGCATCAGCGAGTTGGCCGCCAAGCCGTCGCCGGGGCAAATCTGGATCAAGCGCACGGTGCTCGAAATGGGCGGCAAGGATGCCATCGTTGTGGATGAGGAAGCCGATATCGACTCTGCGGTGGATGGAACCGTCGCAGCGGCGTTTGGATATCAAGGCCAGAAGTGCTCGGCGTGCTCGCGCGCGATCGTTGCGGAAAAGGTCTACGACGCGTTCCTGCAAAAACTCGTCGACCGCACCAAGAAAATTACTGTTGGCCCGAGCGACGATCCCAACAATTACATGGGGCCGGTCATCAACCAGTCCGCCATGAAGACGATCCTGGATTACATCGAAGTGGGCAAGAAAGAAGGACGTTTGGTCACCGGTGGAAAGCGTGCGGCGGGTGATGGCTATTTCATTGAGCCGACCATCATTGCGGACGTGCCTCCGAAAGCCCGGCTGGCGCAGGAAGAAGTGTTTGGCCCCGTGCTGGCGGTCATCAAAGCGAAGAATTATAACGAGGCGCTCGAAATCGCCAACAACACCGAGTTTGGCCTGACTGGCGCGGTCTATTCGAAAAACCCAGAGAAAATCCGCAAAGCCGAGGAAACGTTTCACGTGGGAAACTTATATTTGAACCGCAAGTGCACAGGCGCGATGGTCGGAGCGCATCCCTTCGGCGGATTTAACATGTCCGGAACCGACTCCAAGACCGGCGGAAAAGATTATCTGCTGCTGTTCCTCCAAGC
>DATDNK010000355.1:0-11951 GCA_036518275.1 Candidatus Acidiferrum sp.
CACTTCGTCGCTTGCGCTTTCCCTGGGATTTGCCGATGGCATCAGCACACAAAACGCAAACAAAATGAAGATTGTCGGCTCTGTTGTCGGAACGCGTCTCGTGGACGACGCCAGCCCTATCGCGTACGGCTACGATGAAAAAGGCGCGGCCTACTGCGACAACGGACCGATTTTTTCGCTCAGCAGCATCGCCGGTCAGCGTGGCCGTCGCCGCCTTGGTCCGGAAATGCACGCGCGCCCCACCGGTCGCGGGAGCTTGGATGATCCGGACTTTGCCGTCGGCCGCCCTGGCGTGGAAGCGCCCGAGGAACCCAAGTCCGAAATCTGGGAGTCGCCGCCGGTAATGGACGAACAGAAGCGGAACGGCTTCCGCGTGATTCCTCCGGCCATCCGGCCGCGCGTGATTTTCCGCTACGCCGACAGCAAAGAGCTGCTTATCTCCGGCCTGGTGGAAGGCGGTGACGAAATCGCGCAGCACCCCGCCGTGGTGGACGCGCCATCCGGCAAGGGACATGTGGTCTTGTTCTCCATCAATCCGGTCTATCGCGGCGAGACTTGGGGAACCTACTCGATGGTGCTGAACACCATCCTGAACTTCGATAGCCTCAACGCCGGCCGCAAGGACGCGGCTCAATAGCTTCTGGCTAGAGCTTCACGTATTTCTTGTGCTCGGAGCATTTTGCGCTACAATCCCCGCCACTATGCCGAAGCGGAAAAGCAGGCCTCGGAGGCCGGCCATACGTAAAGCGCGCAGGAAGTCAGCGTCCGGCGGAAAACTGCCGAAGGAAGCGGTCACTCGCATGGTCGTTTTGCGTGCCCGCGAAGGCCAGGAACTTCTGCTCGAAGCCGAACTACGCGCCCTGATTGGCCCTTCGCGAAGAGAGGAAGGCTGCCTCACCTTCGACCTGCACGGTTCTCTGGATCAGCCCGGCAGCTATCTGCTCCACGAAGTTTGGGCTAATCGCGATGCCCACACCGAGCACATGCACGCGCCACACTTTTTGCGCTGGGATGCCCGCAAAGACTCCCTCCTCGCTTCCCGCGACGGCACCTTCTGGAAGCAAATTGCTTAGATTTCCGTGAGCTACGAAACAAAAATCCTTGTTCTGACTCTAGCGGGCTCCATCGTTCTTGCGGCAGTCTACCTCTACATTCAAGACTTGCTTTACATTAGGGCAACGGGTCGGCCCGCCTCTGAACGCGAGCGAGAGCGCATTGAGAGGCGCAACCAACCTCTGACCCGCAGCAGATACATTTGGTGGTCGATTCTAGTCGGGTCTGCAATTCTGTTCGAGGGATACTTGGCGGTATGGAGCAACGATTACAATGGATGGAGCAGGCTCATCCCCAATGGTTGGATTGTCTCAGGAGGCGTACCCTTTATCACCTGCAGAAGCGTGGAGAGCACAAAAGCAAGCAAATGATGGTCAGCTTTCCGGCGGCGCAAGGTAGTATCCCGGTCGCGCGCGGATTTTCAGATTCTTTGCATCGTTTCGTATCACCAATACTTTAATCTCATGGTAGCCGGTCGCATCGGCATCCGTCGGCGTGTAGCTGAGCGTGTACTGCGAGTGTAGCTCCCCGCCAATCTCGTCGATGGCTTTTTCGATGGAGCGGTCCTTGAATGTCGAAAGCTGAGCTCCACCGGTGGCCGCCGCCGCCATTTCCAGGGGACTGCCCCGCACCTGATCGTGAATGTGTTGCACCAGCCAAATTACGGCAGCCATCAAGTCGGCACTGCCGTAGCGGTAGTTGTCTTCGTACGTCGGCGTTGCCGGAACGCCGGGTGGGGGCGGGACCGAACCCACCGGTAGGTTAGGCCGCTGCGGGGGCTTGGGCTTCGACTGCAACTCTGCGCGCGTCGTCGAAAGCCCCACGCTGTAAATCGTCACGTTGGCGAGCTGCGCCTGCCGCAGCACCTCGCCCAGCGTTTTCTGGCTTCCGTCATCCACCGCTTCGGAAAGAATCAGCAGCACGCGACGCCGCCCCGGCTTTTCTGCAGTGGCTTGCGGTCGGCTCGAAAGCATTTCCAAGCCTGCCGCCGTGGCGTCATATAGCTTTGACCCGGAGGTTCCGACTCTTAGGCTCGCAATCGTGCTTTCGATTTTGTCCGCGTTGCTGGTGAAGTCTTGTAATTTGTCCACCGAATCATTGAAGCCCACCACGGCAGCTTCGCCCGTTTGCCCCATGACGGTCTGTGTGAAAAGAATCCCGGTCTTGCGGATCTCCGGCATCAGCGGCTCGACGCGCGAACTCGTTTCGACCAGAATCACAAGCGAGATAGGATCGCCGCCCAAATCGAAGTGCGAAATTTTTTGCGCGATTCCATTGTCGGTCACCTGAAAGTCCTTTGCATCCAGGTTGTGGACCATTGCGCCGCGCCCGTCACGCACGGTCACGGGTGTCGTCACCAGCGCCACTTGCACTTTGATCTCGTTCTTGGGAGGCTGCTGTATCGGAACTCCCGACTTTGGAGGAAGGGGTCCTGTTGGAGCCTGCGCCAGCAACGTTCCTGTCGCGAACAACACTGCCAGAAGGAGACATATTGCTCGGCATTCCTGTTGTCTCATCGAATTCATATCATCCGTCCCGCGCCGGGGTTCCCTTAGGTCTTTGCCTTAACCAGTGTACTCAATTCGACGCAGCATTGCCGGAAGACGTTGCCGCAAGCCGCCCAGAATCCCTACAATCAAAGTTCGTCCTTTCTGGAGAAAAGACCCATGCCCGACGGCAAAAAAATGAAGCCGCAGCACGCGCCCAAGGTCACTCACGAGGATCAGAAGTTTCTCAACAGCGTGCCAGCGCGGCCCATCCGCATTCTCGGCGAATACATTCACCCTCTCGTGCAGTTGAAGAACGAGGGCATCGGCGACACCATCGTGATGTTCGGCTCCGCGCGCATCGAGTCGCACGAAACCGCGCAGGCACGCTACACGCGGCTCAAGCGCACGAAAACCAGCAAAATGTCCGTGGATGAGTTGCAGCGGCACCGGGCAGCTCTGCGAAGCGCGAAAAGCTCGCTCGAAATGTCGCGTTATTACGAAGAAGCTCGCCAGCTTTCGCATAAGCTTACCAGTTGGGCGCTGACTCTCGGGCCCAAGCCGCGCCGCTTTGTGGTTTGCTCCGGCGGCGGCCCCGGCATCATGGAAGCGGCCAATCGCGGCGCCTACGAAGCGGGTGGCAAATCCATCGGCCTCTCCATCGAGTTGCCGCACGAACAATTCGCCAATTCTTACATCAGCCCGGAGCTGAGCTTCAACTTCAAATACTTTTTCATGCGCAAACTGTGGTTCGCGCAAATTGCGAAGGCGCTGATCGTTTTTCCTGGCGGCTTCGGTACCATGGACGAACTTTGGGAAATGCTCACGCTGCTGCAAACCGGCAAGCTGCCCAAGCGCAACTTGATCCTGATTTACGGGCGCAAGTATTGGGACGAAGTGCTGAACTGGAAAGCCATGGTGCGCTGGGGCACCATCAACGAGGAAGAATACGAGATGCTGCAGTTCGCTGATAACGTGGATGAGGCCTTTGACCGCGTGCGTGCCGGCCTCGAAAAATACCACATGAACGTCGATCCGTTCTTGCAAGCCTACTGATGTACGCTGCGAACCACTAACTATCCTCTTTATTTCCAATTGCTTTACGAAGGACGCAAACGCGCTCGCTACATTCTCCCCGCTGCGGTGTTTGATCAACAGGGACCAACGCCCCATCCCAGTCGGGGAAACAGGAGAGGATGCAGAATTCATGTTTAAGAACACTGGTGCGAAGAATCTTTGGGGACGCTCAGTACTCGCTGCCGCTGCTCTGGTGGGTTTGTTGGCATTCGCGGCAACGCCGCGAGCTTTTGCCCGTGAAGACCCCTACTACAAGTGCCAACGCCGCATCGCCAAAGCGGACTACAAACTGCACGAAGCGATCGAACGCCACGGCCCGTACAGCAGGCAAGCGGAACACCAGCGCCATGAGTTGCGCGAAGCGCGCGAACGTTGCTGGAATGAACATCATCGCTGGTGGGATGAAGACGGCCACCGCTGGCACAACGGTCGCGATTGGGACGACCACGATCACGATCGATACCGCCCGTAATGTAAGTCGTTTGCAGAATCTTCAAGGCGTCGCCATCATCACCATCACCATGACTGGGGCGATGATGGGGATCGCGACTGAGGCAACTACGAAATAAAAAGCGGGGCGCCGCTGGTAGCGCCCCGCATCCCTTTAGTAAAACTAGCAATATGTCAGTTCGCCGTGACCAAGTGCTCATCCGAGAAAACCGCTGCAAACCTTCGCGCTTCTCCTTGATCGTGCACCATCACAATGGGAACAACACGCAGCGACTGTTTGCAGTTATGGCAAACGGTCACTTCGCCCTGCAAGTCCTGCATAAAGCCGTCCGTGAAATGATACAAAGCACGCTCGCGCCGGGCATTCTTCTGGTCCCGCGCGCCGCAGTGGGGACAGATGAATTCCACCTTGTCTTGCTGCGGATCGCGGTCCATGGCAGCCCACCCGGTACGGCGCACGCCGATGGTTTCCGCATTACGCCGGTCCATGGGAGTCAGCCTCCTGGGATCCACGTCCTCAAATCATAAGATGCATAATGCCTTAATATGGGTACAGTTTTATGTATCTTATTTAAGACAAATGGGTTACAGGTCATCCCCGCGAGAGCTGGCAGTCCACCTCGGCTCGATTCTCCCGCTTGCTTGTCCAAAGTCTGCCTTGTCCGCGAAGAATGCCTAGCCAAGTAAACACCGACCTCCGTCCTACCCTCGCTGCATCATGGTCGCGGGCACCCCCTTAGTTGACGCTTCTCCTCGCGCCCGCCTTGCCCCTTACTTAGTACTTAGAACTTATAACTTACAACCGCTCAGCGGCCCGGGAACTTGTTCTGTGGTGTGGTGTCCAACGCTGGGAGGACGCGCGCAACCTCACATCCCTGCGAGCGCGGCGCCGGTCTCCTGGAGGACCAGAGCAACCCCCAGGAGGCTGGCGTCGCAAATTCTGCGGTTCCTTGCACTTCGTCCCGCTGGACCGCGAACCCTCGCAGAAAAACCGTGGAGGTGCGTGATGCCGCTCGATACGCGAAGTGTTTCTCGGAAAATTCCAGAGCAAAGTCTAGGTTCGTTGGGAGGTTGCCTGGTCGAAGGCGACCCGGAGCAGCGCCGTCGCGAGCGTCGCGTTCGTCGCCGCTCGCTCATCATCTCCATCGCGTCCCAGACTGCAATCGTCGCTTTACTAATTCTGCTACCCCTCTTAGGAAAATCCGAGCGCATCGCGCTCGCCATCTCAACTCCCATTCCGCCTTATTCTCCCTACAAGGGGCCATCGCATGATGTAAGCTCGCAACCCACGCATGGACAGCGACAAAGCGTTTGCCGTCTTTGTTTCTCAGGTAACATTCCACCCACAATTGTGACGCACGACCCACCGAGTGATGAACCTGGCGAGCCGGTTCCCGACGGCATGATCCCGGGTATTTCCGGTGGTGGCCCCGGAGGAGGACTGATTCCGATTCCAGGTACACGAACCAATGTTCCTCCACCACCGGAAGACCACCATGCCGCACGGCCATCGATTCTGCGTATGACGCAACTCGACCCCGCAATGCTGATTTACCGCGTCGATCCCATCTATCCAATATTGCCGAAGCAACTTCACAAAGAAGGCCGCGTGGAGCTTCATGCCATCATTGCCACCGATGGTTCCATTCAATCTCTCGAGGTTCTTAGCGGCGATGTGATGTTCTACCAGTCTGCCTTGGACGCCGTGCGCCTATGGCGCTACAAGCCGACGATTCTCAATGGTCAGCCCGTGCAAATCGACACGCACATCACCGTGATTTACACGATGCCGCATTAATCTCACGGAAATGTCGGAACCCATTTGGCCTATTGGCCTTGCCAAAGGCCTTTACTAAAAACTGACGACTTACAACTAAAAACCACAAAAAGGTGCAGGGGCCGCTTCTGCCAGACCTTCGCGGCCCCTCTGCCTAACACCCGGCAACCGATTCGTTTAGATTCGTTCTCCTATTAGAACCGGAAGACGAATCCGGTCGACAGGCGGAAATTGTTCTGGTTCCTGTTGCCCGCGATCGTTCCCTCACGGAACCGCGTCAGTAAGTACTCCGCCTGAAACGGTCGAATCGCGAAGTGGTCCAACACCTTGTAATCCACGCCGCCGCCCGCAGTCATGGCAAACGCATTCTGCGTGCCGCTGGTGCCGAAGGCCGCGGCATTCGCGTGCGCCGTGCCGAAGAGCACTTGTCCGAACGGCGTGATCCGCGAGTAGTGCCGGTAAGAAACACGCGGACCGAACAGGTACGTTGAGAAAGTTCCGCTGCGGCCCGAGCTCAGAATGTTTCCGTTGTTGTATCCGCCGAAATCAGCAACGCCCCCGAGCCAGTTCGCTATGTTGTAGGCCACGTTGGCGTTCCCGCCATGCAGATGGAAGCTGTCGACTCCGGCTACGCCGGGGTTTGCTTGCACGTAAGAATATCCTGCAAAAACATCTATTTTTGGCGCACTTTCCTGCGCGTACGCCGAAACTGCGGAGAAGGCGAGAACTGCGAGTAAAGACACCCATAGCTTCAACTTCATGAACCCTCCAAATGAATTTAGTTTTCTGCGCAGGCTCGCATCATTAAAGCGCCGCCGCGCGTTTCGCGGGCTGCCTCAGGCAGGGGAGGCATCGCCCCGCATTCCTCGATTCGTTTTGTTCATAGAGATGCGCGAAAGTTGCACTTCGTTGTAAGTTTCTCGAAAATTTTCTTGTGCAGCGGTGTGACAACAATTGTCACGAATCTACCAGAAATGGAAGGCTCAATTGCGAAGGAGCGGGCCGCGTAACTCGGCCCCCGCAAATAGTGCGACGAAGCCCTATGAGCGGGACATCCCTGCGCAAGAACGCTATTGCAGGCGCGCGCAGTACAGATTGAATAATATATCGTATTACGATAGAATCCTTCGGGTTTCGCCTTTCATGGACTGCCTACGAAGGAAGACCGGGCTTCGGGGAAGCCCCATCTTGCCGTGGGTTCATGCACTTGACCGGCACACAGCAACAGAGGACGCCACATGGCAACTACCCAAACCAAGATTTCAGGACAACGACACGCCGGGCACAAGTCCATCGATGGTACGCTCGACAAACCTTTGCTCCAATTTGACCTGGCCAACGAACTCGCCCAACTGCACGCAGATGAATCCTGGAAGCACCCAGCCGGGCGTAGCTCCAAGACGCTTGTAAAGCACACGGATCTTCGCATTGTTCTGATCGCCATGAGGGCGAACACGCGCATGCATGAGCACACGGCGTCAGCAAGGATCTCGGTGCACACTTTGAGCGGTCACATCCGGCTTCATCTGCCAAAGCAAGCGGTGGAGCTTCCCGCCGGACACTTGCTTGCTTTAGACGAGTGCGTGCCCCATGACGTGGAGGCAACCGAGGACAGCGCTTTCTTGCTGACGCTATCGTGGCCGCCCGAAGCCAAGATTGAGAAAGCCAAGAAGCCTCGAAAGAAAATGATTCGCCGGAAACGTAAATAGCAGGAAGCCACCGAGACTCTTCCTCGTTTTTCTCATGGTTTTTCCGCGGTGCGCGAGGAGGCCTCTCGGGTAATATAAAGGACGGCATCCACACGTTTTGAAGCGACCACACGAGGTCTACGATGAAGCCGCTTGCGTTGCGTGTTTTGCGGTTATTTGAAGAGATGGGCATGGATCGGCTGGACCTGCACGTGTTGTTCGAGGCTGCCGGCAACGAACCGTCCGAGCGTCAACGCGTGCTGGACGCCGTTGATGAATTGATGCGTGCCGGCATGGTGGATGCGTGTGGCGGGGACTTCTATGCGCTCACGGAGAAAGGCAAGAGGCAATCTTCTAGTATTAAGTAACGCTGGCCAGCAATGAGTCCACAACAATCGCAAAGCAAGCGTGAAATTCCCGCCGCGGAGGTTAACCGCTTGCTCGAGCTGGTAAATTATCAAGAGGGAGCCGTTGTTAGCCGGACCCTTGTGCATCGTGCTACGGGAACCGTCACGCTCTTCGCTTTCGACGAGGGTCAAGGCCTGAGTGAGCACACGGCCCCTTTTGACGCTCTGGCGCATTTGCTGGAGGGAGCCGCAGAGATTGTGGTTTCCGGCAAACCATTATTAACCAACGCCGGCGAAGCGGTTCTCATGCCTGCGCATCAACCACATTCTTTAAAAGCTCTCACTCGGTTCAAAATGCTTTTGACCATGATTCGCTCCTGACCCTAGTAAAGCCGAGTACCTAAAGAGGCGGGGTGCGTAGTGCATGGTAGAGTCGTCGGCCGGGTGCTGGAATTGGGTGGAGTTCCAGTAAAATGAAAGCATACAAATCCAGTACAGAGCATTCGACACCGGACTGGTTATGAGATTGAGAAAACCGAAAAGCATCAAGCACCACGGGAAAAAACTCACGGAGATTCTGAAGGCGCATGAACTGTTTTTCCGCGGAAAAGACGGCGGCGCGCGCGCGGACCTGACCGGCGCGGACCTCTCGCACGCGGATTTGTCCGGCGCGAATCTGAGCGGAGCCATTTTGCGCAACGCGAATTTGGAAGGAAGCGATCTGCGAACCGCGCGACTCCCGGGTGCGGATCTTTCCGGCGTCCGCTTGCGAAATGCGGATTTACGAAATGCGGACATGACCGAAGCGATTCTTCCCGGAGCGGACTTGACGGGGGCGCAAGCCAGCGGCGTGGAATTTTTTCGGTGCGACCTTTCGAACGCGTGTTTCGAACGCGCCCGGTTACGCAACGTAAATTTAAGAGGAGCCACCGTGACCGGCGCGCGATTTTCCGGCGCGGACATGGGAGTAGCCATTTTGCGAGAAACGGATTTGACCGGCGCGGACTTGTCCGGAGTGGACTTGTCTACGACGCTGCTGCCGAAAGGGTTTTCACTGCCGCAAGTCGCAAAGTAAAGCGCTTAGGGTCGCGTCACTGAAATAGGCGCTAAGGCCGTTTTCCTATGAGACTTGCAGGGCACGGCTGAAGATATGCCCTGACACGCGTCGCGTGTAACTTCTTTGTTCACGCGACACTAAGCGTTTCTACCCGGTGGCATTCGGCGTTTTGGCGTGTTAGCCTCTGGCGAGTGGAAAGCAGCAGGGCTTCTGCCTGTCTGCCAACAGCAGGGGCTCGCCCTGCGCTAAGTGCAAATCGTGGCCACCCCGGCGACACAACTCGACACCTCGATCGTGCGCGAGCGCGTGTTAGGGGTTATCCGCACACTTCTGAATGAGCTCGGCAGTCAAGGCGCGCTGCCGATGCTGAAGCTTTCCTCCCAACTGGACCGTGACCTAGGACTCGGCAGTCTAGAGCGCGTGGAACTGCTCACAAGGCTCGAAAATGCGTTTGGGATGCGATTGCCGGACCGGGTCGCCTCGGAAGCAAACACGCCGGAAGATTTAGCGCGCGCGATTCTGGCAGTTCCCGGGACAGTGGAAGAGACTGCAGAACCGGAGTCTGCGTTGCAAGCCGCAGCGACAACACAGAAGCTGCACCGAGAGGCTGTCGGTGCGGGAGTATTTTCGGCGGAGACGCTGATTGACGTTCTACGATTTCGCGCCGCGCATAACGCCGGAGAGACGCATCTCTTAATCACGGAAGAAGGGCCAGACGGAGAGGTCAGCTCCACGGTGACGTTTGGCGAGTTGCACGCAGCGGCGCAAAGGCTTGCTGAAGAGCTGGCGAGGCGCGGAGTGCCTCCAGGCGGGCGCGTGGCGCTGATGTTGCCCACGTCGCGCGCATTTTTCATCTCCTACGCAGGAATCCTCCTCGCCGGAGCGGTTCCCGTGCCGATCTATCCGCCGTTCCGCGCGGACCGCATCGAAGAATACGCGGCGCGGCAATCCGCGATTCTGAATAATGCGGAAGTGTGTTTGCTGCTCACATTCCGCCGCGGGGAAGCGGTGGCGAAGTTGCTGCGGCCGCGGGTCAGCTCGCTGAAGGAGGTTGCGGACGCGAAAAAGGTGATCGAGGCGGCGGACAAAGCGCCACCGCCAGCGCCCGGCGCGCGATCTCCGCACATCAGCGGCAGCCGCGCGCGCAAGGGCAGCGACCTGGCGATGCTGCAATACACTTCGGGCTCTACTGGGGACCCCAAGGGCGTGATGCTGACGCACGCGAACATGCTGGCCAACATTCGAGCCGTGGGGCAAGCCACGCAGGTAGGTCCGGGCGACGTGGCGGTGAGCTGGCTTCCGCTGTATCACGACATGGGCCTGATTGGCGCGTGGCTCACGCCGCTGCATTTTGGAATTCCGCTCGTGGTGATGTCGCCCCTGGCGTTTTTGACGCGGCCGGAAAAATGGCTCCAGGCGTTTCACAAGCATCGCGGAACTATCACGGCAGCGCCCAATTTCGCGTACGAGCTCTGCATGCGGAAGATCGCGGACAAAGATATTCAGGACGTAGATCTTAGTTGCTGGCGCGCGGCGCTAAATGGAGCGGAGCCGGTGAATCCGGAGACGCTTGAGCGTTTTGGGGAGCGGTTTGCGAAATACGGTTTCCGCCGTGAAGCACAACTGCCCGTTTATGGCCTGGCGGAGGCTACGCTGGGAGTGACGGTGCCGCCGTTGAATCGCGGGCCGCGGATAGATCGCGTGGAGCGTGAGACATTCGCCCTGAAAGGACGCGCCGTGCCCGCCGCTGAGGAAGATGAAACTGCGATCTCGTTTGTGTCCTCGGGGAAGGCGCTGCCAGGGCACGAAGTTCAGATCGTAGATGCGGAAGACAACCCCGTGCCGGACCGCACGGAAGGATTTTTGTGGTTTCGCGGGCCCTCGGCAACCAGCGGCTACTATCGCAATCCGAAAGCGACCGAAACTCTGCTGCCGCAGGGCGCGGTTGCAAGCGATGGTGGATTTGCGTGGGTGAACTCGGGCGACCGCGCCTATCGCGCCGAAGAAGAGATTTATGTTACCGGCCGCGTGAAGGACATCATCATCAAGGGCGGAAGGAATTTGTATCCGCACGAAGTGGAGGAGCTTGCAACGCGGGCGGAAGGGATTCGCAAGGGCTGTGTGGTCGCCTTTGGGTTGAGCGACGAAGAGAGCGGCACGGAAAAGCTCGTAGTGGCAGCGGAGACGCGCGAGCGGGATGCGATGCGCCGCGCGGCAATCGCGGCGAAGGTCACGGAACTCGTGTCGCAAGGGCTGGGGCTGCCGCCGGATCGGGTGGAATTGATTCCGCCGGGAAGCATTCCCAAAACTTCCAGTGGTAAGCTGCGGCGCGAAGAAACGAAACAGCTTTACCTTGCGGGTACGCTTTCGGCAGGCCGTGCTCCGGCATGGGTGCAGATCGTGCGGCTGGGCACGACGAGCGGGGTGCACAATTTCCAGAGGAAGACTCTTGGGGGACTGAAGCGCGGGTTGGAAATGGCCTACGGCGTGTACTTCTGGGCCGTGTTTGCGCTGTGGATTGTTCCAACGTGGACATTCGTTCACTTCATCACGGATCATCGCGCAGCAGGACGGTATACTTCCGCGGCGCTAAAAATCCTATTTGCGCTCGTGGGATGCAGAATACGCGTCACTGGCAAGGAGTATATGGATACTCCGGGCGGGAAAATCTTTGCGTCGAACCACACAAGCTACTTCGATGTGCTGCCGCTGATGCTGGGGCTGGGCGTGCCCTACCGGTTCGTCTCGAAAATGGAAGTGCGCGGGATGCCGTTTATTGGCGCGTTCCTGGACCACATGGGGCATTTGAAATTCGACCGCTCCAATCCTGATTCGCGGCTCAAGCAGGTTCAGGAAGTGGAAGAACTGCTGCGCAGTGGCGAGTCTGTTTTCTTTTTTCCCGAAGGCACATTCACTAAAGAAGACGGCATACGGCCGTTCCAGCTTGGCGCTTTCAAAGCGGCGGTCGCTACGGGCGCGCCCATCCTGCCGATTTCGCTTTCCGGGACGCGGAAA
>DATDNK010000356.1:0-4856 GCA_036518275.1 Candidatus Acidiferrum sp.
GCTTGGAGCGGCCTCCCTCCCTGTGGGAGCAGTAAGCCTATGGTGGGGTGTGGGCCTAGGCGTCGCGGGAGCAGGCGCTGCGATCGCGGACGACGCCCTGCACGTGACCCCTTATTAGAGGTGTTATGATTTGTACGACGGGAGGTCTCAATGATTGGGGGAACCGGGGACAGACGGAACGTTTTCCTAACATCGGATGACCGTGCCTGAACTCAGTCGCATTTCAAGCAACATGATTAGGAAACGTCCCGTCTGTCCCGCTCGGTCCCGCTCGGTCAGGGAAAGCACGGGTCTGGCTTCGGCAAGAAGCCTCAGCCTAAAGAAGGCCCGCCACTACAAAGGCGAAGATGCCGCGCTAAAGCGACGGCGCTACATTTAATTCTCGGAGACTGGAAGCCGGCTGATTATCGGTTCCTTTTATTGCGCCAGCGTTTTAATGCGGCTTGCAGGAGACGGCGGACGTGGCGAAGCAGAAACGATAAGGAATGGAGCCTTGTGGCGGGAGCCTGGCAGCCGTGCGGGCCTTCGACGATGGCGCGTGTGGTCATGTCCTCAGTCGGTTTGGGACTCCTCGAACGGCGTGCACGCCATCCTGTTTTCTGCTTGCATCCCGGCAGCACGCTGAGGCTGTGCAGTTCGATCATGTATTATAGTCTTTTCCTGTGCTTGCGTGAGGTCGTAAATGGGGGTATAAGTGCGGGCATAAAGTCCTGCTATGGCCCAGCTGCAGGTACCGACGCAAAAACTTACCGCGTGAAAAAGCCAGGGCCAAAGTGGGTCTCCTCAGGCGCCTTGGATCAGCACGATGAACGTAGACCGGCGGTTGCAAGAGCGAAAGCAACTCGAGCGGACGGTGGTGTGCAAGCTCGGCGATGACGAAAGCGGTTCGGTCCTGAATCTTTCCCAAGATGGGTTGTGCTTTGAAAGCCTCACGCCGATAGAAGACAAGGCCTTGCGACAGCTGCGCCTGTCGGTCGAGCTGAACGGCGCGATCGAGGCCACCGGCCAGTTGGCGTGGATCGACTCGGCAAAACGCACGGGAGGCTTGCGCTTCCTGGAGTTGAGCGCGCCGGCACGCGAGCAGATCCGAGTGTGGCTGAGCGAGACGTCCCAGGTTACTCAGAAGATTGCCACCTCCGGCCTCGGCGCATCCAGTGGAAGAAACTTGCGCCCGTCTCTGGGGAGTCTCGACGAGCAAGCGGTTGAAGGCGCCGTGACCGAGAAGCTCTTTGGGCAGGAGGTGAGCGTTGCGAGCACGGAACTTGTTTCTTTAGAACGCTACAGGAAGCAGGGGCTCCGGCAACTCCTCCTCGGCGTATTGCTGGGCTTCGGGATTGGCACGGCGGCGATGATTCTCATCTTCCGGTATGCCGGCGGCACGAAGCTGGGCAGCCCGGCGCGACCGGCCGCGGGCGCGAACCCGACTGTGCAATCGAGCGCTAACCGCGCGGGGCAATCGAGCGCTAACAGCGCGGGGCAATCCAGCGAGAAGCAGACTCAGGTATCAGCAGCACAACCCGTATCATCGCCGCCGGCAACGCCGCTTCCGGCGAAGGCGGAGTCGTCACTTGGGGCAAACCAGGCGGCAGTAGCGTCCGCTGCGACCGCCTTGAAGGCGGATTCTTCCTCGGGGCAAGCGCAGCGGCCGAAAAAGGTCCCGGCGACGCCGGAACAGTTGTGGTCTTCGTTTCAATCAGGAAACATGAAGGCGGGGGTAGCGCTGGCGGACCTGTACATGCGGGGCGAAGGCGTCGAGGTGAACTGCGAGCAAGCACGAATCTTGCTGCTGGTCGCGTCAGGAAAGAAGAATGCAGAAGCTTCCAAGAAGCTGGAGGAGCTGGATAAAGGCGGCTGCCCGCCAACACCGATTGAGCCGCAGCCTTAGGCCTCTGTGATTACGAACTTCTGAGATTGGGATTCCACAATCAACTGATTGTTTGCAGGCCCGGACCAAACGGGCGGGGCAAGCCCCGCCCCTACGGCAGGAGTTATGCCGGCCTACTGCTGCTGCGGATTCTGCTGCGGCGGGTTCTGTGGGTTCTGCTGGGGATTCGCTGGATTCTGACCGGGTTGTTGACCAAACGGACTCTGCCCCAATGGCTGACCGATAGGCTGCCCTAGACCCGTTCCGGTTTGCATCCCCGGTTGGCCGATACCAAAAGTGTCCTTCGACGGATCCCAGATGAATTCGAAGAGGCGGTAATTCTTGGCGTGATCGTAGACAATCACCGATTTCTTGTTGATCTTGCTGCCGACCCCAATGATATTTCCACCCATGATTGTGGGGGTATCGCCGGTCGGAATTGCAGCGTCGGCGTCGGTTCCCGTTCCCTGATCGGCGGAAACCGCGGGCCCGGTCGTGCCTGTGGGATTCTGAGGATTCGCTGGATTGGACCCCGGGCCTTGGGAACTTGCCGGCTGTGTACCCGCCTTTCCTGATTGATTCAGTCCGCCAACCTGTCCAATCACCTGCCCCAGAACCGAGCCAAAACCGCTGTTAGGAGCGCCTGGTCCGCCCATGGCTCCAGCTGGAGCGCCTATTCCCGCCATTCCCGGGGCCTGGCCAAACTGAATATTCGTCTGCTGCGGCTTCAGGCTGCCGATGAGCTGCCCTGCGGGGCCAACATAGATGAGTCTCCACGAACCGTCCTGCGCGTTCATCGGGTCTTTGTATGCCTGGCGCATGAACCGCAGCGAGCCTACTTTCGGCTTGGTCAGGTCGTCGATGCTGGTGGGAAAACGTCCCATTTTCCGGTAATACAATTTCACGCCACGCGCGTACTGGCGGCCGCGCCAAATCATTTCTTTCTCTTTTTCGCGCTGCCCCTCGGTTTTTATATTCGGAGCCACCATGGTGGCAAGGATAAGCAACATAGTGGTCATAAATATCACCAGCAACAGCGCATATCCCTGCTGGCTGCGCCTTCGCGAACCTCGCTGGCGCCTGGAGATCATTGCGACGGGCCTCCCGCCTGTTCTTCAACAAGAGGCGCCGTGCCGATGCGTCCAGAAGAAATTTCCTCAAATTCAAGACTGGCGTTTCCGATTCGGAGGATGCGATAACGTTTCAACACGACCTCACCCTCAGCCACCACGTAGACTGTGTCGCCGTTGGTGTCCTGAAGGAAAGCGCGGCGCGACGTGCCGTTGGGCACAGTACCAAAGCCGTAGAATCTCAGCGGCAACGTGGGCGGAGGCGGCGGCGGAGGCGCAGGTTGATCTATGGGGCCGACAAACTCGTGGTGCTTTGTCTGCGGAGTTACGCGCTTCACCGGAGCTTGTATCGGGCTGAACGGATTACGGCCGAAACTCTTGTACTCGGCCTTGCGCGCTCGCTCGATGAGATCTATGCGAATCTGCGGATTATCAACCTGAACGATCGGATCCTCTTTCATACTGGGACCCGCATCGACGGTCACCGGCTTTTCATGGAAATTCCATAGCCACACAAAGGCCGCGATGGGCACCAAAACAATGAGAATGCCGATTAGTTGTTTCTGCTTCACGCTGCCGTCCGAAAATACGTTTTTAGGTGCACGCCAACTCTTATAACGTTGGCCGGCCCTTTGTTTCCGCTCGGCGGGGCCAGCGTCAAAGACTCTACTTCATAAATATTGGCGGAACGCTGCAGCCCATTCAAGAAGAGAATCACGTTTTTGTAATCGCCCTCGATGGTCGAATCGATGGCCACTTCCGTCAATCCGCGCTCCGGAATCGGAGTCGGCTTGAAGGACGTATCCTGGCGACTGACACCGGTTTTCCTGGCGATGGCATCGAGCTCGGAAGAAACCGACGAATACCCGGAGCTGGCTGGCAGAAGCAGCTTCTCGAACTCCTCGCACTCCCGCTGGGTATTGGGCATCTCTTCGCGGATCTTCTGCGCCCGCGCAATGGGAGCCTGCCTCTCAATGAACAGCTTTTCCTGCTTGGCGAATTGCTGCGCCGTTGTGACTGGTTCGGAAGCAAGCTGGAAGCTATAAGCGGCCAGCGCCAAGTCAGCGGCGACCAGGAGTATCACCCCACCCAGAACAACCCGTTTGCGAGTTGTGAAATCGCGTGACATTATGCTCCCGAATAAAAAGTCGATAAGTGGACAACGCTCTTGTCGGTGCCGGTGGTGGCTCCCGGCGTGACTTTGGCGTCGCTATGAATCTGCACGTCCGAGAACTGCCCAGAACTCTCCAGAGCCCGCAAGAACTTCAGCTTGACCTCATCGTCAGCCGCGCCAAAGGTCAGATTCAATTCGACGTGTCCAGAGACCTGTTTTGGCTCGATACTGATAATGCGCACGCCCCCTGGCAGAATGTGCTCCAAATCCATGAACATTTGCGTCCAGTTGAAACTGCGCACCGCAATGATGCCGTTGATGAAAGCAGCGCGCTCGCTAAGACCCTTGATGTCTTTCTGCTCGAAATAGCGCTTCAGGTCGTTGCGCTCCTCCTGATATTTGGTGTATTCGCGGCTTATCTTTTCTTTACGGGCGCGGTCCTCGGCTGCGGCTTGGCGGACCAAGTACACGTGCCATCCCAGCGCAACAAAAACGATGGCGGCGACAATCGTAGAGAGGCTGGCTCCCAGGAGGAAGCGCCGGTGCGATTCCAGGGGTTTGGTCGCCAGATTAAGCCGGACTCTCATTCGTTCGTGTCTCTCATCTTCTAAAATCACCTTCAGCCGCGGTGCAATCTCCAGCCAACCAGACCCTCCAGGTCACGGTCAGCGAGCTGCCGCGCATCTTCTTTGATGCGGCCTTCCGCCTGTGCGGAACTCAATAAGGACTTCACCTCACAATGGAATTCCTGCTCCAGGGGATGGGAAAACTCCCCAAGGCGGGTGCCAAGGCCGGCGATGCGAACGGA
>DATDNK010000357.1:0-2197 GCA_036518275.1 Candidatus Acidiferrum sp.
GCAGTCCCGCGAGTGGCTACAGCGCTTACGCAGTTCGCGAGGGTCTCTACCAGCGAGGTTGGAAGAACTATCTCGAGCTTCTGCAGCGATTCTGGCAGCCCTACCTAGACGGAAAGGCGTCGTTTGACGACGCCATCGCCCGCATGGTGTCTTCCCTCTAGGGCTCCGTCACGAATGGTCGTGACGGTCGTCACTGTAAGGGCCTTCAATTAGAGATATCCAAGAACAGATGACCTGAGGCATTTGTGTGCCAATCAGTCATAGCGGTCGCTCTGTAAAGGCAAGTAGCCTGACTGCTCATGAATTGCCTTTCAACTTCGCCACCGCTTCCCTTGTGCTCCCCAGCGGAGCCTCTCTGTTCGTCCACGCTCAACGAACAAGAAGGAAAGGAGCTTTGCAATGGACAAAAAGGGTTTAAGTGTAGTGGATCAGCGCAACGGGAAGCCTTACGAGCTACCGATCGAAAAAGGCGCCATCCGCGCTGCCGACTTGCGTCAGATCAAGTCCGGTTCGGAAGATTTCGGCCTCCTAAGCTATGACCCGGCGTTTTTGAACACGGCGGCGTGCCAGAGCGCCGTCACCTTTATTGACGGAGACAAAGGAATCCTCCGTTATCGAGGCTATCCGATCGAGCAACTCGCGGAGAAGTGCACGTTTCTCGAGGTGGCCTATTTGATTCTGCACGGGGGGCTTCCAACCGAATCGCAATTGAAGAACTTTGTCGCCGACATAACGCATCACACCATGCTGCACGAAACTACCAAGAGATTTCTCGAGAGTTTCCACCACAATGCGCACCCCATGGGCATGTTCATCAGCACCGTGGCGGCGCTTTCCACAATTTATCCGGACGCCCGGAACGTGCATGATGCCGAAGTTCGCAAGCTTCAAATGCATCGGCTGATCGGGAAGGTTCCGACCATAGCTGCGTACACTTATAGGAACAGCCTCGGCTATCCGTACGTTTATCCCGACAACGACTTGAACTACACCGAGAATTTCATGAACATGCTGTGGAAGATGGTCGAGCCGAAGTACCGCGCAAATCCGGTTGTAGCGCGGGCTTTGGACATTCTTTTCATTTTGCACGCGGACCACGAACAAAATTGCAGCGCCAATGTGATGCGCGCTGTGGGCAGTTCGCAGGCGGATCCGTTCGTCTGTACCGCAGCGGCTGCGGCTGCGCTCTCCGGGCCGTTGCATGGCGGCGCAAACGAGGAAGTTCTGAAGATGCTCGATGAAATCGGCTCGAAGGATAATGTCCGCGGGTACGTCGAAAAGATCAAAGCCGGACACGGGAAGCTCATGGGCTTCGGCCATCGCATTTACAAGAACTACGATCCCCGCGCCCGCATTATCAAGTGGGCCGCGGATCAAGTATTCGTGGCCACCGGCAAGAATCCTAAACTGGATATCGCGCTGGAACTTGAGAAGATTGCTCTCGAAGACGAGTACTTCATCAAGCGGAAGTTGTATCCCAACGTAGATTTTTATTCGGGAATCATCTACCAGGCTCTCGGTTTCAAACCTGAGATGTTCACGGTTCTTTTTGCCATTCCGCGGACGGTGGGATGGCTCGCACAATGGGAGGAGATGCTGCAGGATCCGGAACAGAAGATTGCGCGCCCTCGGCAGATTTATACCGGCCACGACGCGCGGGATTTTGTCCCAATCGAGAACCGCGGCTTGCGCTCGACAACCGTAAGCCAGTAAACGGACGAAGCGTTTCTTTAAAGGCGGACGGTGAGAATGTAAGCCACGTCCTGCCTTCAACCCCCCGGGTATGAACAAAGGGCGGAGCACTTGCTTCAGGTCGCGGGTGCTCTGCCGTCATTCTGTTTGTTGACATCGGCGTCGCTAGAGCAACGCTTGGCGCGCTGCGCGAAGTGTGCTTACGACGTCGCGTCCTTAATGTCTTCGCGAGCCCGCCTCTGCGCGCTCTTGGCTTGCGCCCTGGCATCAACATCCGAGTTCAGAATGTGGATGGCTCTGTCTAATGACAACGCCTTATCTCTTGGCGGAGCTTCACAGGACTTCACGTCACCGCTGGGGCGGGCCGCGGTCATGTCCCATTTCAGGCAGTTGTATTTGAGTTTCAGATTGCGGCTCACGTGGAGGGCGGCGACGCAATCTTCTAGAGTCGAGAAGCCGCTGCAGGCCTCGCGCAAAGTTGTTTTTGACGGCAGCAGCGCCTGCA
>DATDNK010000358.1:0-11620 GCA_036518275.1 Candidatus Acidiferrum sp.
TGCAAGGAAGCGGGCATCAGCGGGCCGCTGCATCGCTGCTCGATCTATGGGAACAAGGTCGCGGGGGAAAGGCTGAACCATATGCTTTCCATGGGGCAGAGCAAGCCTTGGCAGGAAGCGTTGGAGGCATTAACGGGCCAAAAGCAAATGGATGCAACGGCGCTGGCAGATTATTTTGCGCCACTGAAAACGTGGCTGGATGAGCAGAACAAGACCAAGGGTTACCCGGTTGGGTGGTGAGGACTTCTACCCGAGCAGTCCGGGGTGCTTGAGGTAGCGGCCGATGATGGCGTCAGCGGTGCGGTAGACGAAAGCAAGTACGGTGGGCGTGGGGTTGGCGGAAGCGTTCTGAGGAAACGTGGAACCACCAAGGACAAAAAGATTAGGAAGCTGCCAGTGTTGAAGGTAGGGCGAGACGACCGCGTGTTCAGGTGAATCTCCCATGATGGTGCCGCCCTGAATGTGCGTGGAGTTGTAATGCGTAGCATCGTAGGAACGAAGGCCGGGGAATGGATTGATCTCACGCGCTCCCATCGCGCGCGCAACTTCGACGGCTTTCGGCGTAGCGAATTCGGCCATTCTGCGTTCGTTTTCACGCCAGTCGAGCGTCAGGCGAAGCAACGGATCGCCTAACGCGTCTTTGTAAACGGGATCGAGATCCATGAAATTGGTTTTGTAGGCAATGTGCTCTCCTGAGAAACCAATCGTTGCAGCCCGGTCGTAGTAGGAGACTGCAGCCTTCTTCCATTCCGATCCCCAAGTCACCTTGATGGAACTCGGCAGTACGCCGAAGACCCCAATGGGCTGAAACCCATAACCACGCGCCGCGAAATAACCCCCACGAATAAAATTCAGCGAAGAGCGGTCGATGTCGTCGCGATCGAAATCGCTAAAGAGAATACCGGCAGAGCCTGAGCCCATAAAGCGGTTGAGCGGCTGATCAAAAAATGCAGTTGCGGCGGGAACAGTGACCTGGTGCGTAAGATTGCTGCCGACCGTCCCGCGGCCCGTGGCGGGATCGTACGCTTCGCCGATGCCGGAGAGCAGCAGAAGGCGGGTGTTGTTGAACGTCCAGGAAGCGAGAAAAACGAGCGACGCGGGCTGGAAGATTTCCTCTCCCGAGGCATCGGCGTAGGTAACGCCCCGAACGACAGTGGGCTTTGAGGCAGGGTCCGAGACAATGCGGCGGACCCAGGCGCCGGTACGAAGAGAAACGTTCTTCCGTTTTTGAATGATGGGCAGCAGAAGGTTGGTAGGCTGCGCTTTGGCGCCAACCATGCAGCCAAAGCGAGCGCAGAAGCCGCAATAGGTGCAGCCACCCCGAGAGATGCCGTCGGGATTGGTGTAAGCCTGGCTGATGTTCGCTGAGGGCGCGGGATAAGGATGGTAGCCGAGAGATCTTGCGGCATCGCGGAATAACGCCGAGAAATAAGGCATTTTCGTTGGCGGCGTGGGATACTCCTCGCTGCGCCAGCCTTCGAAGATGTTGCCGCCGTCGACGAGCTTGCCCCGCAGATTGCCAGCTTTACCCGAAGTTCCGAGCAATTTATCAACGCGCGCGTAATAGGGCTCAAGCTCGTCGTAGGTGATTCCCCAATCGCGAACGGCGTGACCCTCTGGCAGCGCGCTTGACCCGTATTTCTCTGTGGTTTTGGTGAGCAGCTCAAAGCAATCCGGCAGGAAGCGGGGAACTTGGGCATTCCAGTGTTCTCCGGAGCCGCCAACGCCGGCTCCGGGCAAAAACGCACCGTGCTGACGCAGCGGAAGCGCGCGACGCGTGCCGTCGTGGCGGAGCGTGACCGTCTCCTTGGAGAGATCCTGCATCATGCGGAGCCGAATCGAGTAATCGAGCTCGTCCATGTCGGTCGAATAGTCTGCGGGTTCGCGCGACGGGCCGCGCTCCAAGACGACGATTTTTAACGAGGTGCGCGCGCTGAGCTCTTTGGCCATCAGCAGTCCGGCCCAACCGCCGCCAACGATGACGGCGTCCACGGAAGGAAGCGTCTTCACGGATCGTCCTCGCTGGGGCGTACCTTCGCGCCAGTCGTTTGACGAAGACTCATGGGCTTGGGGCGAAATGCTTTCCCGTAGTACTTGTCGACTTCGTCGAAGTTGGTCATGCGTGGGCCTGGGAAGCCCACCAACTGCCAACCGACCATTCCAGCGTTCCCGCCGTGCATGGGATCGCAGAACATGCCTTCGATGGTGTTTTGGCGAAGAAGAGAAAAGAAGAGCGTGGACTCGATTTTGCGCAAAGCTTCGTCTTGAGCAGCGGGGGCGAGAAGATGAAAACCCGCTAGCCCCTTTAACCCGTCGCGGTAGATTTGCCGCGGCGTAGCGCCGCCTTGGTAGCCCAGTTCGCGAGGAGCGTCTTCAAAAGGCGGCTGCGTATAACGAAAACGATCCCGGCCGTAAGAGCCGGCGAGTTGACGATCGATAAAGATGGCCACGCCGGCTTCTCGCGCGCCAGGGCCCGACTTGTCGGACGGGAATATGCGAGATGCCGCAGCAGCAACAATGAGGGCTTCGGTTTTTGTGAAAAAACGAAGTGGGACGCGGACGGGCTTATGCTGCCCTGCAAGGAGAGTGGCTTTGCGGTCAAGAGAATAAACCAGGACGCCCCCGAGAGTTGCAGCGGAAAGCGTGAGAAATTGGCGGCGGCGCATGTTCGGGAGTTTAACAGAGGAGTGCATGCATGGTATTGCAGCCAGGAAACCATGCGGTTTTCGTGCTATAAGTAGTATTTAGGCCGAGCATAGGAAAAACAGATAGTGGAAAGGGAAAGCTCGTGGAATTCGCATTTACGGAGGAGCAACAACAACTGCGGCGGAGTGTGAGGGAGTTCGCGGAAGGTGAAATCGCGCCACACGTGATGGAGTGGGACGAGGCTTCGCATTTTCCACTGGAGATCATGCCGAAACTTGCAGAGATGGGTCTGCTGGGGGTGATTTTCCCGGAAGAGTACGGCGGGGCCGGCCTTGGCTACATCGAATATGCGCTGGCGATTGAGGAATTGGCGCGAGTGGACGGCTCGGTCGGACTGATCGTTGCGGCACACAATTCGCTGTGCTCCAACCACATTTTCAAGTTTGGGACGGAGGCGCAAAAGAAAAAGTACCTTGTGCCGCTGGCTTCCGGGAAAGCTATTGGAGCTTGGTCGTTGACAGAACCAGAAGCGGGCTCCGACGCAGGGGGAACGCGCACGATTGCTGTGCGCAATAAGAACTGCTGGACGCTGAACGGTTCGAAGACGTTCACGACGAACGGGCACTATGCTGATTATTGTGTGGCGATGGCCGTCACCGACGAGTCGAAAGGCTCGCACGGAATCAGCGCATTCATCCTGGAAAAAGGCATGCGCGGATTCAAACCGGGGAAGAAAGAAAACAAGCTGGGGATGCGCGCGAGCGACACGTCAGAGGTCATCTTCACCGATTGCTGCGTGCCGCAGGAAAACCTGCTCGGGCCGGAAGGTGAGGGCTTTACCGGTAGTTTAAAAATTCTGGACGGGGGGCGAATCTCGATTGCGGCGCTGGCGTTGGGCATGGCGCAAGGTGCGCTGGAAGCGGCGACGAAGTACGCGAAGCAACGGAAACAGTTTGGGCAACCGATCAGCGATTTCCAATCCGTGCAATTCAAGCTGGCAGACATGGCCACGCAGGTCGACGCGGCGCGCCTGTTGGTTTATCAGGCGGCTTGGCTCGCGGATAAGAAAGATGTGCGGTTCACGAAGGAATCCAGCATGGCCAAGCTGTTTGCCAGTGAAGTGGCCGTGCGTGTGGCGAACGAATGCGTGCAAATTCACGGCGGATACGGATTCATCAAGGACTATCCGGCAGAGAAATACTATCGCGACGTGAAACTGTGCACGATTGGCGAAGGCACCAGCGAGATTCAGCGCCTGGTGATTGCGCGCCAACTGCTTGGTAAGAAATAATAGGCGAGTGCATTCCGTCTCCTCGAAAAGCTCCACAGGACAAGCATGACCGTGCCCGTCTTGGCTGTTGACCGATGGGCCGAACAAGTGCGCGCGGGCGAAGTGCGCGCGGTGTCTCGCGCCATCACTGCGATCGAAAATCATGTGCCGGAGGCCGAAGAACTGCTGCGGTTGCTTTTTCCGCAAACGGGACAGGCGTATCTCACGGGAGTTACCGGGGCGCCGGGGACTGGCAAGAGCACCTTGGTAGACCGGCTGGCGGCGTTTCATCGGAAGAACCACGAACAAGTCGGCGTGATTGCGGTAGATCCGACGAGTCCGTATTCAGGTGGGGCCATTTTAGGGGACCGCATTCGCATGCAGGGGCATGCGGGGGACTCGGGCACCTTCATCCGCTCTATGGCGACGCGGGGATTTCTTGGCGGGCTGGCGCGCGCTACGGCAGAAGTTGCGCTGCTGCTCGACGCTGCGGGGAAGAAACACGTGCTGATCGAAACCGTGGGTGTCGGGCAAGATGAGATCGACATTGTCCGGCTCGCCGATTGCGTGCTCGTCGTCATGGTGCCGGGACTCGGCGACGATATTCAAAACATGAAAGCTGGGCTGATGGAAATTGGCGATATTTTTGTGCTAAACAAAGCGGACCGCGAAGGCGCGGACCGCCTGGAGCAACAATTGCTCGCCATGCTTTCGCTGGTGATGCCGCGCGATGGCTGGCACCCCCCGGTGATTCGTACGGTAGCCACGGAGAACAAAGGGATCGAGGACCTGGCGACAGCAGTGCAGAAGTTTCAAAAGCACTTTGAATCGAGCGGCGAGCGTAAGCGCAAACACGTGGAGCATTGGAAAAACCGTTTAGTGGAACTGCTCGAGTCGCGGCTGATTGAGCGTGCGTTGGGGGGTGCAGGCGGCGAAGCGCAGTTGACGGAGTTGGCTGAAGAAGTAGCGCAGCGGAAGAAGGATCCATTTGCCGCAGTGAACGAGATTCTGAAGCGCAGCGGACTCGACCGCTAGGGGAGAAAAACGGAATGGCGGCAAAGAAAGCCGGTAAGGGAAAAAGCAAAGGGAGTGCGGCGCAGGCGAGCATCGGCATCATCGGCGGGAGCGGCCTGTATTCGATGAGTGGCCTGACGGATACGCGGGAGATTCGCGTAAAGACACCATTCGGAGAACCGTCGGATGTGATCGTGCTTGGGAGGTTGGAAGGGAAGCGCGCAGCATTTCTGGCGCGCCACGGACGCGGACATCGCATCTTGCCGAGCGAAATAAACTATCGCGCAAACATCTACGCGATGAAGCTGCTTGGCGTGGAGCGGATTATCTCCGTGAGCGCAGTAGGCTCCCTGAAAGAGGATTTGCGGCCGGGAGAATTCCTTGTGCCGGACCAGTTCTTTGACCGCACCAAGAATCGCGCGTCCACATTTTTTGGAGACGGGCTTGTCGCGCACGTAGGGTTTGCGCATCCCACCTGTGGAGAATTATCCGGTGTGCTTGCGGATGGGTGCGCCCACGAAGCGGTGAAAGTGCATCGCCGCGGAACCTATATCTGTATCGAGGGACCGCAGTTCTCAACACTGGCAGAGGCGGAGGTCAATCGCCAATTGCGATTTGATGTTATTGGCATGACCAATGTGACTGAAGCCAAGCTGGCGCGCGAAGCGGAGATTTGCTACGCCACTATCGCCATGATTACGGATTACGACTGCTGGCACCCGGACCACGAGTCGGTGACCGCCACGCAAATCATCGCGACTCTGAACCAAAATGCGGAGAACGCGCAAAAAGTCCTCCGAGCTGCGGTGCGCGCGATGCCCGCGGCGCGCTCGTGTAAATGCGGAACTGCGCTGCAGCACGCGCTGGTCACCGACATGGAGTTCGTCCCCAAGACCACCAAGAAGCGGTTGGCGGCTGTTATCGGAAAATACACGTCGTAGGAGAAATCCGTGTCCTTACTCGTTGTGGGATCAGTCGCTTTCGATGCTATGGAAAGCCCTTATGGAAAGGTGGACCGCGCCGTGGGCGGGGCGGCTACGTATTTTGCGGTAGCGGCCAGTTTTTTTTCGCATGTGAACCTCGTAGGAATCGTTGGCGACGATTTCACCGAGGTGGATGCGCAGATTTTTCACGGGCGGACAATCAATCTGGATGGCTTGGAACGAGCGCCGGGAAAGACGTTTTTCTGGGCCGGGCGTTATTCGCAAAATTTAAACGAACGAGTGACACTAGCGACAGAGTTGAATGTTTTTGCGGAGTTCAAGCCGCGTCTACCGGAGAAATACCGAAACTCGGATTACGTTTTCCTGGCCAACATTGCGCCGGACTTGCAACGCGATGTGCTGCATCAGGTGAAGAAAAGGCCCAGGCTCGCAGCAATGGACACGATGAACTACTGGATTGAACGAACCAACGCAGAATTGCGCGAGACGCTGAAACATGTGGATATTTTGATGATCAATGACTCCGAGACGCGCGAGCTCTCCAACGAGCATAACCTGCTGCGCGCCGCCAAGCACATCTTCAAAATGGGGCCGAGCATTCTGGTGGTGAAGCGCGGAGAATACGGCGCCATGATGGTGGACAAGCGTGGAGTGTTTTGCGTGCCGGCGTTTCCTCTCGAGGAGCCGCACGACCCAACGGGCGCAGGGGACAGCTTCGCAGGCGGGTTCATGGGGTATCTTGCCGGGAGCAAGGACAAAAGCGACGCTTCCCTAAGGCGAGCCATGGTCTATGGTTCCGTGCTGGGCAGTTTTGCGGTGGAGAAGTTCGGGTTGGACCGGCTGCGGCATTTGACCACCAAAGAGATACACGCCAGAGCACGGCACTTCTCGAAATTGACGCAATTCAAATTATAGATTGTAAAATCGCCAGCAGGCGAACGCTGGGGCGCCGAATCCATGCTGTCTCTTCGTGAAATCTTTTTGCGATTAACCGTAGCGGCGGTGTTAGGCGCCATCATTGGCATCGAACGTGACCTGCGTCGCCGCCCAGCGGGCATGCGCACGAGCCTTTTTGTCTGCCTGGCGACCGCGCTGTTCACCATTCTTTCCGACGAAATCGCACACTTGTTCGGAGACACCGGCAGCACACGCATCGCATCGAACATCGTTCAAGGCATCGGCTTTTTGGGCGCGGGGGCGATCTTGCGCGAAGCGGGAGGCCGTGTCGGGATGACCACTGCAGCTACAATTTTTGTGGAAGCGGCCATCGGCATGGCCGCCGGAGGCGGCCTTTACGCGGTCGCCACTTACTCGACGGCCCTGGTGCTTTTTGGACTGGTGTGCCTTGGATGGCTGGCGCAGCGGTTTAATCTGAAAATACGGCCCATGCTTTTTCGGATCACGACAGGCCGTGCAGAGAGCGTCGCCACGGAAGTGCAACAATTGCTGGCGCAACTACAGGTGCCCATGCAACAGTTTCGCGTGTCCATGGTAGGTGAAAACTCGGTCGTCGAATTCGAATCTATCATCAGCCATCACCAGCAGCAGAAGATTATCAGCCAGCTCAATCGCCAAGGCGTAATCACGGAAGTAGTGCCGGCCGAGGGTAGTCACGAATGACTGTTTCCAACGGGACTCCGCGAAAACCAAAAGCGCTGAAGTCTGGCTCCAGGTTGGCGGTGTTTGCTCCGGCTTCGCCCGCGGATCCAGTGGAAATGATCGCTGGGCTGGCCGAGCTCAAGAGGCAGGGGTTTCAGGTCGCTTCAAATCAAGACAGCAAAGCAGAGGGTTATTTCGCTGGGCCCGCCTTGGACCGCATGAACGGATTTCTCTCCGCCATTCAGTCAGAACAAATTGATGGCCTTGTGGCCTTGCGTGGAGGTTACGGATCGAATTACTTGCTCGACTTCGATTTGGAAAAGAGCGTTCGGAATTTGAAATGCGTGGTCGGCTTCAGCGACCTTACTTATCTTCACACCTATCTCTGGCAACGGTTTAACTGGGTAACTTTCTACGGACCCATGGTGGTCGGGGGGCTGAATGCGGGTGCTGGCGCGGCGAAAGGTTATGATGAAAATTCGTTTCTGCAGGCGATTGGAAAAGCGGAAGCAGGTTGGAAGTTGCGCCTGAAAGGCGAAGCGGTGCTGACGGGTCAGACCATGGGAAGAGTTTTGGGCGGTTGTCTGACCATGATTGAGGCGACCATCGGGACGCCTTGGGAATTGGATACGAAAGACTCGATTCTCCTTTTGGAAGATCGCGCCATGAAGCCATATCAAGTGGACCGCGTGCTGATGCATTTGAGACAAGCGGGAAAGTTCGAAGGTGTGAAGGGAATCGTGCTGGGAGAATTTCCCGACAGTCCAGCGACAGCAGCGGGGGCGCCAACTGTGAGAGAAGTTTGTGCACGCATTTTGCGGCCTTTGGGAATTCCAATTGTCTTTGGCGCCCCGGTAGGACACACGCCGCGGCCCATGCTGACGATTCCGTTGGGCATCAAGGCGCGCTTGGACGCGGACGGAGAAGGAACCTTGGAATATCTCGAGTCGGCGGTAGGAGCTTGAAAGAAACAAAACATATTCACGTGATTGGAATTGGCGGCTCGGCGATGTCGCCGCTGGCGGGAATGCTGCGCGAACACGGCTTTCGTGTGACGGGGTCGGACTCTGGCGTCTATCCGCCGGCGTCAACGCTGCTGGAGAGTTTGGGGATTTCGTTTTATCACTCGTTTGATGCGGCACATGTGCAGCCGGCGCCGGATTTAGCGGTGATTGGGAACGTCATCGCACGAGGAAATCCAGAGCTGGAAGAAGTTCTGGATCGCAGAATCCCGTACCGTTCGTTGCCGGAAATGCTGGAAGAGGTTTTTCTTCTTGGAAAACATTCCATTGTTGTGAGCGGAACGCACGGAAAAACTACGACGACCGCGATGCTGGCGTGGATGTTCCAAACTGCGGGCAAGCGGCCAAACTTTCTGGTTGGCGGCGTGGCTGAGAATTTTGGCAAAAGCTACGGACTGGGCGGCGGCGGGGAATTTATCCTCGAAGGCGACGAGTACGAAACAGCATTTTGGGACCGCGGGCCGAAGTTTTTCCATTATCACCCGGACGATTTGATCGTGACTTCGCTGGAATACGACCACGCCGATATTTATCCGGATTTTGAAACGTACCAACTGGCGTTCAAGCGGCTCGTGAATCTTGTGCCCCGGCGTGGCCGCGTGGTGATTTGGGGCGACACAGAGGAATCGGGGCCGGCGCTGCGCCGCGCCGCGGAGAAAGCGTTTTGCCCTGTAGAGACATATGGATTCGGCGCAGAAAATGATTGGGTGGCTAAACAATTTGCCGTGGAAGGCGAATTGATGCGCTTCCGCGTTGAACATGGCGGAACGTCCTTTGGCGAATTCTCCCTGACAGCAACGGGCAAACACAACGTGTTGAACGCAATGGCGGCAATGGTCGTTGCACGTGGGCGCGGAATCAGCTCGCGGCAGATCGCCGAGGCGCTGGCGACATTTCGCAGCGTGAAGCGTCGCATGGACGTGAAAGGCGAAATCGGGGGCGTTTTGGTTGTTGATGATTTTGCCCACCATCCCACGGCCGTGAGAGCCACGATTGAAGCCGCACGCACGCGCTGGCCGGGACGGCGGCTGTGGGCGATCCTGGAGCCGCGCTCCAATTCCATGCGCCGCAAAGTGTTCCAGGAAGCCCTGCCGAAAGCTCTCGCCCTGGGCGACCGCGTTATCCTAGCCGGCGTTTACCGCGCGCAGCAGTTGGGCGACGAAAACCGCATGGATCCCGAAGCAGTGGCAGCCGATGTCCGTAAACTTGGAAAGGACGCGCATGTCTTTCCGAACTCGGATGCCATTGCCGAGCATCTCGTAGGCGAAGCGAAGGTGGGCGACCTGCTGCTGATTATGTCCAACGGCAGCTTCGATGGTTTGTGCGAAAAGCTACTCAAGAAGTTAAGCTCGGCGGGTCCGGTTCCCAGCGAGGCAAGAGCCCGGTGAGTCTTCTTCCTTCCGCAAGAAGGCTGGTGCGCTCTTTCCTCCTCCTTTTGAGCCTGTTCGCGTTCAGCGCCGCCAGCCGGGCTACGATTCAGTACAGCATCTCGCTTGAACATCCCGAACAGCATCTCTTCCACATAACGATGACCATTCCTGATGTTAAAGGCCAAGTGACCGTGCAGATGGCGGCGTGGAATGCGCTGTATCAAATCCGCGATTTCAGCGCGCACGTACAGCAAGTTTCTGCTTCCGTCGGAACCGAGACGGCATCCATCGAAAAGATGGACAAACAGACGTGGCGGATCGCCGGAAACGGCACGATAACCGTGCGCTATGCGACGTATTGGGATGAGGTCGGGCCATTCGGCACTCAACTCAACTCCGAACACGCCTTCATTAATCCAGCCATGATTCTGCTATATGTACCGAATCGACGGGAAGAAGCCGTGCATCTTTCCCTTCCAGACGTTCCCGGTCAATGGCAAGCCGCCGGTGCTTCCATTCAATTTCTTGAATCGATGGGAGGAGCGCGCAACTTCGGGGGCGATGCTCAATCCTACGATGCTCTGGTTGACGCCCCTATTGAGATCGGAAAATTTGAGGAATTTCAATTGTCGAGCATAAAGCCTGAGATTTGGGTCGTCGTGCACGGCGACAAATGGAGAAAGAAGCAGATCGAAGAAGAACTGAAGCGCATTTGCGAGTACGAAATAAAACTGATGGAAGGCGCTCCGTTTGATCACTACACGTTCATTCTGCACATTGGGAAAAACGCGGGCGGAGGAGGGATGGAGCATTCGTATTCAACGGCCATCGGCGTGCCATCCGATGAATATTTGTCAGGCGTGGCCGCGCATGAATTTTTCCACTTGTGGAACGTAAAGCGCATCCGCCCCGCAACACTCGAGCCCGTTGATTACACCAAAGAGCAATACACGCGCGCGCTATGGTTCGCCGAAGGTGTAACGAACACGTACGGTTCGTACACGCTGGTGCGGAGCGGCATCTGGAGCAAAGACCGCTTTTACGAAGACCTGGGCGAGCAAATCACCGAACTCGAAAGCCGTCCCGCGAATCGCTGGCAGAGCGCCGAGCAGTCGAGTCTGGATGCCTGGCTCGAAAAGTATCAGCTCTACAATCAGCCGGAATACAGCGTCTCGTACTACACGAAAGGGCAAGTGCTGGGCGATTTGTTGGACATTATGATTCGCGACCGCACCAACAACGCGAAGAGCCTCGATGACGTGCTGCGCGCGATGAACAAGAATTTCGCCAAGCAAGGAAAGTTATATCGGGACAGCCTGGACGTGCGCCTAGAAGCGGAGAAGGTTGCGGGAGGATCGCTCGAAGAGTTTTTTCAGAAATATGTCGCGGGCACTGAGCCTTTTCCGTATAAACAAATTCTCGCTCTTGCGGGATTGGACCTGCGCGTTACTGAGCGCCAACGGGCCATTCTGGGGATTACGACCGAGCGCGCTGCGAACGGTGCGGTGATCGCAAGAGATGTAATCGCTGGCGGGCCTGCAGAGCAAGCGGGGCTGCGCTCAGGTGACATCATCTTGGCTTGGAACGGAGGAGAAGTGCCACGGTGGCCGGAGCGCTGGGTCAGTCAACAAAACCCCGGCGATGTGCTCAAGCTGCGCATTCGCAGGGAAGAGAAAGAACTCTCGCTCGAGGTGCGGCTGGGGGCGATCAAAGAAACCATCTATGAAGTTTTGGAAGATTCGCACGCCAACGAAA
>DATDNK010000359.1:0-5489 GCA_036518275.1 Candidatus Acidiferrum sp.
ACTTACAGGCAAGTGGAAGTCATCTTTCTTTTTGCCTGCATTCTTTATTTGTCGTACGTGTTCTCTGCAGTTTTGGCGAAGCCGGACTGGTTGATTGCCGCCAAGTACACCGTGATTCCCACTGTCCATTTGGATTTGGGATACCTGATCATGTTGACCGGCCTGGTCGGGACTACCATTGCCCCATGGCAGTTCTTTTATCTTCAAGCAGGTTTCGTGGAGAAGAAAGTCGGGCCTCGCCAGTATCCCCAGGCGAAGGCCGATGTCCTCGTCGGAAGCGTCAGCTGCATGGTGATTGTGTTTTTCATCATCGTTTGCACCGCGGCCACCCTCTACGTGCACAATCAGCGGGACATTACAGACGCCGGGCAAGCTGCGCAAGCGTTGATTCCGCTGGCAGGAAAATGGGCCGGCACCCTGTTTGCCTTCGGTTTGCTGAATGCCTCTCTGTTTGCCGCCTCTATCTTGCCGCTGTCCACGGCCCACGTCATTTGCGAAGGGCTCGGCTTTGAAGCCGGGCTGGACCATAAGTTCAAAGAGGCTCCCATCTTTTATTGGTTGTATACGATATTGATCGTCGTTGGCGCGGGCGTCGTGCTGTTGCCTCGCGCACCCCTATGGAAGATTCTTATTTTCTCGCAGGTGGGGAACGGAATCTGGCTCCCGGTGGTGGTGATTTTCATTCTGTTGCTCGTGAACCGGCGCGACTTAATGGGTCAGTACGTGAACACCCTGGGGTACAACATCGTGGCGTGGGTAACCGCGATCGCCATGATTATCCTAACCGTGTTTGTCAGCTACGCCGCCTTTTTTCAGCAGGGCCCGCCGCCGGGTGGGTAGCTTCAACGTATTAGGCTGGGCACGCTGCCATTGCGCCGCACCAATAGCGTATGTTAACTTTGCGGCGTAAAGGGATTTTCCAGAAAAACCGTCTGTAGACAAGTTTGTGTCACAAACCATAACCCATAAAACGCTGCACGGCCCTGCTCTCGAGTCGCTGGGGCCGGTCACTTCCGAAGAAGCCCAACTTCTCGAGAAGCTGGATTTGGCTCGCCTGCCGAGGCACGTCGCTGTCATCATGGATGGCAATGGTCGTTGGGCGCAGAAAAGGCACTTGCCTAGGATCGCGGGGCACCGTTCGGGAACACAGTCCGCGCGCACGACGATCGAAACCTGTGCGCGCCTCAAAATCGAAGCGCTGACGCTCTACGCGTTCTCCGTGGAAAACTGGCGGCGCCCGAAAGCGGAAATCGACTTCCTGATGCAGCTCTTGCGCGAATACTTGAAAAAAGAAATGCCGCTCCTCCAGAAAAATGAGATTCGCATGCGCTTTCTTGGCCGGATCGACGAACTCCCTGCGGCCGTGCAAAAAGACGTGCATGAAGCGATGGAGAAAACGGCAGGGAACAAGGGCATGGTACTTTGCATCGCCCTGAATTATGGTGGACGTGCGGAAATTGTGGATGCCATGAACGCCATCCTCACCGAACGCAACGGAAATGCGGAGTCGTCTCGAATTACGGAAGAACAGCTTTCGCGGCACCTGTACACCGAAAGCTTGCCGGACCCAGACCTCTTGATTCGAACGAGCGGCGAGATGCGCGTCAGCAATTTTCTGCTATGGCAAATCGCCTATGCAGAAATTTTCGTTACGGACACGCTGTGGCCCGATTTCAACCGCGCGCGGCTGCTCGAGGCGCTGGTGGAGTTTCAAAAACGCGAGCGCCGCTACGGCGGCATCCGCGAAGGCCAACCCACCACCGAGCAACCCGCGCGCGTCGCCGGCGAATAAGTCCGGCCCTTCTCCCCACGATTTGTCGCAGGAGCTCAGACCGCGTTGATCTCAGAAGCCGTTGGAGTCGTTTCCTCTATACCTGCTGTCTTTTCCCGGGCTCATGGCCGTGGCTTTGCCGCTAATCGGGTACCTTCGTTCGCTTGCTGACGTACAGGTCCCGGCCGCCTGCAAAGCCCGGGACGCCCGTGCGCTCTGACGAGAAGTAGAGCTCGGTGCCGTCCCAGGAGAGAGCCGGGCTCCCATCGAAAGCAGGAGAGTTGACATTAGGCACGTCTGGCGGGTGCGGCAGACAGTCCAGGTATTGTGGGAGCGTTGGAAGCCAATCACAGTTGATGGGTACCGGCGCCGACCAGTTTTGGTCCTGCGTTGTGGCTCGCGTGGAAACCCACAGATCCTCGTTCCCGAGGCTGCCCGGGCGGCCGGTGGAAAGGATCATTTCCAACCCGTCGCGACGCCGGATGGCCGTACGTGTATCGCGAAACGGCGAGTTCAGTGCATCGACGGTTACTGCCGGGCCCCACAAACCCTGCGTGTTGCAGGTGTCGAGGTCCGCGCTGCAGCTGCTGACGTAGATGTCGAAGAAAGTGCTGTTGGGGTCGTTCGCCTTGTTATTCCGCGTGAAGTAGAGATAGAGGATACCAGTGCTGCCATCCTCGAAGAAGGTCGGGCCGGCATCATCCACAGAGGTGTTAAGCGTGCATCCCAAATTGATGGGCGCTTCCCAGCCGAAATCATCGCGCTTGTTCTGGCGATGTGTGGCATAGAGATCCTGTCCTCCGCAGGGGAGCTTGCCGAACGCATCCGGCTGAGTACGATTGCTATGAAAGAACAGCCAGTGGCCGTCGGTACTAAGGTTGGGGGCGAAATCGCGGAAAGCACTGTTCACGACCGGCCCCAGGTTTACCGGGGGCTGCCAGCAATCGTCTGACGTGTCGCGCTGCGTCACCCAGAGGTCGAATTCGCCGAAGCCTCCCGGTCGATTCGATGCAAATATGAGGCTTAAGCCATCCTTAGAGATGGCCGGGTGCGAGTCACTGGAAGCAGAGTTGATGACGGCCGGGCAGAGGCTGCCATCGCTCAGCGTGATGGCATTGAGATTGACCGGTGCCGACCAGGCGGAGAAGCTCTGCGCTCGCGCAGGGAATGCAGATGAGCCCACCCCAACAAGAATAGTCAATACGACAAACCGAACGAGCCATTTGTTTCTCACATTTTCCTCCAATCTGACAGCTTTCTAGAGTTCCGACGTTCGCCGGGTAAGCCTCGCGCGCCTTCCAAAGAAGTTCAATGGATTGGAGGTAACCTCTCGCTAATGGAAATATAACGAGCTAATTTTTTGAAAACAGACCGCTTAACTGCTAAAGGGCATAAGTGTGCTAGCATCACGACAAGTTTTCCAAGTCATGGAACCAAGCCCACCATCCTCACGGGTCCGCTTTGGCGCTTTCGAACTCAACCTCCAAACTGGGGAATTGTTCAAGCGGAGCCGCAAGATCAAGTTGCAGGCTCAATCGCTCTTAATCCTGGCTTCTTTGCTGGACAGGCCCGGTGAGGTTGTGACCCGCGAGGAACTGCGCCAGAAGCTTTGGCCGTCGGATGTTTTCGTGGATTTCGAAGTCGGATTAAACGCTGCCATGAATAGACTCCGAAATGTCTTGGACGATTCTCCCGAGAAGCCTCGCTTCATCGAGACTTTGTCCCGCCGAGGATATCGCTTCATTGCTCCGCTGGAGCGAGGTGTTCAAGAGCGGATTCCTTCCCACATCGGATCTCTGGCTGTCCTGCCACTTAAGAATCTGACGGGCGACGTCGCGGAGGAATACTTTGCGGATGGCATGACCGACGCCCTGATTACTCGGTTGGCACAAATCGGAGCTCTGCGAGTTATCTCTCGCACGTCAGCGATGCACTTTAAGGGGACGCACAAGAAGCTGCCGGAGATTGCGAGAGAGCTAAACGTGGACGCCGTCGTGGAAGGCAGTGTTGCCCGTTCAGGCTCCCATGTGCGCATCAATGCGCAGTTGGTTCACGCCCGCACTGACCATCATTTGTGGGCCAGACAATATGAAAGGGAGTTGACAGACATTTTGCTCCTCCAGGCGGATGTGGCGACTGCTATCGCTCGTGAGATCCAGGTCACGCTTACGCCTGAGGAGAAAGCCCGCCTGACGCTAACCCGGCAAGTTAACCCGGAGGCTTACGAGGCCTTTCTTCGCGGGCGCTACTTTTGGAATAAACGCACCGGGGAGGGTATGAAGAAGGGCCTTGAGTATTTTCGGAACTCCGTGGAAAAGGATCCTAGCTTTGCTCTTGCTCACGCAGGTTTGGCTGATTCTTACAATATGCTCAGCTTCTGGGGGCTTGCCGCCCCCCGCGACGCTTCGCCGAAAGCCAAAACCGCAGCAGACAAAGCCCTTGATCTAGACGGGGACCTTGAAGAAGGCCATGCGGCCCGAGGTTGGGTACAGTTCGCTTACGACTGGAATTGGAGTGGCGCAGAAAGACAATTACAGTGCGCCATCAAGTTGAACCCTGGTTATGCTACGGCACACCAGTGGTATTCCCACCTCCTCGCCTATCAACGGCGCTACGAGGAAGCTTTCTCGGAAGTGCAGCGTACCTTGGAACTCGACCCTTTGTCCCTGGTCATGAACTCCAACTGTGCCTTCATTTATCTATTGGCGCGGCGGTATGAGGAAGCCATCGAGCGAGCCCGTAGAACCATCGAGCTCGATCCGAACAATCCTATTCCTCTGCTATGGCTGGGATGGGCCTATACACAAACGAAAAGGTTGGGCGAGGCCCTGCATCAACTCCGAAAATCTGTCGCAATCTCAGGAAGAATCGCGCGCTACCTCTCGAGCCTCGGTCACGTTTATGCGCTGGCCGGACAAACTGCGGAGGCGCGGAAGGTGTTAGTGGAATTGGAAGAGATGGCCAAGCAACGCTATGTTTCTTCCTACGACTTCGCCGCCATCCACGCCGGCTTGGGTGACAAAGAGGCTGTTTTCTCTTGGCTCGAAAAATCCTACAACGAACGCTCCTCTTGGCTGGCTCTGCTTGGAGGCGATGCGCGTTTCGACGCCTTTCGCACTGATCCGCGCTTCGACCAGCTCCTTGTCCGCCTCGGCCTAACCTCCTAGGAAAGGGAAGTTCTCTTTCCCTCTAACCATTTATTGAGAACTCGACACGCCAAGAACGCAGAATGCGGGCAAATTGCGGTCAACTCGAACGTATCTGAACGAGGCTTCTTCGCTGACGCGACTTCTGCAGCAGAATAGTTTCCGGATGGTCGGCCACACGCAGGCAACCGCGGAGACGCGCGACCCAGAGCTGATCCTTGACGCACCTATCGACCTGCGGCGTGATTTTTCTTACTCAATATGATGAGATGGGGCCTGCGCATTCGCAGGGGATTGCTCTTTCATGACCTGGAAACGTGTGGCAACAGCCGTGGTGCTGGTTCCGCTCACTGTGGCCCTGGTGTTGTGGGGCTCCACGGCGATAGTTTCGATTGCTATTGCGCTCGTGATGTTGCTGGCTCTTTTTGAATATTTCGCGCTCGGCGAAGCGATTGGGCATCGCGCCTATCGGTTCTGGACGGCAACTTGCGCGTTGGTTCTTGTCTATGTCCAGTGGCGTGGCGTTTCCGAGCACGCGTACCACCTGCCAGGCGGTCTCGTCGTGCACGAAC
>DATDNK010000360.1:0-6660 GCA_036518275.1 Candidatus Acidiferrum sp.
ATTTTCATAAACAATGGCGTCCGGCCCCAGGCTCGGCCACTTGATGTCGTACTCCTTGTATTCGGTGAGCTTTTTCGTTTGCTTTGAAGCAAGATCGTAGCTGTAGAGATTCATCACGCCGTCGCGGTCGCTGATGAAATAAATGGCGTTCCCATGCCACATTGGGAACATGTCCATGCCCTTGGACTTGGGCAACTCCTCGTAGGTGTTGTTCTTCAGGTCGTAGATGGCGATGGGCAAATTCCAGCCGCCGTGATACCGCTTCCAGGTGCGGAATTCCTGCGCGGTTTCGATGTACGCGATCTTGGTGCCGTCAGGCGAGAACGAAGTCAGGTCGCCGCGCGGTACTGGAAGCTGCTTGGGCATGCCACCTTGCGGAGATACCAGGAATAACTTTGTAAACCGGCCCGGCGGCGCGCTGTAACGGTCGGACCGGAACAAAATGTTCTTTCCATCAGGAGTCCAGCCGAGAACGATGTCGTTCGAAGGATGAAACGTCAGCCGCTTCGGTTCGCCGCCCTCCGCCGGTATCACATAAACGTCCGGGTTGCCGTCGTACTCGCCTGTGAACGCGATCCATTTTCCGTCCGGCGAAAATTTGGGAAACAGCTCGTCGCCAACGTGCGAAGTCAGCCGTCTCGCCGCTCCGCCTTCGCGCGCAGCAATCCACAGGTCGCCCGCGTACGCAAAAACCACTTTGTCCTTCGAAATGTCGCCGTACCGAAGAAGTTTGGTTGGCCCCGCAGGAACTTCCTCGGCGGGCTGCGCCGGCGCTTTCGCAGGCAACGCCGTCAGCCAGAGCGCTGCGGCTGCACCCAGCCACAACACGGCATTCCTTCGATGGGACATGGGCTTCATCGGAACTCTCCTGAAGATTGGTTTTTGCTAAGGTACACCCGGCCACTTAAATGGACGTGCCAGTCGTCAAAAAGTTTCCTTCAAAATCGGGACGCTCTTAAGAATGCGAATCCGTTCCCCAGCAGCGGAGCAGGAGCGGCAGTTTTTCACCCGCGAATCGCCGCCCAGCGCCTAGGAACTCAGTCCAGCCAATTACAACCGTGGTATCATCTCACTCGAATCCCGTGTTCGCTACTGAAAAGCGGCTTTTTCCTCGCTTTTGCGTCCATCTCTTTGCCATTTCATTTAGAATGGAAGCCAAGCCATGAGCTTCCGCACAAAATTGCTGCTCGCCGTTTTGCTGACGATCTTTGCATCGGTTTCCGTGGTGGCATATGCCGTGACGTATTACACGCGCTCTTCCTTCGAAGCCATGGACGCGCAGCGCACCGAAGCGCTGGTGGCGCAATTCAAGAAAGAGTTCGTTCAGAGCGGGAATGAGCTCTCTCACCAGGTCAAGAACATTGCCGACGCCGGTGTTACCGACCGTATGGCCATCGATCTCTCGCATCCCAATGCAGACGCTTCGCTTTACGCGCGTGACGCGTTTGGCGCCGCGCAAGAGCATGGTTTGAATTATGTGGAGATGGTGAATTCCGATGGCATTCTTATCTCTTCGGTCCAATACCCCGCGCGCGTCGGCCAGAGGATTGACTGGGTAATCTCTGTCAAGAACTGGAACGACACCGACGCTTTCCTGAAGAAAGAAGAACTGCCGGACGGGGTGTCCCTCGCTCTGACCGTTGTTCGCACGAATGACACGGTTGCCGACAAGAGCTTGTACCTCATTGGCGGACAGCGTGTTGACCAGAACTTTCTTGCCTCTCTGGTTCTTCCTGCAGGCATGCGCGCACTCATCTACACCAATCTCGATCCTTCTTTCGCGGCCAGTTCGCTTCTCGGGGAAAAGATTGACTCAGACCAGGCGGAGCGTTTCGCTCCGCTGGTCGAGCAATTGCAAAGGCAGCCCCAGCCCCTGGTTCGAACCATTGAGTGGACCAACGACCCGGCGGACGCCGAGACGTTTCACGCCATTCCCTTGACCGGCCGGAATAATGAACTCCTGGGCATCTTCTTTGTCGGCAGCTCGCGGAGAGATCTGGTCCTACTGACCCAGAAAATCCTGAAAAGCGCCGCAGCCGTTGCCGCGGCCGCGCTCTTTATTGGAATACTCGTAAGCTTCTGGATTTCCGCGCGCATCACCAGGCCCGTCGAGGAACTTGCCGATGGCGCCCGCGAAGTTGCCACTGGAAGATGGGACACGCGCATCGAAGTCCGCGGGAGCGACGAAATCGGCCAGCTCGCCATCGCTTTTAACGACATGACACGAACGCTGGCGTCGCAGAAGGAGCGCCTGCTGCAAACCGAGCGCGTAGCGGCCTGGCGCGAACTCGCGCGCCGCCTCGCCCACGAGCTTCGCAATCCCCTCTTCCCCATGCAAATCACCATCGAGAATCTGCAGAAAGCCCGCAAACTCGATGCCAAACAGTTCCTGGAAGTATTTAACGAATCCACCGCGACTTTGAAAGCCGAGCTCGCCAACCTCAACACCATCGTCGGCCGCTTCAGCGACTTTTCCAAAATGCCCGCGCCGAAATTCGTGCGCGTCAACGTGAACGAAGTTCTACGCAACGCGGTGCGCCTGTTCGAGCCGCAATTTAATGCGGTTGGCAAACCCACGATCACCCAGGAGCCCTTCCTTACCGATCCGCTCCCGGAAATTGACGCCGACCCCGACTTGCTCCATCGCGCCTTTCAAAATTTGGTCCTCAACGCCATGGATGCCATGCCCGCGGGTGGGACGCTGACCCTGCGCACTTCCGAACGCGACGGCAATGTCCGCATCGAGGTGTCAGACACAGGAAAAGGTCTCACGCCGGAAGAGTGCTCGCGGCTGTTCACGCCGTATTACACAACGAAACAAATGGGCACAGGCTTGGGACTGGCGATCATTCAATCGGTGGTCAGCGATCATCACGGCACGATCTCTGTTACCAGCGAAGAAGGCCGCGGCACCACGTTTCGGATTGAGCTGCCGCAACGCCAGGCCGGTCAGAAAGTGCAGCCTCGCCAACCGGCTCCCGAGTCCAAGAAAGATACGTCCTCCACTTCCACCATGGCTGCCGCCTCCGATTAGCGAGCCAAAAGGACCGACTTGCCCCGCAAAGCCCATCTTCTTCTCGTTGACGATGATCCGAACACGCTGGCGTCCCTTTCCCGTGCTTTCCGGTTGGCTGGGCACGAAGCAACCGTTTGCGACAACGCGAACCGCGCTGTCGAACTTCTTCGCAGCGAAAATTTCGACCTGATTCTTTCCGATGTGGTCATGCCGGGAAAGAGCGGAATGGAACTGCTCGACGACTTGAAGAAGGTTGGCGTGAAGACGCCTATTGTTCTGATCTCCGGCCAAGCCAATATCGAAATGGCGGTGAAAGCCACAAAACTCGGTGCTCTCGATTTTCTGGAAAAGCCGCTTTCCACAGATAAATTGCTTGTCACCGTCGAAAATGCATTGCGCTTAACGCGCCTGGAAGACGAAAACCGCGAACTGCGCCAGCGCCTTGGCAAACATGAGTTAGTCGGCTCCGGCTCGATGATGAAAAAGTTGCTGGCACAAATCGACCGCGTAGCCGCCAGCGAGACGCGCGTCTGCATTCTGGGTGAGACAGGGACCGGCAAAGAACTGGTTGCGCGCGCGATTCACGAAAAATCGCCCAGGCACGACCATCCCTTCATCACGCTGAATTGCGCCGCTGTTCCCGCGGAACTGATCGAATCCGAACTCTTCGGCCACGAAAAAGGCTCCTTCACCGGAGCGGCTTCGCGCCATCTCGGCAAATTCGAGCAAGCCGAAGCCGGCACGCTTTTCCTCGACGAAATTGGCGACATGCCCGTGGCCATGCAAGCGAAATTGCTGCGTGTGCTCGAGGAAGGCGAGGTTGAGCGCGTCGGCGGCGACAAACCCGTCAAAGTCAACGTGCGCGTGCTCGTGGCCACGCACCGCAACCTCGAGGAACTGGTCAAGCGCAACGAATTCCGCAACGACCTCTTTCACCGCGTCTATGTTTTTCCGCTGACGCTTCCGCCTCTCCGCGAGCGCCCCGAAGATTTTCCCGAGCTCGTGGCGCATTTCGCACGCCAGGTGGCCGCGCAAAACGGCTGGAAGGAAAAAGTGTTCGCGGACGATGCGATCGCCGAATTGCGAAAATACTCCTGGCCCGGCAACGTCCGCGAATTGCGCAACGTGGTCGAACGCCTTGTCTTGCTCGCATCCGATACCTCCATCACAGCAGCCGATGTTCGCCTCGCGCTCCCCTCTTCCGATTCACCGGGCGGAAGGCTCGCGCCCGGCGGAACCGGCTCGGGAACGTTGGTGGAACGAACTGAAGCTTTCGAAAAGGAAGTGCTTCTCGCCGAAATTCATCGTCACAATTTCCATATGACTAACGTCGCGCGAGTCCTCGGCCTCGAGCGCAGCCACCTCTACAAGAAGTGCCAGCAACTCGGAATCGACCTGCAATCCCTCCGCAAACCCGGCTAGAAGCTTGTCTCACATAAGCTCTTTAGGTGGTTGGAGCTTTATTTTCCAACTTTTGAGAGAAGCTCCTATTGGTACCGACATGTCCATTTTGTGCTTTCACCACCGATAGCCTCATTCCGCTTCCCCTTGTATGTAGCTCAAAAAGAAGAGTTTGCAGGAGCCAAGGGCAAGGCTGTGGACACGGTGTGGCCACCGCAAAGACCGCAATGTGATCCCAGCCGTCTATACGTTAATGCTGTGGAAGCCGATCCTTGGAAATGGCCGAAAGAGGTTTCGGGAAGGGAAAGAGAAACTAGTTTCCCTGGATGGTGTTCGGGTTTACAGTACAGGCTCATCGCCACCGACAGGCCGATTGAACGGCTAGAGCTTCCTGGGCCGAATCATGAAATTGCACAAGGCCAACTTCGCTGGGCTCACCTCTCCAGAGCAGCAGTCCGAGATGAAATCCATCCTGGCCGGTACGTGGCCGCCGCTCAAACCGCTGCCAGTATTTAAGTACGAAACAGGGGAGTATCGCGCCACGATTGATTTCGACAGGAAGCGCGGAGAGTGGGTGTGCCGAAAAACATCTTTGCCGTCCAACGAGGTTCAGGAACTGCGCGGCGGATTGTGGGAAATCACCATGGCCTTGCCCCATGGCGACGCCGAAATATTCACCGAAGGCGCGGAACCACCGGAACAGGAATTGGAAAAGGACACGAATCGCCGTCTTCTCGCCATTCGGGAGTGGAGAGAGAAATACGGGAACGGCGCCCGCTATTTTGAACTCCGAGAACTTCTGTCGGAGAGTCAGCGAACCGAACTTGACGACAGCCTCCGTCTCTCTCTCACGGCCCGGCAGCTTCAGTTCAACCCGAGAAACGTTGCAAACGTTTTTGACGATCTCTCGGTTGCGGGGGGCAGGTTTGCAGCGCTCATTGAATTCGCAAAGCGGAATAAGGCAAAGCGGGGAACCGACACCGGTGCGCAAGAGGAAGGAACTCTGCTAGGAGCCGAATGCGCAATTGACCACGACGAGCACTCCCTGGAAACCAGTTCTCGCGAGTTCGCACCTGACCCTAATGACAATGAGCCTTTTGTTCAGGATCAGGAAGCCGCAGAGCCTTGCGCCGACACTGATGACTTCCCTGCCGTGTCGATTAAGAGTATTTTCCCGGAGCAAGAGCCGGCCCCCTTGCCAGAACGGATGGCACACACGGCGTCTCAGCAATTTGCGATCGAGGATTCTGAAATTGCGGAAGCGGATCGCGATTTGGATTCTCCATCGCTCGTCGAACCTCCTCACAAGGAAGGCCGCCACTCTCCCGCTTTCACAGGTCTTGCAGCACAGGTTCCAACGGGCCAGCCGTTCGCGGATCGCATTCCAGGCTCGTCCTGGCGTTTTCCTCATCTTGAAATATCCGCATTTCAGGTCAATGTATTCGCATTACTGTTTTTGTTCGCAGTGACTGCTTTCACCGTTGGGCTCACTGTGGGGCGCGGCCCGCTCGGGAAGCGCCTCCGAGAGCCCCCGCCATCACTGCTCGCCAAGGATGCCAAGCCGCCGACGCAGCCTGACCAAGCGGATCAAGAGGACGAATCGACTTCGCGGACTCCCACTCCGCCGGTGGCACGTTCCGATGACTCCGTGGGTGCCAGGACGTTTGGCGACGCCACGCCTTCTGAAGGAAAGCCCGAGAAGAGCACGCGAGGTTCAGAATATTCCGCGGAGGCGCGCTCCACGGATTCAGAATCGTCTCCGGCAGCAGAATCCAGGTCATCAGCGAAGCCAGAAGTCAATTCTGAGCCCACTGGCACGATCGCGCCAGTCGCACGAAACCTGTCGCCTCCAGCGAACTCCAAGCTCGTACGTCCGAGTCCCGGACTCGTACATCGACCCAAAGCGGTCCGCTCGATACGCCGTGCGCCCAGAAGTCCCGCTCCATACAGGCTAACGTCTGCGATAGCAGCAGCGCCGCACATGCCAAGATCTTCCACTATACTTGTCACTGTCCCGGACCAGGGAAGCCAACCGTTCCGCGTGAGCTTTCCGAATAAAACGATCGCAGCCACATCTTCTCTAGCGATAACCGCGCAGCTTTCTGTTCTCGTTTGGCCGGAGGCTGGACCTACGGCGGTTCATAAATCCGCTCGGTTGGAAGCCGGCGAGCTTGTTTCCTTCGCTTGGCCTCGCTATCCAAGGCTGCGGGATCGCTATGGAATGGCTGGAACCATTAGGGTCC